>DASWVN010000107.1:0-55485 GCA_036401215.1 Vicinamibacterales bacterium | reverse complement strand
GTTTCGATCTGGGCCGACAACGACGGGGGGCGAGGTCGCATGCCGCAGGCGAAAGGATCGGACGGACGTTCGAAGCTGGCCGGTGATCGTGGACCCGTTGCTCACCCCGGGCGGCACGGCAAGCGTGGGCCGGGGAGGCCGCCGGTCCACGTCGAGGAATGGACCAAAGCCACCGTCGTCCTGTTCAACCGCCAGATCGAGTTCCTCGACAACCTGGCGGCCAGCGTTCGGCAGCGCAACGGCACGTCGGTCAGCCGCGCGCAACTGATCCGCGCGCTCGTGGATGCCGTGGCCGCTTCGGACGTCGATTTGACGACCGCCGGGTCAGAGGCCGAGATGAAGGCCATCCTCGTGGAGCGCCTGGCGCGGATCACCGACCAGGCGTGACGCGATCGGCGCCGGGTCCGGCCGTCAGAGTTTTCGAACGCGCCGATCCCGCGTAGCCCTCGGCTGGTGCCGCCGATCGAGGCCGGAGCGCCGGTCACGACGCACGCGATCGTTCAAGCGCTCCGCGAGTTCCCCGAACGCGATCGCGGAAGCCCGCAGCAGCGAGTTCTCGGTCTCGAGTTCCGCGATCCGCTTCTTCAGTTGACGAATCTCGCGTAGCTGCGCCTCGACGGCTGCCTGCGGGTCCGACTTCCGCCGCCGCGGCGCCTTCGACGATCCCCGTGCCGAGATCACGAGCCCCTCTTCCTGCCAGAGGTGACCGCACGTCTGACAGAGGCAGTACGCTCCGCGCTCGGACGGGACGATGAACTTCACCGGACTTCGTCCACACGCCGGACAGACCACGTTCAGTGGATCGGTTGGACTCATCGTGTCTCGCCTGGGTTGGATACGACCGTACGACGATCGTCCCGCGTGATGGAAGAGCTTGGGGGTCCCCTGCGTGTCACCGGGGCCTCAGCCTGTCGCCGCCCGGATACACATTGCGGTCCGGATGACGGTTTCGAGTTTCCGGGGATTCGCCCTCACGTTCGCGGGAGCGCCGCTCGCATCGGGCCGGTTGACACGCTAGTACGATACGCGTAATACTACGTACACGGTATTACTGGCGGAGGAATATGGCACGTCGTGACGACATCGCGGATCTCGAGCAGTTCGGCCGGTTTGCCGAACCGGCCCTGCTCATTCTGGTGAGCCTGGCCGAGGGCCCGAAGCACGGCT
Organism: Vicinamibacterales bacterium; assembly: GCA_036401215.1. Lineage (GTDB taxonomy): Bacteria > Acidobacteriota > Vicinamibacteria > Vicinamibacterales > 2-12-FULL-66-21 > JACDCA01. Next base: position 54,318 of record DASWVN010000107.1, on the reverse strand, counting down.
ACGCCATCACGGAGGACATCCTGGCGTTCGCGGGTGTCCGTTTCGGGCCGGGGTCGTTGTACGGCGCGATCGCCAGGCTCGAATCCCGCGGGCTGATCGAGCCGCTCGACGCCGAGGACCGGCGCAATCCGTATCAGTTGACCGCGGCTGGGGAGAAGGCGCTCCGGGCCCGCCTGGCCAGCATGCAGGCGGTGGCGAACGTCGGCCAGCGGCGGCTGGCCAGCGCATGACGTGGCTGGTCCGGCTCTATCCGCCCGGCTGGCGCCGGCGATATGGCCGGGAGCTGGAGGCGTGGCTCGACGGCGAACCGGCATCGTTCCGCACGGTGATCGACCTGATCGCCGGCGCGGTCGATGCCTGGATCAATCCTCAATCATCGACGGCCGCCGCGGCTGCCGATCCGAAAGGAGACGACATGGTCCCAAGAATGTTGAAGCTCAGATGCGCGGGTTACGGTGTGGATTACACCCGGGGGGATGCCCTCAAGGCCGCCGGGATCACGATCGGCGGAACCCTGGTCCTGGTGCTCCTGATCAAGGCGGCGCTGGCGCGCTACGGCGCGAACGCCTATCTCGAATCCCTGCTGGCGGTCGCGTGGCTGCTGCCGCTCCTCTTCAGCCAGCGCTACACCGACCTGAAGGGCCACTCCGGCCGCGTCCAGGCCGTGTTCCTCGGCATCCCCGCGGTGATCGTCCTCACGCTTGCACTCGTTTCTGCCTGGGTCAGCGGCTAAGGGGAGGTTACCCGTGCGCGCGTGGGTGGGTTGGCGGCCTGCCCCGAGCCGAGTCGAGTTGGTGCGAAAGGGGATTAGCTGGGGCTGCTAGCGGGTGGGGTGCTATGACGTCGCGTTTGGTCCCGTTTCGCTCAGGATTTCGAGAATCACCGCGCGCCTCCCGCTGCCTCGTACCCCCTCGTCCGAGTCTGTGTAGACCTGCCGGTTCTTCATCTTCAGTTTCGCATGCTGGCGCTTCTGATCGCGTAACCCGCAGAGCGCCTTCTCGTTGACGGCCACCTTGCGCGGATGCGTGGGTTGCCTGTTTTCGGATTCTTCAGCCGTCCGAACACCGGTTCTCCGTCCTGAGTCTTCCCGCGCAGCAGCGTTCGAATGTGATGAGTCCCGCATCGAAGTCCACATCGTCCCAACGGAGGCAAACGCTTCGCCTTTCCGTGCGCCGGTGTCGAGCAGTGTTCCCCGGACGTTTCGCGCCGCGTGGCGACGGCCACCGCGGGCCACGTTCGGGCAGCCGCCAGAGTCCGATGCCGGAACTGGAGCTGTTCGCCCGCCGCAATAGTCGGCAGGACTGGCCGGTATCAGAGCGACCGAGGTCTGGCTGATCGTTGGGCGCCGTGCCGGCAAGGGCCAGTTCACCGCCCGGCTCGCTGCCGTATTGAACAACTTCCGGGACTATCGCGCGGTCTGACCGGAGGCGAACGCGGTGTCGTCATGATCGTCGCTGCAGACCGCCGGCGGATCCCTTTCTTACCGGCGGGAGGGACCAGTTAGCGGCTGGCGTCGACCTCAGCTATGATCTCCCACGCCTGTGAACACAACTCCAAAGCGAGAAGATTGGGACGGCACACCGTCGAACTGGCGCGACGCCTAGACCTCGAAGAAGGGCTAATCGCGTTGCTCGATGTGTGCTGCAATCCTTCGAGTTCGGCTCGGAACTCGTGCTCTACGGTCCTGAGCATGCACAGCGGCTTGGAAGCCGCCATGATCGCGGACGGACGGGTGGGTGCCTGAGACTGCCTTGGGGGCTGCGTTCGTGCGGTCACTGGCCCAGAAGTGGACCGATTCAGAGGGCTACGAACTCTGTTGGTCTGGTGGACATTGTGATCTCGTTTGGTTTGCATATCGTCGAGGACTGCTTAACCGATGAACGACGAACTGGTAACGCTGCTGTTGCAGCGAGTCAAAGAGGCGGGTGCGATCGGCAGGCTGGTTGAAAAGCTTAAGGCCATCAAGGCGGAGCAGAATCTACCGAACGATTTTCGGCTTACCGGAATCAAGACAGAACAGGCGATCGAAGCGGCGCGTCGGGCGGTCTCTGAGAGCTGGTTGCCCGAGCATGCGTTGGCCAAATTCGTCGATGAAGTTGAGGAGAATGGTGCGCAGCACATCTTCCTCTTTGACCTGACCGATGAGGGACGCCGGCGGCTGACCGCCAACAGACTCGGCGCCGTGTTCCAGGGCGTTCCAGGTCACCCTACGGTCGCGATGTACACGGAGACACCGGGAAAGAAGCGGACCTTCTTCGAAAACAGAACCGATGCGTTAACGGTGAAGCAGATCTTTGTCGGCAGCTACTGGGAACGCGACGACGATCGCTCCTACGATCGAGAGGACGAGCGTGCGACCGTAATGGTCCGACAGCATCGTCGCGCGGTGAACCTGCTACGCGTTTTACCCGAACAGCAGCAAGTCGAGATTCGGATCGACCGCGTTCGCGGTAGGATGGACAACACCTTAGCACTGGAGGTGTTGGGCAGCTTTCTTGAGGATCTCGGTGACGACTTCGACCTCGAGGTCGATGTCACGCCCGTCGAAATCTGGAGGGCCCTGCCGAGAATTGCCGCAGATCGTACCGAGGTCTACTTGAACAAGGACGACGCAGAGGATCCGTCCGCGAAGATTTCCTTTCACAACCTGCGGGCTCGCGACAAGGGCACCGACGTTCGTGACCACCCGAAGTACCAGATGCGGGGCCGAGATGTCGTTCGGACGGGCATGAACCCGTATTGGATCGTCCCCGACGAGGAGAACAAAATCTACTCGAACCTAACCGTCCTCGAGGCGCCCAGACTCGGCCGATGTGGCAAAATCTATTTGTCAGCCGAATTGCGGCCGACGACAGTGCAGCATGTCCTTGACCGGATTCGACACTTTGCTCGCTAGACATCCCGATCCGGCTCATCGGATCGCTATTCAGAGGCTTGAACAGCAACTCGTGGACACCGTGCGCCATCATCCTGAGGGAGTGATTGATGAGCGCATTCTCAGCCAGCAGGTTGAAGCTCGCGAGGAATTGATCAAGCAACTTCTCGTCGAGTTGGTCGGCGCTTATGTCCTTCGTACGATGTTGTTCTGGCAGTGTCCCAATGGCCGCGGTGCGGTGGATGAACAAGAGCAGATGAACGACTTCCCGCTAACCGTCGAGTGTGACCGATGCCATGAGGTACATCACTTTCACGTCGCTGACGTTGATGTGAAGTTCTTACCGACCGACCGTCTGCTGAACGAAGTGGGGCGATCCCGGTAACCCGTGCCGCCGAGCTTCCCCGTCACTGAATACAACGAGATCGCAGAAAGCGTAGACGCCCCACGGCAGTACCGGGCAGTCGTGATTTCCGTTCACGGCATCCGCACGCGGGGAAAGTGGCAAAGAGAGATCAATGCGTCATTGACGGATGCCGGCTACCTTCACGAGTTGGCCGATCTCGATCACATTAGCTGGCTTGCAACGCCGCGCCCGAAGACTGCGCAACGGGCAAGTCAGGAGATCATCCGGCTGTACGAACGCAATGAGCCACGGCAACTAAGAACGCATGCCATCGGCCACAGCTTCGGGACGATCGCGATCGCAACCGCGTTGAAGCGCAATCCAGATCTGAAACTCGATCGGATCATCATGTGGGTTCCGCACTCAAGCGACGTTTCCCTTGGCGAGGGTTCATCGGCCGAAATCAGGTGGGTGCGCTGCTGAACGAGAGGTGTTGGCGGGACCCTGCCCCGTATGGTTCGATCTTAGGCTGCGCACTGCATGGCGGTGGTTGCGCGGGTGCCCTCGGGTTCAAGGAGGCGGATGAGGAGCGCGTCTTCAATAGGGCATACGAGTGGACGAATCACAGCCACCTCGGAACGCCGATGCACTGCAAGGCTTCTTGGATCCCGTTCCTGCATACCGGGAGACCAGCCAGGTAGAAGGTAGCGCGAAAACGTTTTCCCGTCAGTGGCAACCGGAGAACGCTATACCACCGTCATCCGGCTTCAACCGGCCTCCCCGATGGCTTCAGCGAGATCCACACAGAACCTCACGCGGAGGAGTGTCGTTAGAGCGTTTTTCATAACTTCGTAGCGACCGGATAGCCGCAGTGCCGGATGAAGTTCGCACACTCCTCCGGCGTGAAGAGCGTGATCGCCACGCGCATCAATTCGACGACCTGATCGAAACTGCGTGGGCGGGCGGCGCGCAAGAACGCCTTCAGCTTCGCGAACGCGTGTGATCGCGCAGGCGAACGCCCCGTGGACTCCGACCATAGCGACGGAGGAGATCGGTCGTGACGCCGAATTCGTCGAGGAAGACGAGCGTGCGGGCGTCGTAGAGTGGCTGCGTGTCGCGCCAGCGTCGACGCGCGGTCGCGACGTCAGGACGCCGTTGTTCGTCGGCGTGTACCGTTTGTTTTAACGCTCAGGCCCAAGCGCCCGATGGTCCGCCACAGCGTGCTCAGCGCCGCGGTCGTCGGCAGGGCCGACTGCAATTCGACCAGCGTCGCATCCGGCGTCGCCGTGATCAACGCCACGAGCCGTTGCTCCTGGTCCGCGCTGATCGTCCGGCGTCGAAAGGTCGTTTGTTTCCGCGGGGCCGTCTCGCCCGTCTCGCGTCGTCGCTGCTTCAATCGGTCGACCCATGCGCGACTCACCGAATACTTCGACGCGACGTCCTTGGAGGCCATCCCGGTATCCGAGTCGGCCAACACGCGGGTTCGTAAGTCCATCGAGTACGCCGCCATCGCACCTCCCGCGAGAGAAGTACCATGATCGGGGTACTAGGTACAAGTAGAAAACGCTCTAGCGGCTCGCCGTTAGGGGGAGCCGCCAGCCGAGTCGAGTGGTGCGAAAGGGGGGATTCGAACCCCCACGTTCTTGCGAACGCCAGCCCCTCAAGCTGGTGCGTCTGCCAGTTCCGCCACTTTCGCTAAAAGGTGGGTAAGCAGGCCAGGCGGCCTGCTGTTTTTGGCGCGGCGTAAAGCAGCGCCCTACGATCTCGAGGCACGGCGTAAAGCCGTGCCCTACGACTTGGCACGGCGTAAAGCCGCGCCCTACTTCGGCTGCTCGATCGGCGCGGGCGTCGAGACCGGCGCGGAGGTGCCGACGCCGCTCAGCAGCGAGCCCGGGCCGCGCTGGCCGATGACGGCGAGCAGGAGCGCCCCGATCATGAACAGTACCCCGAGCACCGTCGTCGCGCGGGTCATCACGCTCGCGCCGGAGCGCGCCCCGAACGCGGTCTGGCTGCCGCCGCCCCCGAACGCACTGGCCATGTCGCCCCCCTTGCCCTGCTGGAGCAGCACGACGACCAGCAGCAGAAAGCAGGCGAGTACGTACAACGTCACGGCCAGGTAGTAAAGCATAACGCCCGATTATACAGCGCTTTGGCGGCTTCGCGCCACAATCTCCGAAAATCCCTTCACCTCGAGGCTCGCGCCGCCGACGAGCGCGCCGTCCACGTCGGGCAGCACGATCAGGGCGTGGATGTTGTCGGGCTTGACGCTCCCGCCGTAGATCACGTGGCAGCCGTCGGCCGCATGCCCGCCGAACCACTGCCGGAGCCGAGTGCGGATGTGCGCGTGCGCCTCGCCGGCCTGCTCTGGCGTCGCGTTCCGCCCGGTTCCGATCGCCCACACCGGCTCGTACGCCAGCACCAGCGCGTGCACCTGATCGCCGTTGAGCCCGTCGAGCCCGGCCTTGATCTGCCGGTCGAGCACGTCGAGCGTCTGGCCCGCTTCCCGCTCCTCGAGCGTCTCGCCGATGCAGACGATCGGCGTGAGGTGCGCGCCAAGCGTGGCCAGGACCTTGCGGTTCACCGTCTCGTCGGTCTCGCCGAACAGCCGGCGCCGTTCGCTGTGGCCGATGATCACGTACTCGCCGCCGGCTTCCTTGATCATCCCGACGCTGATCTCGCCGGTGAACGCGCCCTCGCGTTCCCAGTGCACGTCCTGCGCGGCGACGCCGATGGGGGAGTTGCGCGCGGCTTCGGCGGCGGCGTGCAGCGCGGTGAAGGGCGGCGCGATGACGATCTCCACGTCGTCGACGTCCTTGACGATGGCCCGGAATTCCTTGATGAAGACGATCGTTTCATGGACCGTCTTGAACATCTTCCAGTTGGCCGCGATGAAAGGCGTTCGCATGAGATCCTCTTCCGTTGTGCGCGGTCCGCGGTCCGCGGTCCGCGGTCCGCGGTCCGCGGCGCGGTCCGGGGTCCGCGGTGCGCGGTCCGGGGTGCGCGGTGCGCGGTCCGCGGTGCGCTGTCCGCGGAGATTAGCGCAGATTAACGGTTCAAAGCCTCCACGCCGGGCAGTTTACGGCCGCCGAGGAACTCGAGGGATGCGCCGCCGCCGGTCGAGATGTGCGTGATCCGGTCCGTGACCCCCGCCTTGGCGACCGCCGCGATCGAATCGCCGCCGCCGATGACGGTCGTGCCCTGCACGCCGGCCACGGCCTTCGCCACCTCGATCGTTCCGTGCGCGAAGGCGTCGATCTCGAAGACCCCCATCGGGCCGTTCCAGGTCACCGTCTTCGCTCCGCGGATGATCTCACGATACCGCTCGATCGTCTTCGGACCGATGTCGAGGCCCATCCGCTCGCCGATGGACGGATCCTCGACGGCCAGCACCTCCGTCGGCGCACCGGCCTCGAGCTTCGGCGCAACCACGTGATCGACCGGAAGCTCGAAGCGGAGGCTGCGTGCTCGCGCCTGCTCCTCGACCTCGCGCGCCGCATCGAGAAGGTCCTCTTCCACCAGCGACTTGCCAACGTTCAGCCCGCGCGCCTTCAGGAACGTGTACGCCATCGCGCCGCCGATCAGCAGCGCGTCGACCCGCGGCACGAGGTTCTGAATGACCTCGAGCTTGTCCGACACTTTCGCGCCGCCGAGGATCGCGACGAACGGACGGTCGGGCGACTCCAGCACACGTCCGAGATGTTCGATTTCCGCCGCCATCAACAGCCCGGCGCCGTACTCCTTGACGTGCCTGACGATCCCTTCCGTCGATGCGTGCGCACGGTGCGCCGAGCCGAACGCATCATTGATGTAGACGTCCGCCATCGCGCCAAGGCTGGCGGCGAAGGCGTCGTCGTTCTTCTCCTCGCCCGGATCGAAGCGCAGGTTCTCGAGGAGGAAGATCGGAACGGCGGCGTCGTCGTCGGCGGCCCGGCCAAAGCCGGGCCCTGCGTACGGGGTAGAGCCGGGCCCTGCGTACGGGACGAACTGCACGGGACGCCCGAGCAGCTCCGACAGGCGCGTCGCCACCGGTTGGAGCGAGTACTCCGGATTCGGTTTGCCCTTCGGCCGTCCGAGGTGCGACGCGATGATGACCGACTTCGGATCCTGCGTCAGCACGTACTCGATCGTCGGCAGCGACGCACGGATGCGCGTGTCATCCGTGATCGCGCCGTTCTTGATCGGCACGTTGAAGTCGACCCGGATGAAGACACGCTTGCCCCGCAGGTCGATGTCCTTGACGCTCCGAGGCACTTACAGCCCCTTTTTCGCGATGAAGCTGAGCAGGTCCACGCAGCGGCTCGAGTAGCCCCATTCGTTGTCGTACCAGGCGAGCACCTTCACGAAGTCGCCGTCCATCACCTTCGTGTACGGCGCGTCGAGGCTCGCCGAGTGCGGGTTGCCGCGGAAGTCGATCGACACGAGCGGCGCCTCGACGTATTCGAGGATCCCCTTCAACGGTCCTTCGGCGGCCTTGCGGAACGTGGCGTTCACGTCCTCGGTGGACGTCTTCTTGTCCACGATCGCGTTGAGGTCCACGATCGAGACGTTCGGCGTCGGCACGCGCATCGAGATGCCGTCGAGCTTGCCCTTGAGGTCCGGCATCACTTCGCCGACCGCAATGGCGGCTCCGGTGGTCGTGGGGATGATCGCCAGCGCGGCCGGGCGGGCGCGCCGCAGGTCCTTGTGCGGCAGGTCGAGCAGCTGCTGGTCGTTGGTGTAGGAGTGGATCGTCGTCATCCAGCCCTTGCGGATGCCGTAGGCGTCGTGGAGCACCTTGGCGACCGGGGCGATGCAGTTCGTGGTGCACGACGCGTTCGAGATGATCTGGTGCTTCGCGGGGTCGTACGCGCCTTCGTTGACCCCGAGCACGACGGTCACGTCAGGCCCCTTGGCCGGGGCGGTGACGATGACCTTCTTTGCCCCTGCGGCGAGGTGCTTCGCGGCGTCGTCGCGCTTGGTGAACAGCCCCGTGGACTCGAAGACGACGTCGACGCCGAGGTCCTTCCAGGGGAGCTGGGCCGGGTCCTTCTGCGAGAGCACCTGGAACTCGTCGCCGCCCACCTTGATCGTGTCACCCGAAGCCGAGATATCGGCCTTCAGGTTGCCGAGGATCGAGTCGTACTTGAGCAGGTGGGCCAGCGTCGCGGCATTCGTCAGGTCGTTGACCGCGACGAAGTCGAAGTCCTTGTTGCCCATCGCGGCACGCATGATGTTGCGTCCGATACGACCGAACCCGTTGATTCCGACTTTGATAGCCATCTACTCAATCCTCCAGCATGACCCCAAACGGTCATTCTAATGAGCGGCTTGCGCGAGGGTCAAACCGCAGCCACAATGCTCAGGTCACCCGATGTACGTCCTCTATAGCGTCCTGATCGTCGCGTTCTTCGTGGTCATGTCGCCGTACCTGATCTACCAGGCGGTGCGCTACCGCAAGTATGTGACCAGCCTCCCGCAGCGGCTCGGGATCCTCCCCGTTTCGTTCAACCTCGACGGCGACGAATCGATCTGGATCCACGCCGTCTCGGTCGGCGAGGTGCTGACCGCGCGTGCGCTGCTCCAGGAGCTTCGGGAACGCTATCCCGGGTTCCGCATTTTTCTGTCGACCACCACGCTCACCGGATACCAGGTGGCCCGCAACAACCTTCGCTATCTCGACGACGTCTTCTACTTCCCGTTCGACTTCGCCTTCATCGTCCGCAGGACCCTTCGCCTCGTCCGGCCCCGCATCTTCATCATGATGGAAACCGAACTGTGGCCGAACCTGCTGCGCGCCTGCCGGGCCGCCGGCGTGAAGACGATGCTCGTGAACGGACGGATCTCGTCGCGGTCCTACCCGCGGTACAAACTCGCGCGTCCATTCTTCAAGCACGTGCTCGACAACGTCGACCGCTTCTGCATGCAGAGCGAGGAATCGGCCCGGCGGATCATCGACATGGGAGCCGATCCCGCCCGCGTCACCGTCACCGGCTCGCTCAAGTTCGATTCGCTCGAAGGCCCCGAATCGGTGACCGTGCCCGATCGCGGCCGAAACCGCGTCCTTCGGTATTTCCGCATCCCTCCCGATCGCCCGGTCGTCATCGCCGCCAGCACACTGAAAGGCGAGGAGGAGCCCGTTCTCGAAGCGTTCCAGCGCGTTCGCGCCATGCGCCCGACCGCACTCCTGATCATCGCACCCCGCAAGCCGGAACGGTTCGACGACGTGGAAGCGCTCGCGCGAAAAACGGGGCTGAACGTTGCACGCCGGAGCGAGCTTCGCGTGGATTCGGAACCGCGTCACGACATCGTCATCCTCGATACGATCGGCGAACTGGCCCAGCTCTTCCAGGTCGCGACGGTCGTCTTCGTCGGCGGCAGCCTCGTCGACGCTGGAGGCCACAATATCCTCGAACCGGCCGTCTTCGGTAAGCCAATCATCTTTGGCCCTCACATGGAGAATTTCGCCGAGATCGCCCGCGCCTTTCTCGACAACGGCGCCGGGATCGAGGTGAAGCACGGCCGTGAACTGGAAACGATCTTCCTCGAGCTGCTCGGGGCCCCGGTGCGGCGCGCCAGCCTCGGCGCCGCGGCGCGCGCGCTGGTCGAAGCCAACCGTGGCGCCCGGGCGCGGAGCCTGGACGGGATCGCGCAGCTGCTCCAGCCGGAGCGCCAGGCGAACGTCAGGATGTTCCGCGTCAAATGATCCCGGCGCTCTACGCCGCGATCGCGCGCCGGCGCCGTGAGTGGTACGCGGCGCACCCCGAGGCGCGTCGGCGCCTTCGCCGTCCGGTCATCAGCATCGGCAACATTGCCGCCGGCGGACGCGGCAAGACGCCGTTTGCCGCGGCGGTCGCGCGGATGTTGATGGAACTCGGGGAGCGCCCCGCGATCCTGAGCCGCGGCTACGGACGGGCAGAACGTCCTGACGGCGCCGTCGTCGTGCGCGATGCCGGCGGGATCCGCGCCGACCTCGCGCGCTCGGGCGACGAGCCCTTCATGCTGGCCCGACAGCTCCCCGGCGCGATCGTGATCGTCTCGCCGGACCGCTACGTCGGCGGCCGGCTCGCGGAACATCACCTTGGCGCGACGGTGCACGTCCTCGACGACGGGTTCCAGCACTTTCAGCTCGATCGAGACGCGGACGTCGTGCTCGTGCGGCGTGAGGATCTGGAGGAGGGTGCGCGTGGGCGGCCCAGCGGCCCTACGGAGCGGCGCCCCATAAAGGGGGGCCCTACATTTCGCCGGGAACCGCCGGACGTGCTCGCGGCGGCGGATGCGATCGTGGCGCTCGATGAGGGGATCGTGGCCGACGTCGACGTTCCGGTGTTCAGGGCGCGGCGTACGATCGGGGCCGCCGTGTTCGAGGATGGCGGTGGCGCGGCGTCACGGGTCTTCGCCTTCGCGGGGATCGCGGCGCCGTCCGAGTTTTTCGAGACGGTGACCGCATCGGGCGCGCAGCTCGCCGCCACGCGTGCGTTCCGCGACCATCATCGCTATTCGGCGGCCGACCTCGAGCGCCTGTTCGGTGAGGCGAAAGCCTCGGGCGCCGAGGCCTTGCTGACGACGGAAAAAGACTACGTTCGCCTGCTGCCGTATCGTCCGTTTCCGGTGCGGGTGGGATACCTGCCGCTTACAATGGAACCTGAACCACGCGAGGCCTTCCGCCAGTGGCTCGTCTCGGCCATGGCTTCCGCGCGCGACATCGTCCTTGTCTGAAGAACGTCCGTCATTTCGACACCGGCTCGAACATGCCGCCGTACGCGCTGTCGTCGGCGTCGTGCGCCTGCTGCCGATGCGCGCGGTGCTCGCCGGGGGAGTCGCGCTCGGGCGGGCTTTCTACGTGTTCGACGCCGGGCATCGCCGGCTTGCGGTCCAGAACCTTCAGCACGCGTTTCCACTGCGATCGAAACGCGAGTGCCGCCAGATCTCGCGGCGGATGTTCGAGCACTTCGGACGGCTGCTGATGGTGCTGCTGAAGTTCAGCACGATGACGCCGCAGCAGATGCTGGCGATCGTGGAGTTCGACGGCGAGGACCGCGTTCGGGTCGCACACGCACGCGGCCGCGGCGTGCTGCTGTTCACGGGGCATTTCGGCTTCTGGGAGATCAACGCGCTCGTGCACGCGCTGCAGATCGCGCCGATTTCGGTGCTGGCGCGTCCGCTCGACAATCCGCTGCTGCACGATCTGCTCGAGCGCGTCCGCTGCAGCACCGGCAACAGCGTGATCTACCGGCGCGGCGCGATCCGGCGCGTGCTGCGCGCGCTCGCCTCGAACCAGGCGGTTGCCGTCCTCATCGATCAGCACATGCAGAGCGCCGACGCGGTCTACGTGGACTTCTTCAACCGTCCCGCGGCGACGACCTCCGCCCTCGCGGCGCTGGCGATCAAGACCGGAGCGGTGGTGGTCCCGGTGTTCGCGCTGCCGCTTCCGGGCGGCCGCTTCCGCATGGTCTACGAGCATCCGGTCGAACCGCCGTCCGGGGATGACGAGGCGGCGATTCGCGAGCTGACCCAGCGGTGCACCGACGTTCTCGAGATGTACGTGCGGAGGTATCCGGAACTCTGGCTGTGGATGCATCGACGATGGCGCGACGTCCCGGCGGCGGACCGTGTCGGGCCGATGTTCCCGGCCGGCAGGGTCGAGGCCGAAGCGGATGACCAGGCCTGAGATCACGCCGCGCCGGCTGATCGTGCGGACGCCGAACTGGCTCGGCGACGCGGTGATGGCATTGCCGGCGCTGGCGGCCGTCAGGCGCGCATGGCCCGGCGCGCACGTGACGGCAGGCGCGATCGCGCCGGTGGCGCCGATCTTCGCAGAGGGAACCGACGCGCGGCCGGACGACATCCTCGTGCTCGAGAAGGGGAGGGAAGGCGATCAACTCCGCGCCGGTTCGTTCGACACGATCCTCCTCCTGACGAACTCGTTTCGGACCGCGTGGCTCGCAAGACGCAGCGCGATCCCGCACCGTTGGGGATACGCCAGCTCCGGCCGGAGTGTGCTGCTGACCAGGGCGATACGGCGGCCCCGACACGTGCATCAATCGGAGTACTACCTCTCGCTGGTGCGCGGTCTCGGGATCGACGCGCCCGCGGCCCCCCCGCGCATCGACGTCACCCCGCAGACCAGAACGCGTGCCGCGAGGTTCCTGGAGGAGTCCGGCGTGCAGGCAGGAGCCACGATCGTCGGCTTCGCGCCCGGCGCCGCGTATGGCCACGCGAAGCGGTGGCCTCCCGACCGGGTCGCGCAGGTCGTGACGCGTCTGACGAACGAGCGCGGCGTCGTTTGTGTGCTCGTCGGCGCGGGAGGAGATCGCGAGGCAGGGCGTGAGATAGAATCGTCGCTACCTCCTGGCGTGCACGCCGTCAACCTGATCGGCCGTACGGACCTGCGCCTCCTGATGGGCGTGCTCGGCGCGTGCCGCGCGTTCGTGTCGAACGATTCCGGCGCCATGCACCTCGCGGCGGCGGCCGGCGTCCCGGTGACGGCGATTTTCGGTCCCACGAACGAGAAGGCGACGGCGCCGATCGGCGATCACGACATCATTCTTCAGCAGGTGTTCTGCCGTCCGTGCATGCTGCGGGAGTGCCCGATCGACCACCGGTGCATGAAGCGCATCAGCGCGGACCAGGTCTACGACGCGGTGGTGCGCCGCCTCGAGCGACACGCATGAGAGTACGAGAGAAGCAGAAACCGATCGATGCCGGAAGGCTCATCGAGCTGATCGACGCCTTCGCGGGACGGCGCGTCGCCGTGTTCGGCGATCTGATCGTCGACGAGTTCATCTACGGCGAGATCGACCGTGTCTCGCGCGAAGCGCCGGTCCTCATCCTGAACTACGACTCCACCGAGATCCTGCCGGGCGGCGCCGGCAACGCGGCGAGTAACGTGGCGGCCCTCGGCGGGCGTCCCGTGGTGGTCGGCCTGGCGGGGCGCGACGAAGCCGGCGATCGCCTGCTCGCCGCGATGGACGGCATGGACGCCGCAGGGATCATACGGCCGGCCGCGTATCGCACGCCGACGAAGACCCGGATCCTCGCCGGCGGCGTCCACTCGGCCAAGCAGCAGGTGGTCCGCATCGATCGCGCGGCGGCCCGGGGATGCGCCGAAACGTTCAGGACGGCGATCGCACCCAGGCTCCAGCGCGCCGCCTCGCGCTGCGATGCGATGCTGGTGTCCGACTACGGGAGCGGCCTCGTCGCACCGCAGCTCGTTGGCCAGGCGCGCAAGGAGATGAGAACGGCCCGCGTGCCTCTGCTGGTGGACTCGCGGTACTCGCTCCTGAAATTTCGCGGGATGACGACCTGCACGCCGAACGAGTCGGAGGTCGAGGCGCTGTTCGGCGTGAGGATCGGTGAGAACACGCGCATGCTGGAACGGTCCGGCCGCGAGCTGCTCGAACGCACCCGCGCACGTGCCGTGCTGGTCACGAGAGGCAGCCGCGGCATGGCCCTGTTCGAGCCGCAGCAGGCGACCGTCCACATTCCGATCTATGGGTCCGACGAGATCGCCGACGTCACCGGGGCGGGGGATACCGTGATTGCCACGATGACGCTCGCGCTGGCCGCGGGTGCGAGCTACGAAGAAGCCGCTCACCTCGCCAACTACGCCGGCGGCATCGTCGTCATGAAGCGCGGCACCGCGACGGTGTCGGCCGACGAGCTGCGCCAGGCCGTCCTGACCGACATTGGTTGAGAAGATCCTGACGCGTGAACGGCTCGTCGAAGCCGTGGCAGCGGATCGCCGCGCCGGCCGCACCATTGCGTTTGCCAACGGCATCTTCGACCTGCTGCACGTCGGCCACGTCCGCTATCTGCAGGCGGCGGCCGCCGAAGCGGACCGGCTCGTCGTCGCGGTGAACGACGATGGCGTGGCGGCGTTGAAGGGACCGGGGCGCCCGATCCTGACAGCAGCCGTCAGGGCGGAACTCGTCGCCGCGCTGCGCGGCGTCAGCTACGTGACGATCTTTCCGGAACCGACCGTGACGGAGTTGCTGCAGCTGTTGAAGCCCGACGTGCACTGCAAGGGGACGGACTACACGCCCGACACGGTGCCCGAGCGCGAGATCGTGCGCGCCTACGGCGGACGGGTGGCCATCGTCGGCGATCCGAAGGACCATTCCACGCGCGACCTGCTCGCCCGGATCCGCGCATGAACATCCTCATCGTGCGTCTCGGCGCGCTGGGCGACATCGTCCACGCCGTGCCGGCCGCCGCGGCGCTGCGGCGCGCGTATCCGCACGCGCGGATCGACTGGCTGGTCGATGCGAAGCATCGCGGGATCCTCGACCTGGTGCCGGTCGTGGACCGCGTGATCGTGCTGGCGAAACCGAACCTCACGGGCTGGCTGACGGCGGCACAGCAGCTGCGGGCCGGCCAGTATGATGTCGCGCTGGACTTTCAGGGCCTGATGAAGTCGGCCGTCCTGGCGCGTGCGTCCGGGGCGCGGCGCATCCTCGGCTTCTCGATCTGGCACCTGCGCGAGAAGGGGGCGGCTCCTTTCTATTCGGAGTCGATGGATGCGTCGCGAGAGCAGCCGCATGTGGTTTACAAGAACCTGCGGCTGATCGAGGCGGTTGGCGTGACGGATGCCGCGATCGAGTTTCCGTTTCGCACCGTGCCGTCTCCGGCACGCGATGCCATGATCGCCGAAGCGGCCGGGGCGGGGTTCGCCGTTCTCAATCCCGGAGCGGCCTGGCCGAACAAGCGATGGTACTCGGACCGGTTCGGGGAACTGGCGGCATTCGTCCGCGAGGTCCGCGGCCTGGTCCCGTTCGTGCTTTGGGGTCCGGGCGAGGAGGCGCTCGCGCGTGCCGTGATCGATGCGTCGAACGGGGCGGCGAGGCTGGCGCCCCCGACAGGGCTGGCCGATCTCGTCGAGATCTGCCGCAGCGCGTCGCTGATGGTGTCGGGGGACACCGGTCCGCTCCACATCGCGACGGCGGTCGGCACGCCCGTCGTGGCGATCTTCGGCCCCACCGATCCGGAACGCAATGGTCCGTGGCGGCCGGACGATGTGACGGTCTCGCGCTACGACACCTGCGGCTGCCACTACGATCGGCGCTGCACGCAGGAGTCGTGGTGTCTCACCACGATACCGGTCGCCGAAGTGACCGCGGCGGTGCAGCGGAGGCTCGGGTCCCGGGATTCGGGGCTCGGGACTCGGGATTCGGAGTGACTATGGAGTTACACACCAGATCTCGGGCCGGCGCCCTTCGATTCGCTTCGCTCGCTCAGGGCAGGCACCCGCACCGCGGACCGCGCCCTTCGACTCGCTTTGCTCGCTCAGGGCAGGCATCCCGGACCGCGGACCGCGCCCTTCGACTCGCTTTGCTCGCTCAGGGCAGGCACCCGCACCGCGGACCGCGGACCGCGGACCGCGCACAGCGGACTTGACATGCTGAGAAGGATTGCGCGTCTGCGCGTACCGCTCGGGTTTCTGTTCGGGATCATCGTCCTCTGGCTGTCGCAACCGACGCCGCGGACGCTGCTGGCCGGCGGACTGATCACCGTGGTGGGCGAGCTGATCCGCATCTGGGCGGCCGGTCATCTGGAAAAAGGACGCGAGGTGACCTCGTCGGGCCCGTACTCGTTCACGCGCCATCCGCTCTATCTGGGCTCGTCGCTGATCGGCGTCGGGCTGGCGATGGCTTCCGGGAGCTGGATCGTCGCGGCCATCGTACTCGCGTATCTCGCCGTGACGCTGACCGCCGCGATCCGCACCGAAGAAGCGCATCTCACCGAAAAGTTCGGCGATGCGTATCCCGCGTATCGCGCCGGCCGCATGAGCGTGGCGCGCCCTTTCAGCTTCGACCGCGCGATGCGCAATCGGGAGTATCGAGCCGCGATCGGCATCGCCGTGGTGTTCGTCCTCCTGCTGTGGAAAGCGTATGCGTCCGCGTAGAATGGAGCGCGAGGGCGGTTAGCTCAGTTGGTAGAGCACCGGCTTTACACGCCGGCTGCCGGGGGTTCGAGTCCCTCACCGCCCAGATTTCGGTCGCCTGCGGCGAGCTTCGTCCAGGCGCCTACGGCGCCAGGTCAGAAGCGAGTGTCCTCCAGGCGAAGTCTGTCTCGCCGAAGCGGCGCAGCCGCGAAGGCGGACTCCCGGTGCAACGTTTCCTTCTCTCGAACAGTTGCGCTTGTGCGAGCCGGATCGGTATAATCACGTCTTTGCACCCCACGTGCACGAGCGTCGTGGGGGCGCAAACGTCAGGGGTCGTAGTTCAGTTGGTTAGAACGCCGGCCTGTCACGCCGGAGGCCGCGGGTTCGAGTCCCGTCGACCCCGCCAACCTTCGCTCACGCCTGCTACGCGCGTGAGCTACGGTTGGCAAGCCACGCGAAGGTTGTCGCGCCGTAGCCACGAAGGTGGCGAGAACCTTCCGCGAGCCCCCTGATCCCCATCCTCTCGTTGATATCCCTGCTCATCCGCTCCTGACGGGTTCGGCGTTTGCATCTGCCTTAGCTCGAGAGGACGTCATGACGCCATTCAGCGTGGGATACATCATCGGCAGCCTGGCGAAGAACTCGATCAACCGCAAGCTGGCGAATGCGCTCGTGAAGCTGGCGCCGGCGGAACTCGTGATGTCGGAGATCGAGTTCAAGGACCTGCCGTTCTACAGCTACGACTACGACCGCGACTATCCGCCGGTGGCCAGAGCGTTCAAGGACGCGATCGGCCGCGTCGACGCCGTGCTCTTCGTTACCCCCGAGTACAACCGGTCGATCCCCGGCGCACTGAAGAACGCCATCGACTGGGCGAGCCGTCCCTACGGGCAGAACGCGTTCGCGCGGAAGCCGTCGGCGGTGATCGGCGCGTCGCCAGGCAAGATTGGAACGGCCGTCGGTCAGCAGCACCTGCGCAGCATCCTCGGTTTCTGCAACTCGCCGCAGCTCGGGATGGAGGCCTACATCCACTTCGAGAAGGGACTCATCACCGACGACGGCGAGGTCACCAGGCCCGAGACGGCGGAGTTTCTTCGAACGTTCCTTTCCGAGTTCCAGACCTTCATCCAGCGCGTCTACACCGTCCTGCCGCGCAACACCGAGCCACAGAAGTGATCTCGACCTGGTGAACACGCGGACGACGTTTCATGAAGGCGTCGTACCTCTATCGGTTCTGACAGTGGCACCCCGTAAAAGGGGGGCCCTACGTCCGGGACGGGACGCGCGTTTCGGTAGGGCGCTTCTTTATGGGGCGCCACTTATCCGATGCCGTACACTGGTCGTCTACCGACGTGAGACCGCTCGTCTGGGCCCTGAAACACACCAGGAAATATCGCTTCCAGCTTGCGCTGCTGGCGGCCTTGTCGTGCGCCGAAGTGGCGCTGCGCGTGCTGCTGCCGTGGCCGATGAAGGGGATCGTCGACAACGCGCTCGGCGACGGCGTCGTCCCCGCGTGGCTTGCGTGGATCCCCGGCGCCGGCGGCGGACGAACGGAGCTTCTGATCGAAGTCGTCGCGGCGGGTTTCGTGATCCAGCTGGCGCACCAGGGCGTCCTGATGCTCCACACGCGCCGATACTCCATCACCGGCCACGAGTTGACGCGCGATCTCCGGGAAGAGCTGTTTGCGCATCTCCAGGCCCTGTCGCTCTGGCACCATTCGCGCACGCCGGTTGGCGATTCCGTCTACCGGCTCGAATCCGACACGATCTGCCTCGAGAAGATGCTGCTCGGCGGCGTGATGCCGCTCGTCTTCTCCGCGCTGACGCTGCTCGTCATGTTCGGCGTGTTGATGCGCGTCAACCTGACGCTGGCGCTCGTCTCCCTCTCGGTCGTGCCGTTCCTCTTCGTCTGGATCCGCTGGTCGGCTCGCTTCATCAGGCCCGGCGCCGAACGGACGCGCATGCTGGAGTCGCGCATGTCGGCGCGGCTGCATGAGAGCTTTGCCGCCATCCGGCTGGTCAAGAGCTTCGGCCGGGAACCTTACGAAGGACGGCGGTTCTCCGGCGCCGCGAACGAGGCGATGCGCGCGCGCGTCGGCCTGAGTTCGCGTCAGGCCGTCTTTTCGTCGGTGGTGGGCGCCCTCACGGTGCTGGGCACATCGCTCGTGATCCTCGCCGGCGGCCTGCTCGTGCTTCGCGGCGACCTCACCGTGGGTGACCTGCTCGTCGCGCTCGCGTATCTCGGCTTCGTCTACGGTCCGCTCTCGGGGATCGCGAACACGTCCGGCACGCTGCAGGAAGCGTTTGCCAGCGCCGGCCGCGTGCGCGAGGTGCTGGCGCTCGCGCCAGAAGTCCACGAGCCGCCGAATGCGGTAGCCGTGCCGCGCCTGGTTGGCCGTGTCGAGTTCCGCAACGTGTCGTTCGCCTACGACGGACAGCCGATCCTTCGCGACATGAGCTTCCGCATCGAGCCCGGCGAGTTCGTCGCGATCGTCGGCCCTTCCGGCTCCGGCAAGACCACGATGGTCAGCCTTCTGCCGCGTTTCTACGAGGCGGGATCGGGGGACGTGCTCATCGATGGCGTCGATGTGAAGCGGTATCGGCTCGCCACGCTGCGCGACCAGATCGGCATCGTGCTCCAGGAAGCCGTGGTGCTGTCCGGAAGCATTCGCGACAACCTTCGCTACGGGAAACTCGACGCGACAGACGCCGAGATCGAAGCCGCTGCCCGAGCGGCGAACGCGCACGAGTTCGTCGCCGCGCTGCCCGGCGGCTATGACACCGAGCTTGGATACGCCGGCAGCGGCATCTCGGGCGGACAGCGGCAGCGGCTCAGCATGGCGCGCGCCTTTCTGAAGGACGCGCCGATCCTCGTGCTCGACGAACCCACCGCGGCGCTCGATACCGTCTCCGAGCGGCTCGTGATCGATGCTCTCCGGCGGCTGCACGCGGGCCGCACCACCTTCGTGATCGCGCACCGGCTCTCCACCGTCCGCAACGCCGACCGCATTCTCGTCGTCGAATCCGGCCGTCTCGTTGCGCAGGGGACGCACGAGACGCTGATCGAGGAAAGCAGCCTCTACCGGTCTCTCGCCGCTCAGTTCAGCAGCGCCAGCTACGCACCGCAAGGCACCTGACTTGCATCATCAGGTGACTTCACGAGAGGTCCCTGTGCGATCCGACCTGCAGCTCTTTTCAGACAGGCACGAGGCCGGCCGTCAGCTGGCGTCGCAACTCGGCGACTACCAGGGCAGAGAAGACGTCGTCGTCCTTGGCCTCCCTCGCGGCGGCGTGCCGGTGGCGTACGAGGTGGCGAGCGCGCTGAATGCGCCGCTCGACGTCTTTCTGGTGCGTAAGCTCGGCGTTCCCGGGCACCCCGAACTCGCGATGGGAGCGATCGCGTCCGGAGGCGTCCGCGTCCTCAACGACGACGTGATCGGCTGGTACGGTCTGCCCGAGTCCGAGATCGACCGTGTCGCGGCCGGCGAGCAGGAAGAACTGGCCAGGCGGGAACGCGAGTATCGCAGGGAACAGACACCGCTCGACCTTCGCGGACGCACGGTCCTTCTCGTCGACGACGGCCTCGCCACCGGATCCACGATGAAGGCTGCCGTGAAGGCGGTCCGAACGCTCGAGCCTGCCCGCATCGTGGTGGCGGTGCCGGTTGGCGCGACCGACACCTGCCGTGAACTCCGGGAACTCGCCGACGAGGTCGTCTGCGCGCACACACCCGAACCGTTTTCCGCCGTCGGCCTCTGGTATCGGGATTTCTCGCAGACGACCGACGATGAAGTCCGCGAGCTGCTCGAGAAGGGGCGAACGATCGGGACAGTACGATGATGCCCGAAGTGGACGACGTGCGGAACGACGCCGTCTGGTTCGAACCGGACCCCGACGGTTTCGGCCCGCTGCTCGAGGTGATCGGCGATGCGCGGCTCGTGCTGATCGGTGAAGCCAGCCACGGGACCCACGAGTTCTATCGAACGCGCGCCGAGCTGACGAAGGCGCTGATCACGCGGAAAGCGTTCACGCTGGTCGCCGTCGAAGCCGACTGGCCGGATGCCTATCGGGTCAATCGCTGGGTGCGCGGCGTGTCAGCCGGGCCGGCGAAAGACGAGGCGCTCGCCGACTTCACCCGCTTTCCCCGATGGATGTGGCGCAACACCGACGTGGTCGAGTTCATCGAGTGGTTACGCGGATCGAACGAACGCAGACCGGAACAGGAGCGCGTCGGGTTCTACGGTCTCGACCTCTACAGCCTGCACCGCTCGATCGACGCGGTGCTGGCGTATCTGGGGAAGGTCGATCCCGATGGTGCCGCCCTCGCGCGCGAACGGTATTCCTGTTTCGAGATGTTCGGCGAGGACCCTCAGGCGTACGGCTATGCCTCGACGCGCGGGATTTCCCGCGACTGCGAGGACGAAGTCACGTCACAGCTCGTCGAGCTGCGCCGCCAGGCGATGGAGTATGCCTCCCGCGACGGCCGTGTCGCGGCCGACGAGTACTTCTTCGCGGAACAGAATGCCCGTCTCGTCGCGAACGCGGAGACCTACTATCGCGCGATGTTCGGCTCGCGGGCCGATGCCTGGAACGTGCGCGACCGCCACATGATGGAGACGCTTGTCTCGCTCCTGACGCACGCCGGCCCGCACAGCAAGGCGGTGGTGTGGGCGCACAACTCGCATCTGGGCGATGCGCGTGCGACGGAGATGTCCGCAGCCGGGGAGTTGAACCTCGGGCAACTGGTTCGCGAACGCTTCGGCGATGACGCGTTCCTCATCGGGTTCACGACGCACACGGGGACGGTCACGGCGTCGAGGAACTGGGACGATCCCGCCGAGCGCCGCCATGTCCGTCCGTCGCTGCCGGGCAGTTACGAGCGTCTGTTTCACGAGACCGGCCTGGCGCAGTTCCTGCTGCTCCTGCGGCAAGGGGCGGCGCGGCAGGCACTCTGGACCGAACGGCTCGAGCGCGCCATCGGCGTGATCTATCGTCCTGAAACGGAGCGCCGCAGCCACTACTTCCGCGCGCGGCTCCCGCAGCAGTTCGACGCGGTGTTCCACATCGATCGCACGTCGGCCCTCGAACCGCTCGAACGCTGGGCGTTCGACGAGGCCGATCTCCCCGAAACGTATCCATCCGGAGTGTGAACATGGCGAAAGGCGCGACCATCGACAGCGTCAGTATCCCGGCAGGCGATGCGACCTGCGAAGGCGACCTGCACGTGCCGAATGGGGCCGCCGGGCTCGTCATCTTCGCGCACGGCAGCGGGAGCAGCCGGTTCAGTTCCCGGAACCGCGCCGTCGCCGCCGTGATCCAGGACGCCGGGTTTGGCACGCTGCTGCTCGATCTGCTGACGCCGGCGGAAGCGGCGGTGGACGACGTGACCCGCAAGTTCAGGTTCGACATCGATCTGCTCGGACGCCGCGTCGTCGCGGCCGCCGACTGGGCTCACGAACGGGACGATCTCGCGTCCCTCCCGATCGCGTTCTTCGGCGCGAGCACCGGCGCGGCGGCCGCACTGATCGCCGCGGCCGAACGTCCGGCGTTGACGCGGGCCGTGATCTCGCGCGGCGGGCGTCCGGATCTCGCGGGGCATGCGCTTCCCAGAGTGAAAGCGCCGACGCTGCTGATCGTCGGCGGAGACGACGAGCCGGTCATCGACCTCAATCGCGAAGCGATGGAGCAGATGAAGGCGCCGGTGCGGCTCGAAATCGTCCCCGGCGCGACGCACCTGTTCGAGGAGCCCGGAACCCTTGAAGAGGTGGCGCGCCTGGCAGCGGACTGGTGCCGCCGCTATCTGAAGGCCTATCCCCCCGAAGCCCTCGACGGCTGGCAGCCGTAGGCGGAGAAAAAGGGGACAGTCACCTTTTTGGTAAGTTGTTGATTCCACGGCCGTTGTCGGATCGGGGGTCCGCGAACGCTATTGCTGCAATCCCCAGCGGCGGCGCTTGAGGAAGAGACCCTTCCTCGAAATGCCGAGGATCTTCGCGGCTTCCTCGAGACGTCCCTTGGCGCGTTCGAGCGCCATCTGCACCATCGCCCGTTCGAGGAACTCCACCGCCGCCGGCAGTGGCTGGTCGAGACTGATGCGAAGCTCCGAGTCGGGGGCCGACGCGGAGATCGTCCGCCGGGTGGCCTGAATCTCGGCCGAGAGATGCGCGACGGTGAGCGCCGAGTCCGGTTCGGCCATCGCGACCATCCGGTTCACTTCGTTGGCCAGCTGCCGCAGGTTGCCGGGCCAGTTGTAGAGCAGCAGATACTCGAGCGCCTCGTCGGTGAGCGTCAGGCGTCCTTTCTTTTGCTGGTCGCCGTAGCGCTGGATGTAGTGCTCGACGAGGGCGGGGATCTCTTCGCGGCGCTCGCGCAGCGGCGGCAGGCGCAGCCGGACGACGTTGAGGCGGTAAAAGAGGTCCTGGCGGAAGCGTCCTTCGGCGACGAGCTGTTCGAGGTTGGCGTTGGTGGCGGCGATCACGCGGACGTCCACCTTGATCGGATGCGGTTCGCCGAGCGGATGGATCTCGTGGGTCTCGAGGAACCGCAGCAGCTTCGGCTGCAGATCGATCGGCATGTCGGCGATCTCGTCGAGAAAGAGCGTTCCTCCTTCGGAGGCGCGGATCACGCCGACGTAGGAGGTGTCGGCGCCGGTGAACGCGCCGCGCCGGTAGCCGAACAGCTGGCTCTCGAGCATCTCGCGCGGGACGGCGGTGCAGTTGAACCCGAGCAGCAGCTTGTCGGCGCGGTGGGAGGAGAGATGGATCGTCTTGGCGAGCATCTCCTTACCGACGCCGGTCTCGCCGGTGAGGAGCACGGTGAGCGGCGTCGGCCCGATGCGCTTGGCGACGCGGACGACTTCGTTCACCGGCTCGGAGACCCACAGGATGTCGGGATCCCCCTCGAGGGACTCCGTGGGCCAGAGGGCGGCGCGCTGTTTCTCGTCGCGGCGATAGCGGTCCAGCGTGAGGGCGGTCCCGACCAGTTTCTTGATCGCGATCCACGTGCACCGCCGCTCGATGTCGGTGTCTGGCGGCGCGATGATCTCGAGAGCCTCGTCGCGATGCGTCCCGCACTCGATGGTCTCGATGGTTTCCGTTCTGCGAGCGGCATGGAGCGCGCGCCGCTCGTCCCATCCGCGCGTCTCGACGACGCGGACGCCTTTCGCCCCGCGTGCGACGAGGGCCACGTCGTCCACGCAGCCGCTGCCTTCGATCAGCGCGAGCACCTCGCGAGCGAGGATGTGCGGATGCCCGGCCACCTCCATGAGCGCCACGGCACTATCGAGGTTTGGTGCCGGTGGGCCCGTGTACCCGTGTTTCTCAACGTCTGGGAAGCCCGCTTCAAGGTCACGGGCAAGTGCACTGTTTGAAAGTCCTCGCGCTACTCGCACGGCGCGAGCAAGATGAGCCTTCGACTCCGCAGTTCCAAATGGATACATTGCCGCCACAGCGCCATGCCACCGCGCTACCATCTCTGCGGGAACGGCAGGGTCCGCATCTCTCGACATGGCGGCGAGCGCATTGGCTTGGTCCCCTTGCAAGGCCAAGCACTTGACCTGCAAGAACTCGATTCGCTTCAACCAAATTCGATCGTTGCTCCTGAGAGCCGCCTCCCTCGCGAGAACGAGTTCGGCGATTGCGTCGCTCAAATTGCCTTGACTGAACGAGAGTCTTGCGCGGGAGTAGCTTTCCGTGAGTTTGTCCCAATGAAGTCTTGCCTGGCCGAGTTCTGTTGACAGGCGTCCGATCTCGCCGAAGGTCCGCAGTGCGCGTTCGTGTTCGCCTTGATTCAGAAGCAAGTTGGCCAGCCCGTCAAGTGCAGCGACTAGGAGCTGTGGGTGATGGTGAGCCTGCTTTATCGCCGAATCGAATAAGGCCTGAGCCTTGCGGTCGCTCCCCTGATCGGCCAGAAGCTGCGCACTATTGATTAGAGCAGCAAGCTTTGTTCTAAAGTGTCCAGACTGATCGGCGTACTCGGCTGCAGCCTGCAGGTGCTGCAACGCAGCGTTGGTATCTCCATTCAGTGATTTGATGATCGCTCGATCCAACTCAAGCGACCCGGTTAACCACAGATTTGGGTATCTCTCAAGGAGAGCCTCCGCTGTAGTCAGGTGTTTCTCCGCCTCGCGAAGAGAATTAGACCTGGCTTCTGCCCGAGCAACGCACAACCGCAGTTCGACCATCAAGTGCGCTTCGCCTGTATGCGCTACGAGTCGCTTAAGATCCGTCAGCGCAGAGCTGGTCGCCTCAAGCGGCTGTGCCGCAGACGACAGCGTTAGATCCGTCAATTCGACTTGCGCACGCAACAACGAACTGTCGGATTCGGCGGCAGCCGCCCTCGCTGCCTGAAGTGCATGCATCGCCGCAGCATAGTCACCTCGATAGAAATAGGCGCGAGACCTGGTCCTTTCGCGCCTGCAAACGAGATGAGGGTCAGTTTCCTTGGATATCTGGCCAGCTGCGTTGAGGCTCGCTGAAAGATCTCCGAGTTCTAAGAGAAGTTCGGAGCGCAGCAGTTCAAAAACTGTTCGCTCTCCAATTCGGCGGGGGCTGCCGAGAGGTCGCAGTTCGCTGTACGCCTGTCGAAAGCGTCCTTGTTCTAAGAGACTGATAACACTTGCGAATCCCTCGGCGGCTGCGTCAAAGCCCATCGCTCCATCCTAGTGAATAGATCGCGTTGGAGGGTGGTCCGAACCTCTCATTTTGCGCAAGACGTCATCGGCAGCGGCGATCAGTTGCTCCAAGGATCGGCCGTGAGCGGGCGACCTCGCAACGACGACCTGGGCACGATACGTGGATGGTAATGCACGTCCGATCAACTTGCGAAGTTCTCTTTCATCTCGCTGTTCAGATAGTATGACCAACTGCCGGCCACCCCTCTGAAACACCAAGTCGTTGGCACCCTCCTCATAAATGAGTTCGGTAGAGATTGCTTCGGCAGTTTCGGGAGTAATCTCGGGGCCTTGGTCATCAGTTTCGACGACTGCGAGGCATGTTCCGACTGGAACCTCGTCAGGCAAGGGCTCGCCAGACGGGGACAGTGAGAGTGCCTGCGCAAGTATGCTGCCGGACTCCGCTTTTAGGGCCCTATTCACCGCGGGCGAGACTTGACGTGCGGCCGCCTCAAAAATTCGTTCGTGTTCCTCAGAAAAGAAGTTGACGTCCGGTGAATAGATCGTCAGGACGCCAACCAACCGACCCGAAAGCGTTAGAGGTGTGCTGAGGCAACTTCGTGGACGGGGCATCAGGGTCTTAGCCGCTTCCCCTAAATCCAAAACAGGATCTGAGTTACGGATCGTCTGTCGGCTGGCGGCCACCCATCCGGTCAGCCGTTGCCCCATCGGAACCCTCATGCCGGTGAGCAAGGAGGCGGATTGGCCTGATGCGTGTGCTGCGATCAGTTCATCAGTCTCCTCGATGTAAGCGAACAAAACCCCGAAGGCGTGCGGAACCAGCCTGCGCAAATGTCCGAAAGTGATATGTGCGACCTCCACCATCTTCAACTGCCCGCTAAGCGCCTGTGACAAGGCAAACAGGGCGACTACCTCACCCGCACTGGAGGTGATGTCATCAAGCCCCTCTTGCCTATCGGCTACGTGGGTGGAGGGAATAGATGCTCCGGTTATTGCGCGCAGGTTTACGTCTGTGCCAGCAGCGGTGGTTGTCACCAGTGTTGGGTGGATCTGGATGAAAGTGTCAACGACGAGTGGATCGTACATGGTTCCACGTCGCTCGAGGAGAATCCGTATCGCCTCTCGATCCGCGAGGCGGGGACGGTAAGGTCGGTCCGACGTAAGCGCATCGAAACAGTCGACCACGGACAGAATCCTGGCACCGATCGGAATTGCCGGACCGGCTATTCCATCGGGATATCCGGTGCCGTTCCAGTTCTCATGATGGTGTCTCACGATCGGCACTACGGGATATGGGAAGTCGATTGAAGAGAGGATGTCTGCGCCGACGCTTGCATGCAGCTTCATCTTCTCGAATTCAGCTGGTGTTAGTGGCCCAGGTTTGTTCAGGATGTACTCTGGAACAGCCAGCTTTCCCATATCGTGAAGTAGCGCCGCGGCCTCAATCGCTCGAATCAGCTTCTCATCGGATACACCCATTGCCTTTGCCAGTGCGACGGCATAGGTCTGAACACGCCTGATATGGCCATGTGTGATCTGATCTTTGGCATCGATCGCCATCGCTAAGGTTTCGATGGTCGAGATGTAGAGCGAGTTCAGCTGCGTCAGGTGTCGATTCGCGTCTTCGACTCTTCCCATCGACGTTGAGAAGGTGAAATACAGAACCACAAGCAGCGGAATAATGACTGCAAGATAGGTGAAATCGAGGTTCTTCGTGTAACTAACAAGCAAGGCTGCTACCGATGCCCCACCGAAGTAGTTCAGAGACAGCCAGAGAAAGTTCTCTCGCCAGATTTTGACGGGCGGGAGGTGCTTTTCAAGCGATATGGCGAACGTGATGATCCAGCTGTTCAACAGGAAATAGGCGATCGTGAACAGCAGGAGTGGCCCAAGCAGATTGCGAATCGCGACGGAGTCCTCGCTGTCCACGAGGGGCGGGATCCCTGCCGTGAGAAAAAAGAGATGGCCAGCAAGCCAGATCGTGAGCGGCAGAGCGCAAACGTTGAAGCCGATCTTGTAGATCGGATCGCCCTTCTTGTACGCCCAAACGGAGATGATGAAGGCGTCCAGCGCTACCGTAATGGTTCCGGCAGCAGGCCCGAAGAGCAGGACTGACGTAAAGACGAAGGTTTCGGAGACTGAAATGGTTGCGGGCAGCGACGGCAGGCGAACGGTCGCTGACCCGCTGAGGAGGGTCAGAACAGCCAGGAGCGCCCATTCCCAGTCATGGGGATCGTGAGCGATGTCGACTACTGATTGGGCGATCGTCGCGAAGCCGGCGACGACAATAATGCCAACGTAGGCTCTCATCGCGGGCGACAGCGAATCAAAGTGGCGTACTGTCATCGTATGAGGCCACCGTTCCGCGTGCCCCTGGCTGTCTTATCGGCTCAATTCGTCCAGACGATTATACGCATGAGGTTCTCCTGGCTTCCGATACAAGTTTGGGGACGGGACCGGCCCGTGCTAGTCCGCTTCGACCAAGTTGTTGGTCCAGACGATGCTGTTCGTCCAGACGATGCTGTTGGTCCAGACGATGCTGTTGGTCCAGACAATGCTGTTGGTCCAGACGATGCTGTTGGTCCAGACGATGCTGTTCGTCCAGACGATGCTGTTCGTCCATACGATGCTGTTCGTCCAGACAATGCTGTTGGTCCAGACAATGCTGTTCGTCCAGACGATGCTGCTCGGGGCTACCCCGTTTGGATCGAAGGCGACCTGAGTCTGGGGATCTAGACCGGTCCAGATCTGCCCGACTGCGGCGTTCATCCTGCCCACGTTGGATCCGTCAGGGCCGTGAACGAAGAAGACACCTGCCGGGACCGCGGTCTCTCCCCCGATCAGGACGTCCTGCCACTGACCCCGGGCGAGCAGGACGGCCGAGGCGACGTTCAGCGCGCCGGCGCCCGCCTCCACCAGACCCGCCCCCTGCACCCGCGAGCTCGACAGTTGGAGCGCCAGCTTCACGTCCGCCGGCGTCAGCTGCGGGTTCGCTTCGAGCAGCACCGCCGCCGCCCCCGACACCACCGCCGCCGCCATGCTCGTGCCGCTCATCTCGATGAACGCGTGGTTCCCCTGGCCCGCCACCACCCGCTCCGGATACTCCTGCGCGATCGCCGACTTGTGCGCCGAGGCCGCCACGATCCGGTTGCCTGGCGCCACCAGCTCGGGCTTCAGCACGCCGTCGATGTGGGTCAGCCCCCGCGAGCTGTAGGTCGCCATCACGTCGTCGGACGTGAACGCCGTCCCCTTCGTGTTCAGCGCCCCCACCGTGATCGCGTCGGGCAGGTTGCCCGGGGAGACGATGCCGCCGATGATCGGCTGGCCGTCAGGGGTCTTGCCGAAGTTGCCGGCCGAGGCGATCACCACGAGACCGGCGTCGATCGCGCGCTGGGCCGCCTGGCAGAGCGGGTCGTCCTTGTACGACTCGAACACCGGCTTGCCGAGCGAGAGATTGATGATCCGCAGGCCGTACTTCGCGCGGTTGGCGATCGCCCAGTCGATGGCGGCAATGACGTCGCTCGTGTCGCCGGAACCGTCCGCGCCAAGCACCTTCAGCGAGACGATGTGCGATCCGGGCGCGACGCCGGCATAGTTCTGGTCGTCGCTGGCGATGATGCCCGCCACGTGCGTGCCGTGGCCGTACTGATCATTCCCCCGGCCGCCGGTGAAGTCGAACGAGGCGACGACGCTCTTCTTGAGCGACTTGTGGTTGGCGACGCCCGAATCGATGATGGCCACCCCGACCCCGCGGCCGGTGAAGCCCGGGAGGCCGGCGATGCCGTTCCAGACCTGATCGACGCCCGTCGCCTGCGTGGCCACCGCCATCATGCGGTGCACCTTCGTATCACCCGAGAGGTGCGGCACCTGGGGGTCCGCGGCCATCGCCGCGAACTGCTCGGCGCTCAGATCCAGGACCGCCGCGTTCCGCAGCTGCTTCTTGATCCGGGCGCCGTGCCGGCCGGCGATCGTGGCGATGTCCTGCGGCGTGCCGTTCAGGATCACCTGCACGGACTCCCGCGAGCCGCTCTTCAGCCGCTCGTCGAGATCGCGCGACAGTTTCGCCCGGCGACCGGAGGCGTCGGCCGGCAGCGCGGAGAGGGCAACGAACGCCGTGGTAATAAGCGCAAACGCAATGCGTCGCGTAATGGAGGAGGCCTGTGATCTGTTTTTCATATGGTCCCGCGTCGATATATGAGGAGCGTGTAACTCCAGATAAGGCACAGCGGGTGCCAGTTCTCCGACACCGCGGGAACGATCGGCCGGATCGGGCCATTGACGTGACTCTGTGCGACAAATTGGCGCAATTCGCCGGGCAGGCGCCCGTGTGCTCGAGGGAAGGGAGATAAACGATCGTCAGCGCGAATGCGTACGCGGGACAACCGGTTGGCTGTAGCCG
Source organism: Vicinamibacterales bacterium (assembly GCA_036401215.1). Lineage (GTDB taxonomy): Bacteria > Acidobacteriota > Vicinamibacteria > Vicinamibacterales > 2-12-FULL-66-21 > JACDCA01. The sequence goes on along the minus strand of DASWVN010000107.1, from coordinate 25,210 downwards.
CTCGGCGCTGGAACGTGGCAGAAATTGCAATCAGATAAGTTCAACAAGTTCAACTGGTTGCGAGAATCGGCCAATATATTGGCCACCAGGCTAATTTGTGACCAGACCCTTGAAGCTTGCCGCCGGGGCGCTCCTCGTGGTGGCGATTATCGTCGCCGTCGCGTTCTGGCGAACCGATTCGTCGCCGCAAACAACTGAATCTACGCTGGTTGCGTCGTTCAGGAGCGAGCCGGCCCACTACAACCGGTACCTCGAGGCGAGCGCCGCCGCCGACCTCCTGTCGCTGCTGACCGACGATCGGCTGGTGCGCGTGGACCGTGCGACCGACTCGCTGGAGCCGGCGCTCGCCGAGAGCTGGACCCCTTCCGACGACGGCCTGACGTATACGCTCGCCTTGCGGCGCGACGTCCGCTTCTCCGACGGAACGCCGTTCACGTCGGCCGACGTGCTGTTCTCGACCCGCGTCGCGTACGATCGCTCGCTCCGCGGCGGGCTCGCGATGGCGGCGCTCGTCGACGGTCAGCCGATCGCGTTTGACGCACCAGATGACTTCACGGTCACGATGACGCTGCCCTCGCGTTTCGCGCCGGGGCTGCGCGTGCTCGATCATTTGCCGATCCTTCCGCGACATAAATTGCTGGCGGCTTACGAGAACGGCACGTTCGCCGAGGCGTGGCAGGTCGGCATGCCGCTCGAGGATCGCGTCGGCCTCGGTCCTTTCAGGCTGGTCGAACACGTCTCGGGGCAGCGGCTCGTGTTCGAGCGCAATCCGCACTACTGGAGACACGACGAGTCCGGAACGCCGCTGCCGTACCTCGACCGTTTGACCGTCACGATCATCCGGGACCAGAACACCGAGGCGCTCCGCCTCGAGTCGGGAGAGACGGACCTGATGGGCGTCGGCGACATCCGTCCGGAGGACTACGCGACGTTCAAGCGCGCGAGCGACGCCGGACGGCTCCGGCTGATCGAGGCGGGCGTCTCGCTCGATCCGAACCTGCTCCTGTTCAACCTGACCGACGAGGGACGCCGGCGTGTGCCGTGGCTGCAGGACCGTCGCGTCCGACAGGCGATCTCATTCGCCGTCGATCGCCAGGCCATCATCGACACCGTCTACCTCGGCGAGGCGGTGCCCGTGTACGGGCCCATCACGCCGGGCAACACGACGTGGACCTCGAACACGGTGCCGCAGTATCCCTGCGACCTGGGACGCGCGCGTGAACTGCTCGCCTCCGCCGGCCTTGCGGACCGCGACGGCGACGGCGTCCTCGACGATAAAGCGGGCAAGCCGGTCCGGTTCTCGATCCTCACGCAGGCCGGACACACACTCCGCGAGCGGACGGTCGCGGTCATCCAGGAACAGTTGCGCGACGTCGGCATCGCGGTGGACATCGTCACGCTCGACGTGAACGGGATCCCGGAGCGGTGGATGAAGCGCGACTACGATGCGATCTACTTCGGCCTGCAGACCAGTGCCACGGATCCGGCGTTCAGCGTCGGGTACTGGATGAGCGATGGACCGTTCCACCTGTGGAACCCGGGGCAACCGTCGCCGGCGACGGAATGGGAAGCGCGGATCGACGAGCTGATGCGCCGGCAGGTGGCGGCGCCGACGCTCGAGGAGCGGCAGCAGTTGTTCGGCGAGATTCAACGCATCTTTGGAGAGGAACTGCCGGCGATCTACTTCGCGGCGCCGAAGGTGACGCTGGCGATCAGTCCGCGGGTCAGGAACGCGCGTCCGGCGATCCAGGCGCCGCAGTTGCTGTGGGCAGCCGATCAGCTCGGGATGGAACGGTAAAACTCCGAACTATGAACTCCGAACTATGAACTGAGAACGCCGAACTCGGAAGCGTGAAACTCCGAACAATGAACTCCGAACTCCGAACTCGGAAGCGTGAAACTCCGAACTATGAACTCCGAACTCCGAACTGTGAAGGGAACGATGAAAGGGAACGGTGAAGTTCGAAATGGCGCGGCCACGTGGCGAGTGTTCATACTTCGGCGTTCATAGTTCATAGTTCGTAGTTCGGAGTTCATAGTTCGGAGTTCATAGTTCGCAGTTTCCCCCCCTTCGCCCTAAGAACCGCGTCCTCTCCGACCGAAAACCTCCTCGTGCGGCCAGCGGTCCTGTTCGTCGTGCGGAGGGCGTTGCGAGCATCCCTGCTCGTGTTCGCGGTCTCCTCGGCCGTCCTGCTGCTCGTGCATCTCGCGCCGGGAGACGCGTTCTCCGCTGTGCAGGCCGATCCCGAGACGGTTGCGGCCGAGCGCGCGCGCTTCGGTCTGGATCGTCCGTTCGTCGCGCAATACGCCGCGTGGCTTCGTCGCGCGGTCGTGCTCGACTTCGGCGAGTCCACGCGCTTTCATCGTCCGGTCACCGCGCTGCTCGGTGAGCGCATCGGCAACACCGTCCAGCTCGGCGCCGCCGCGCTGGTGCTTGCGCTCGGGATCGGGCTTCCCGCCGGCGTCCTCACGGCCAGCGCGCCACGCCGCGCGCAGAGCCGGATCGTTCGCGCCGCATCGCTGCTCCTGATCGCGACGCCGCCGCTCGTGACCGCGCTGGTGCTCCTGCTGCTCGAATCGCGCACGGGATGGCCGCCGCGCGGGCTTCCCCTCGCCGCGCTCGCGCTCGGCCTGCCGATCGCTGCCGCGCTCGAGCGGCTGCAGTCGCGCGCGATGGACGACGCGCTCGCGGATCCCTGCATCACCGCGGCCCGCGCGCGTGGCGTCTCGCGGGCACGAGCCGTGTGGGTCCACGCGCTGCCGCTCGCGCTGAAGCCAGTGCTGGGCGTGCTCGGGATCGTGATCGGCACCGTCTTGAGCGGCTCGTTCATCGTCGAGTACGTCACCACGTGGCCGGGGATCGGCACGCTGATGTACGACGCGCTCGTGGCGCGCGACCTCTTCCTCGCCGCCGGATGCGCGGCGGCGGGTTCACTCTTCCTCGCCCTCGGTCTCCTCGTCACCGACCTGGCGTTGTGGCTCGTGGACCCGCGGACACAGGAGCCGGCATGACGCGGCAACGCGCTGGCGCGGCGCTCCTCGTCCTGCTGGTGACCCTCTTTGCCGCCGCACCAGTCCTCGGGCCGAACGACCCGCGGCAACAGTTCCCGGACCACGCGTTCGCCCCGCCGATGCGGCCGCACCTGGTGCACGAGGGCGGGATCCGGCCGCCATTCATCTACCCCGTCAGGGTGACGGACCGCCGCGGACGGCAGTTCGAGCAGGACAGCCGTCCGGTCCCGATCGAGTTCCTCGAGAACGGACGTCTGGCGACGACCGATCCGTCGTCGCCATGGCTGCTCCTGGGCGGCGATCCCCTCGGCCGGGACGTCTTCTCGCGCGTGCTGAACGGCGGACGCCTGTCGCTCGGGGTCGCGACCATCGCGGTGGCGCTCGCGCTCGCCATCGGCGCGCTCCTTGGCGCAGCCGCCGGTTTTGCCGGCGGACGAACGGACCGCTTCATCACGGGACTCGCCGACTTCACGATCGTCGTGCCGATGCTCTACGCCGTCGTCACGCTCCGCGCGGTGATGCCGCTGGCGCCCGCGCCATCGACCATCTTCTGGACGATGGCCATCGTCATGGCGCTCGCGACGTGGCCGCTCCCGGCGCGCGGAGTGCGCGCGATCATCGCGGCGGAACGCCGCACCGCCTACGCAGAAGCTGCGTACGCGGCCGGTGCCGGGCCGCTGCGAATTCTGCTACGTCACCTCCTGCCCGCGGCCGCCGGCCACGTCGCAATTCAAGGATTTCTCTTGTTTCCGGCCTTTATCTTCACGGAGGCCACGTTGTCGTTCGTGGGCCTGGGTTTTGCCGAACCGGCATCGAGCTGGGGAGTGATGCTGCAGGACGCGGCGCGGCTGTCGGCGATGACCGATGCGCCCTGGCTGCTCGCGCCGGCTGCGGCGATCGTGGTGACCGTTGTGGCGGCCCGGATGCTGGCCGGCGACCGGGCGGGACTGGCGCCGTCGGCGAAAGGGTGATCGCCCAACAAATCCGGCGGCCATGTTCCACAACGGAACAACTGGCCGGCGGACCCGGGTTTCGGCAGTCCGTGCGCCCGATCCGCGCAACTGCTTGAGATCTCGGGCTTTGAGGTCCGTCGCGCCGATCGCCCGCGCCGTGGCTGGCGAATTGCTCCGAGCTGGGGTTCCCGCGTCATTTCGTAGTTCGTGTTCGCAAGCAGTCGCTTGAAGGGGAAAGCCGTGTCTCTAATTCGACGTTTTCGATCTGCCGGCATCGCCGCGCTCGCAGTGGCGATGCTCTGGCCCTCGACCGCTTCCGCGAAGCCGGAAAAGCTGGATCGAGAACTCCAGCGCCGAGCCATGCGTCCCGGCTGGTCGCGCGTGATCGTCACGATGAAGGCCGGAGCCAGCGATCCGGGTGATGTCCGCCTGCTCGGAGGTCGCGCCGGCCGCCGCCTGCGCCTGATCAACGGGCTCGTCGTCGACCTTCCGAACGGTCAGCTGCAGCGCCTCGCCAATCATCCCGCCGTCGCCCGTATCGATCACGACCGTCCGACGATCGGGCTCATGGCGACCGTGGGAACGGTGGTCGGCGCCCAGGCGGTCCGGCACCAGTACGGGTTCGATGGCGCCGGCATCGGCGTGGCGGTCATCGACTCGGGTGTCGCCAACTGGCATGACGATCTGACCAACACCGGAGGCGTGCGTTCGCGGCTGCGCGGTGGGCAGCGCGTCGCGGCCTTCGTCGACTTCGTCGCCGGCGTGTCGCAGCCCTACGACGACAACGGGCACGGCACGCACGTCGCCGGCATCATCGCGGGAAATGGTTACGACAGCCGCGGCGCGCGCGCCGGGATCGCCCCCGCGTCGCACATCGTCAGCCTCAAGGTGCTCGACGGTGAAGGGCGCGGCGTCGTCAGCGACGTGATCGCCGCGCTCGACTGGGCCGTCGCGAACCGCCAGGCGCACAACATCCGCGTCATCAATCTCTCTGTCGGTGCCGCGATCACCAGCTCCTACAACGAGGATCCGCTCGCGCTGGCGGCCAAACGCGCCGTCGATGCCGGCATCGTCGTCGTGACCGCGGCCGGCAACCTCGGGCGCAACGCGCAGGGGCAGCCGCAGTATGGCGGGATCACGTCGCCGGGCAATGCTCCATGGGTCCTGACCGTCGGCGCATCCAGCCACGAAGGGACGCTCAACCGCCGCGACGACGTGGTCGCCCCGTACAGCTCACGCGGTCCGTCAGCCATCGACTACGCGGCCAAGCCCGACATCCTCGCACCCGGCACCGGGATCGTGTCGCTCGCCGCGCCCGGCAGCAAGTACTACCAGACGAAATCCGCGTTCCTGCTCGACGGCTCGATTGCCACGGCGTACAAGCCGTACCTGTCGCTCACCGGCACGAGCATGGCGGCGCCGGTCGTCAGCGGCACGGTGGCGCTCATGCTCCAGGCCAATCCGAATCTCACACCGAATCTCGTCAAGGCGCTGCTGCACTACACCGCGCAGCTCGACGCGGGAGCGAACGCACTCGTTCATGGCGCCGGGTTCCTGAACACCAAGGGAGCCGTCGATCTCGCCCGCTACTTCGCAACGGCGACCGCCGGCACGCGCTACCCGCAGAACCGCAACTGGAGCCGCCGGGTCAACTGGGGCAACCACCGCATCAGCGGCGGCGTCATCAGTCCCTTCGGCAACGCCTGGGAGATCGGCGTCGTGTGGGGCGCCGGCAAGGACGACGAAGGGGACAACATCGTCTGGGGCACGGCCTGCGAGGATGACTGCTTCAACATCGTCTGGGGCACCGCCGCGGGCGAAGGGGACAACATCGTGTGGGGCACCGGCGCCGAGGGCGACAACATCGTCTGGGGGACCGGCGCCGAGGGCGACAACATCGTCTGGGGCACCAGCGATGGCGAAGGGGACAACATCGTCTGGGGCACGGCAGGCGAGGGGGACAACATCGTCTGGGGGACCGACTGCGGCGGAGACGACTGCTTCAACATCGTCTGGGGCACGTCACGCGAAGACGACGGCGAAGGCGACAACATCGTGTGGGGGACCGCCGGCGAAGGGGACAACATCGTGTGGGGCACAGGTGGCGATGACGAAGGGGACAACATCGTCTGGGGTACGTCAGGCGAAGACGATGACGAAGGGGACAACATCGTCTGGGGCACCTCGTCGACCGAAGGCGACAACATCGTGTGGGGAACCGATGGCGATGAGGAAGGCGACAACATCGTCTGGGGCACGTCCACGACCGGCAGCGTGACCTGGACGACGCCGATCGACCCGGTCGCCGATTTCGAGCGGCTGTTCGATCCGCCACTTTCGGCCATGACGTCGACGAATCTCTCCACGACAGGAGCACGGTAATGGAGCGCATGCCTTACAGCGACCTGATGGTGGCGATCGCGCCGGCAGCCCGGACGATCGAAACCGGCTGGCGCCGCAGGCTTCCCGTCCTCGAGGGGAAATCGATCACCCTGCGTGAACTGCGCCTCAGCGACGCGGTGACCCTGTTCTCGATGCTGGCCGCCGAGGAGGTGGCGCGGTTCATCTCGCCGCCGCCCTCCACGATCGACGGCTTCGAGCGGTTCATCGAGTGGACGCATCGCGAGCGCGAAGCCGGAAACTACGTGTGTTTCGGCATCGTGCCGCGCGGGATGGACGAGGCGGTCGGGATCATCCAGATCCGCAAGACCGAGCCGGGCTTCTCGACGGCCGAGTGGGGATTTGCGCTCGGGTCGCCGTTCTGGGGCAGCGGCTCGTTCGTGGAGGGGGCCGACCTCGTGCTCGATTTCGCCTTCGATGTCATCGGCGTTCACCGTCTCGAGGCGCGCGCGGCCGTCCGCAACGGACGCGGCAACGGCGCGCTGAAGAAGATCGGCGCGCTGCAGGAGGGGATCCTTCGACGCTCGCTGTTGCGCAATGGCGAGTACCACGATCAGGTGCTCTGGGCTATCATCGATACAGATCGACGAGAGGCCCGCGCTTCCCGCGGGCCGAGCGTGCACTGATTGCCAATCGCGTGAATCTTTCCGGCGTCTATCCCCCGATCGCCACCCCCTTCGACGATGGGGGGGACGTCGATCCCCGTGCAGTCCGCACCAACGTGTCGCGCGTCATCGAGCGCGGCGTGCGCGGCATCGTCGTGCTCGGCTCGAACGGCGAAGCCCCGCTGCTCGACGAGCGCGAGTCCGATGTGGCGATCGCCGCCGCGCGCGAGGCGACGCCGCCTGACCGCCTGCTGCTCGCCGGCACGGGCCGCGAGAGCACGCGCGCGGCGATCGACGCCTCGCGCCGGGCCGCTGACCTGGGCGCCGACGCGGTGCTGGTGCGCACGCCGTCGTACTACAAGCCGAGCATGACCGCCGATGCGCTCGTGGCGCACTACACGGCGCTGGCGGATGCGATCCCGATCCCGGTCCTTCTCTACAACTATCCGGCGGTGACCGGGCTCACGCTCACCGCGGACATGGTCGGCCGCCTCGCGACCCATCCCAACATCATCGGCATCAAGGAAACGAGTACCGACGCGGCCCGGCTTGCGGCGTTCGTCGACGTCACGCGGGGGGAGCAGTTCGAGGTGCTGGCCGGGTCTGCGCCCGGCTTCTACGCCGCGCTCTGCCTCGGGGCGACCGGAGCGATCCTGGCTGCCGCCTGCGTCGCTCCTCGGGCCTGTGTGGCCCTTTACGAGGCGTTCCGCCGCGGGTCCCACGACGAGGCCCGCGAGCTTCAGCGCCGCATGCTTCCCGTGGCCAATGCGGTGACGTCGGGCTACGGTGTCGCCGGGTTGAAAGCCGCGCTCGACCTTACCGGTTACGTCGGTGGACCGCCGCGCAGCCCGCTCCGCCCGATTACCGACGAAGGGCGCGCAGCGATCCGGGACGCACTCGCGACCCTGCAGGATTTGCTCTAGCGCGTCTGGTACATCGGTTGCAGCCTTCATCTCTGGAGCGCCGCTATCTCGGCGTTGGAGGATCTGTCTATGTCTATGCGCCGGCTCACGACCGGATATCTTGCCTTCGGCGCACTGGCTTGCGCGATCACCGTGATGCTGCCGGCCTGCGCCACGAATCCTGCGACCGGTGAGCGGGAGTTCTCGCTGATGAGCGAAGCCCAGGAGATCCAGCTGGGCAAAGAGATGGATCCCGAGGTGCGCCAGCAGATGGGCGTGTACGAGGACGCCAACCTCCAGCGCTATGTCTCGACGATTGGTCTGCGTCTGGCGCAGGCATCCGAGCGTCCGCAGCTCCCATGGCAGTTCACCGTGGTCGACGAGCCCGCCGTGAACGCGTTCGCGTTGCCGGGCGGTTACATCTACATCACGCGCGGGATCCTGGCCTACCTGCACGACGAGGAGCAGCTTGCCGGTGTGCTCGGCCACGAGATCGGACATGTGACGGCACGCCACTCCGCGCAGCAGTACACGCAGCAGGCATCGGCGGGGATCGGCCTCACGCTTCTCGGCATCTTCGTTCCGGAGGCGCGCCCGTTCCAGGGGCTCGCGGAGACCGCATTCGGCTTGTTGTTTCTGAAGCACGGACGTGACGACGAGCTGCAGGCCGACCGGTTGGGCGTGGAGTACGCCGCAAGAGGGGGATGGGACCCGAAAGGCGTCGCCGGCATGCTTCGCACGCTGCAGCGGCTCGACGAGGCGAGCGGCAGCCGTCGTGGCGTGCCGAACTTTCTCTCGACGCACCCGGCGCCGGGCGATCGCGTCGAGCAGGTGTTGACGTTCATCGAGAGAAACCCGATCCCCGTCGCGACGTCGGGACGCGGCCCCAACCTCGCGGAGTACCAGCGGCAGATCGACGGGATCGTCTTCGGCGACAGTCCGAGCGACGGCATTGTCCGCGGCAACGAGTTCCTCCACCCCGACCTGCGGATCGCCCTGCAGTTCCCCGGCGGGTGGGAGATCCAGAACAGTCCGCAACAGGTGGCGGCGAAGGCGCCGAACGCCGATCACTTCATGGTGCTGCAGCTCGTGCCGAACCCGAGCGGCTCGATCCAGCAGATCGCGCAGAGCACGATGGCCAACGCAGGGTTCCGTCCGATCGAGGGGGAGCGCACCACGATCAACGGTCTGGATGCCTACGTCGGGACCTACCAGGGGACAGCGCAGAACGTCGGGAACGTCGTCTCCGTCGCCGCCCACATCGTGCACAACCGCAACGTGTACCTGTTTGCCGGCCTCGCGCCGGCGGACCAGTTCCGGTCGGTGCAGGCGCAGTTTGCCAACAGCATCCGCACCTTCAGGGAGCTGAGCGCGAGCCAGGCGGCGAGCATCCGGCCGAACCGGGTGGAGATCTACACGGTCCGCAGTGGAGACACCTGGGATGGGATCTCACGACGCGGCGGCGGGCTGGTGAAGCCGGAGACGCTGGCGATCATGAACAACTACGAACCGAATCAACCGCCGCGCGCCGGGGATCGCATCAAGGTGGTGGTGGAGGGATAACTCCCAACTCCCAAACTCCAAACTCCAAACTCCAAACTCCAAAATCCAAATTCCAAGTTGATTAAGAGTCTTTGGAGTTTGGAGTTTGTAGTTTGGAGTTTGGAGTTTGTGGTTTGCCATAATGGCTCATGCGCAGGTTGAGGCGGATCCTCGTCGCCATTCCGGCGATTCTCTTCGCCTACCTTGCCGTCGTCTACCTCTCGCTCCCCGACGTTCGGCACCTGCGGACCCAGAATCCAGACACGACCGCCTTCATCGAACTGCGCGCGCGTGAAGCTCGCGGACGGGGGGACACGCCGAAGCGCGTGCAGACCTGGGTCCCCTATCGCCGGATCTCGCCGCAGCTCGTGCGCGCCGTGCTCGTCACCGAGGACGCCAGGTTCTGGCAGCACTCCGGTCTCGACTACGAACAGATCAAGGAGTCGATGGAGATCAATCTCGAGCGGGGCGAGTTCGTGCGCGGCGCGAGCACCATCACGCAGCAGCTCGCGAAAAACCTCTACCTGTCGCCTTCGAAGAACCCGGTCCGCAAGCTGAAGGAACTGATCATCGCGCGGCGGCTCGAGCAGGAGCTGCCGAAGGGACGCATCCTCGAGCTGTACCTCAACGTGATCGAGTGGGGGGACGGCATCTATGGCGCCGAGGCTGCCGCGCGCACGTACTTCGGCAAACGAGCGTCGCAGGTCAGCGCGCCCGAAGCCGCTCTGCTCGCCGCGGCGATCGCCAATCCGCGCGTCATGAATCCCGGGCGTCCAACGGCCCGCCTGCGCCGGCGCCAGCAGATGGTGCTGCGCCGCATGGGCGCGGTCGAGCCGCCGCCGGTCCTCGCAACCGCACCCGCTGCGCCCGGCGAATCCGGAGCCGAGATCGAGCCGGTCGCGCCGCTGCCTCCGCCACCCGGGTTCCCGGGCGCGATCCCCGGACAATCCGTGCCACCGCCGGTTTCTCCCGGAAAACCGGGCGGCGGCGGGTCAGAGCAACGGTGAGCATTTCTGCTCACCTTGACAGCCTTCCGCGCCACCCTCTATATTCGGCGCACGTTTCAGCAAAAAAACAGCTCCCCATCTGAAGCGACAAGGACGCGGTCGGAAGACCCGGTCCAGGGTGCTTCAAGGTGTTTCAGGGTGCGTCAAGGTGCGTCAGGGTGCAGCGTGCACGTCGACGCACCTCGATGCACTCTGATGCACCCCGGCGCACCCCGGTCTGTCTCCGGCCGGCGTGTGTCGGCATGATCAATTACACAGAGCGCATTGCGCTCCTGATGCGAGACGTCGTTGCGCGTACGCCGCGGCTCTCCTTCATCGACCTCAGGGAAGTCATCGTCTTTGCGCGGTTCGGCCGGTCCGATGCGGAGGGAGCCTTTGCGACCTGCCACTGCCTCACGCTCCCCGAAACGGAGCCCGGTTACTTCTTCTGGCGCGATCGCGAAACGGGTGAGCTGACGCGACGCTCGCCGTGGTTCGTGACGAAGTCGCCGCGCGTGCGGATCGGGTCCACGCGGATTAAGTACCTGATCTCGTTCGTGCTGCCGCGCTTCACCAATCAGTCACTCGACGGTTCACGGAAGGCCGATCTCTATCCCGACGCCGAGTCGTGGATCGCGAAGCTCGACACGATCGTGCACGAGCTCTATCACATCGATCCGGCCGAGAGCGGCATTCGCGCGGTCGAGAAAGCGGACGGCAGCCGGTCCTATCGTTCGCACGGTCCGCTGTTCTACGAGAACGTCGCCGAGATGGTGCACGAGTATCTCGCGAGCCGGCCGGATCCGGCGCTGTACGACTTTCTCCGGTACGACTTCGCGACGCTCAACCGCAAGTTCGGCGGCGTGGTTGGGACGACCTTCAGCAACTTCCCGTCGTTCCCGCAGCGCTATATGCAGACGATCGATTTGCCGGCTCCCGATCCGCGCGTGAAGCTCGAACCCTTGAAGGCGCCGACGCAGCCGGCGCTCTACACCGAAGACAATCTGCACATCCGCCAGTTCACCGAAGCGAGCGCGCGCCGCCTGACCCGCAAGGGTCAGCATTGCGCGGCTTAGGTCGCGGACCTTTTACAGCACCCTCTTCGCACCGAGAAACCGCGCGGCCCAGTAGCTGGCGCTGAGGCGCTCGACGCGGACGACCCCGGTGGACGATGGGGCGTGGACGAACGAGTCGCCGCCGATGGCGATGCCGACGTGCGAGGCGCCGCGCGTGACGGTGCTGAAGAACACGAGATCGCCCGGCTGGAGGTCGGCGGGATCGATCTTCACTCCCACCCGATACTGGTCTTCGACGACGCGCGGGAGCGCGATGCCGTGTTGCGCGAAGACGTACCAGACGAACCCGCTGCAGTCGAAGCCGTTCGGATCCGCGCCGCCGTTGCGGTACGGCGTCCCCCGAAAGTCGAGCGCGGTCCCGCTCACTTCGTACCCGCTGCGGCCAGGGACGGTCGTCACGTTGTCGCCTTCGACACCTGCCGGAACGTGACTTCCGCGCTCAGGCGGAAGTCCCGCCGTGGGAAATGGCTGGGGTCTCGCGGTGGTGGCAGCACATGCGGTCGAGAGCGCAGCCACCACTATTAGAAGGACACGCATGGGCTTCGTGCGGTTTATCGGCTAGAATAACTCAGGCTTTATGGAGCAGACACTCCTGCTCAACGCCACGTACGAACCGCTCAAGGTCGTCCACTGGCAGAAGGCGATCACGCTGTGGTGCCAGGGGAAGGTCGAAGTTATTTCTGTGTACAGCGACCGGGAAATCCGGTCGGTGTCCTTCAGCTTCAAGCTTCCCTCGGTCATCCGCCTGCTCCGCTACATCAAGATCAAGCGGAAGGTCGACTACGTGCCGTTCTCGCGGGCGAACATCTACGCACGCGACGATCACACGTGCCAGTATTGCGGGAAGGTGTTCCCCACGGCGGAGCTGACCTTCGATCATGTGGTGCCGGTCGCCCAGGGCGGCCGGAAAGACTGGGAGAACATCGTCACGTGCTGCGTCGCCTGCAATCGGCGCAAGGGCGGGAGAACGCCGGTCGAAGCCGGCATGCACCTCATTCGCGTGCCAAAGCGGCCCGCCCGGGCACCCGCCATCCGGATCACGGTGGGTCTCAAGAACGCACCGGAAAGCTGGCGGGACTACTTCTACTGGAACATGGAACTGGACGAGAGCTGATCGGCCCGTCCTCGTTCCTCCCGCCGCTCGCGTCGCTCCCCGGGTCGGCCGCGCACATGATGGGGCGGTCGTCCGTGCGGCTTCCGCCGTTAGTGTTTCCTCCGTATTTCTTCCGTGGCCTGGCCAGTGGCAGATAGTCCGTCCCGCATCATCGGTGTCCGTCCGCTCTGGGCGATCGAAGGGGCCTGGTTCACCATCACGGGTGACGGGTTCCCCGTCGATCCCCTCCCGTCCGTCAGGATCGGGACGGCGGACGCACGCCTCCTGACCGCGTCGTCGCGCGAACTGAGGGTCGCGGTGCCGTCGTCGCTCGACGGCGGGCGAATGCCGATCCGCATCGACAGCGCTCCCGGCGAAACCGCGTTCGTCGACGTCGGCGTGCCGCTGGCGACCGGCCTGCACCAGGTCGACAGCCCGGTCTTCGATCGCCACGGCAACCTGTTCGTGACGTTCAGCGGCGCCCGCGGGCAGCAGGTCCCCGTGTCGATCTTCGTGGTTCGCCCCGATGGCTCGCGCGAGCCGTTCGTGACCGATCTGCCCAACCCGACCTCGCTGGCCTTCGATCCGTCGGGGCAGCTTCACGTGTCGAGCCGGTTCGACGGCACCGTGCACAGGATCGCCGGCGATGGATCGGCGGAGCCGATCGCATCGGACCTCGGGGTCGCGTGCGGGATCGCTTTCGACCGCGACGGCCGGCTCTTCGTCGGCGACCGGTCGGGGACGATCCTCCGGGTGGAGGATGGGCGGGCCGAGGAATTTGCGTCCCTGCCCCCCAGCGTGGCGGCCTTCCATCTCGCGTTCGGGCCTGACGGGGACCTCTTCGTCACCGCGCCGACGCTCGGGGCCCGCGACAGCATCTATCGCATCACTCCGTCGGGCGAGGTGTCGGTCTTCTTCGAGGGCCTGGGCCGGCCGCAGGGGCTCGCCTTCGACAGCAGCGGCGCGCTGTACGTGGTGGACGCGCTCGCCGGGACGGGCGGGCTGTACCGGTTCCTTCCAGGGGAGCGCGAGCCCGAGCAGCTGCTCGCCGCCGGCGGACTCGTCGGGGTCGCGTTCGGCCCTGGCGGCGTGCTGGCGGTCTCGACCGCCGACACGGTTTACCGCTTCACGGTCTAACGGTCCACGTACCCCGGTCGTAGGGCGCGGCTTCAGTCCGCGCCCCGTACCAAGGCCGCGTCGCTATCCCGCCACGTTCGGCGCGGTCTGAGCCACCATCGGTTCCGACTGGGGCGGAAGTTTCTCGATCGTGAAACCCGTGAACCCGTAGGCGGCGGCGACCAGCGGATTCAGCAGGTTGAAGAACGCGTAGGGCGCGTAGGTCAGCGTCGCGACGCCGAGGGTCTGGGCCATGAACGCGCCGCACGTGTTCCAGGGCACGAGCGCGGAGGTCAGGGTCCCCGCGTCCTCGAGCGATCGCGAAAGGTTCTTCGGATGCAGGCCGCGGCGCTCGAACTCGGCCCGGAACATGCGGCCGGGGATCACGATCGCGATGTACTGGTCCGACGCGATCACGTTCATGCCGATCGACGTGCCCAGCGTGGCGGCAATGAGGCTGCCGGTGCCGCGCACCGCGCCGAGAATCGTCGCGGCGAGCCGCTGCAGCATCCCCGTCGTCTCCATCACCGCGCCGAACATCATCGCCGACAGGATCAGCCAGACGGTCGAGAGCATGCTCGACATGCCGCCCCGCGTGAGCAGCTCGTCGAGCGCCGCGTTGCCGGATGCGGACTTGTAGCCGTCGAACAGCGAGATCCAGGCCCCTTTGATCAGCACCAGCGGACGCGCCAGCTCCGTCTCCCCGACAAAGGCAACCACCGCCGCCGGCTGGAACAGCACGGCGAAGAGGCAGCCGACGAGCGCCCCGATCAGCAGGGCCGGGAACGCCGGCGTCTTCCGCACGACCAGGAACAGCACGAGCGCGACCGGGATCATCAGGTGCAGCCCCAGGTTGAACTGCCCGCTGAGCGCGTCCTGGATCGTCGCCACCGACCCGGTGTCGGCGGGGGCTGCCGACGTCGCGCCGATCACCGCGAACAGGACGAGCGCGATCGTGATGCTGGGCATGGTCGTCCAGGTCATGTGGCGGATGTGGGTGAACAGATCGGTGCCGGCCATCGCCGGGGCGAGGTTCGTGGTATCGGAGAGCGGCGACATCTTGTCGCCGAAGTAGGCGCCCGACACGACGGCGCCGGCGGCGAGGCCGAGGTTCAGGTCCTGCGCGGTCGCGATCCCGATCAGGGCGACGCCGACCGTGCCGGCCGTCGTCCACGAACTACCGGTCGCCAGCGACACGAAAGCGCAGATTGCGCAGGCGGCGGCGTAGAAGACCGACGGCGTCAACAGCGACAGGCCGTAATAGATCATCGTCGGGACGATCCCGGCCAGGATCCAGGAGCCGATCAGGGACCCGACGACGAGCAGGATGAGGACCGCGCCGAGCGACAGCGAGATGCCGTGGACGATCCCCGCCTCCAGCTCCTTCCAGCTGTAGCCATTGGCGATGCCGATGATCGTGCCGACCGCCGCGGCGAGGATCAGGGCGATCTGGCTGGGCCCGCCCGACGATCCGTCACCGAACAGGTAAACCGACGCCGCGAGCAGGACGATCAGCGAGACGACCGGGATCAGGGACTGGAGGAGCGAGGGCTGCCGCCCACCCGACTTTTGCATCCAGTGACTTTACCGCACCTGAGCCGTCCGCACGGTGATAACGTCATCGGCGGTTTTTCATCCGCTGACGTCCCATGCAGCAACTGTTTCGACGCAAACCGATCGCGGACCTGCTCGGCGAAACCGGAGAGTCGCTCCGGCGGGTGCTCGGCGCCGGCGACCTCATCATGCTGGCGATCGGCGCGGTCATCGGCGCCGGCATCTTTTCCTCCATCGGCACGGCGGCAGCCGGCGAGATCCTGCCGAGCGGCGAAGTGGTCCGGTACGGCGCGGGCCCGGCGCTGGTGCTCTCGTTCATGCTGCTCGGGGTCGTCTGCGGGCTCGCGGGCCTGTGCTACGCGGAACTCGCGTCGATGATCCCGCAGGCGGGCAGCGCTTATGCCTACTCGTATGCGACGCTCGGAGAGCTGATCGCGTGGATCATCGGCTGGGACCTGATCCTCGAGTACGCGGTCGGCAACGTCGCGGTCGCGATCGCCTGGAGCGGCTATTTCAGCTCGCTGCTCTCCGGCGTCGGCATCCACCTGCCCGATTACCTCACGCACGGGTACCGGACCGCGCTTCTCAGTTCCGATCCCACGATCCACGCGCTGCTGCAGACGGCGCCGCGCCTGGCCGGCATCCCGATCCTGCTCAACATTCCGGCCGCCCTGATCGTGCTGGCGATCACGTGGCTGCTCTACATCGGGGTGAAGGAGAGCGTCCGCGCGAACAACATCATGGTGGTCGTGAAGCTGCTCGTGCTCGGGCTGTTCGTCGGCCTCGGCGCGATGTACATCGATCCGGAGAACTACAAGCCGTTTGCGCCGAACGGCTGGACCGGGATCCACCAGGGAGCCGCCATCGTGTTCTTCGCCTACATCGGATTCGACGCGATTTCGACCGCGGCTGAAGAAACGAAGAACCCGCAGCGGAACATGCCGATCGGGATCCTGGGCGGCCTCGCCGTCTGTACGTTGATCTACGTCATTGTCGGCATCGTCGCGACCGGCGTGGTGCCGTATCAGCAGCTTCGCGCCGCCGATCCGCTCGCCCGCGCGCTCGAACTCGCGGGTCTGCCGATCGCGAGCTGGTTCGTCGCCTTCGGCGCGGTGGTGTCGCTCACGGCGGTGTTGCTCGTGTTCCAGTACGGCCAGCCGCGGATCTTCCTTGCCATGGCGCGCGACGGGCTGCTGCCGCGATGGGCCACGAAGATCCACCCGATCCATCGCACGCCGCACGTCACCACCATCCTCACCGGCGCGATCGTCGCGACGGGGGCGCTCTTTGCCGACGAGAACGAGATCTACGACCTGACCAACATCGGGACGCTGTTCGCGTTCGCGCTGGTCTGCATCGGCGTGCTCGTGCTGCGTCTGAAGGAGCCGGAGCGTCCGCGTCCATTCCGCGTGCCGTTTGTCTGGGGCGTCGCGCTCGCCGGCGCCGGGGCGTGCCTTTACACGATGTCCGGGCTCCCGGCGCATGCGTGGGAGCGCTTCGCCATCTGGCTGACGCTCGGGATCCTGCTGTATTTCTTCTACGGGTACCGGAACAGCCACCTGCGCACGTAGGGTGCCCCTTTACGGGGCGCCACCCGCGGGACTTCGTTCCGGTCCTCGCGGCGGCCGTGCGCCAGGCGTGCGATCCACCTGCGATCTGAACAGCCGATAGACCGCGTTGCGGCTCACGCCCATCATTGCGGCTGCTGCGTCGACTTTCATCTCGGCGACCAGCGCTTCCGCAACCTGGAATTGGCGCATCCTCAGCGCCGTCCGAACGTTCGTTCCACAGCACGCCTGAAAGGCGCGATTCAGAGTTCGCGGATGCACCCCTAGCGCTTTTCGGAGCGGCTTTCGACGGTCAACAAAATCGAGTGCGCGCCGAACGAGACTCATGCTGTCTTTTCGAATCGATTTGGGATGCTGGGTCTGTTTTGTCCTGATTCCTTGGATCGGATTCATGTCTCACCGTCGGGGTCCCTGGTTGTCGCTGATCTTGCCTACCCAAACGTCCCGGGTCGGAAAGTGGTACGCGAATGTCCGAAACCGTCACACGAAATATAGACGCAGCTCAGCAATAACCGGGTAGGCTGGGCGCTCCACGACTCAGGGGCGCCATGACTCCACGTACCCGGCTCGCATCCTCAGCTACCGTCGTCACTCTTCTCCTTCTGACCGGCGCTTCGCTGCCCGGCCAGGGTTCAGATCCAAGCTTTCTCCCGGTGGGGCTGCATCCGAAGCAGGCGTACTTCGCTCAGTTGCCGTTCGAGAGCATCGACATGGTGAATGGCAACCTGATCCTGACGTTTACGGATCTCGCGGTGCCAGGAGACGGTGGCCTGGATCTTGTCGTTCAACGCACCTTCAATCGGCAGGGGACCGGCTGGCACTTCGGTCTCCGCGGCGTGCCGATGGAAGTGACCAATCCTGACGCGCCGTGGCCGCAGGGTGATCCCGATAGGATTCGCCCCTCACTTCGAACGGCCGATGGAACGGATCACCCGACTACGCCGTACTCCAGCCTCTCGGCGACAGATGTCTGGATTACCGAGAACTTCTGGCGATACACGAAGGATACGCGCACCGTCGAACTGCCGAACGGATGGACCGCCAGGTACTCGAACGACCCACAGCGCGCGATGCTGCAGGAAGTGACGGACACCTATGGCAACCGAATCACGGTGGATTGGGAGTACCCGCAGGAGGCCCTTCGTCCGCGCCCGGTCGGCTTCACTCAGCACCTGGCCTCGGGCACCCGTCAGATCATCCTCACGTACGACAACGCGTCGCGCCTGACACCATCGACGATGACCTTTGCAGGGAGGACGTGGACATACGCATATGGCCCGGACTGGCCCTATCTGACGGCGGTGACAGCACCAGAGGGGGCGCCCTGGCAGTTCGACTATTCGAATGGGCTGCTCGTGACCACCCCTCATGGCGGCACGGTGCATTATCAGTTCGCACCGCAGACTTTTCCGGACGGCGCCCCGTGGCCGCTCGATGTCGTCAGATCCCGCACTACGGCCGGTCGCGCAGTGGAGTTGGGGACGTGGCAGTTCACCTATGCTCCTCAGAATGGGTCGCAGGTCGGCTCCTTCGGGACCGTTGCCGGTCCACAAGGCCTATCCATCGAGTTTCGCCATGACTGGGCCCCTTTCTCGGGTCGATGGGTGCTCACTCGTAAGGCTGTACGGGAGAACGGGCAGGAACGCGCGGTACTTGCTCGGTCTTACACACACCTGAGCATCGTGCCCTGGGCGTGGTCTGGCGGAACCGTTCCCGTACCGCGACAGGACACGGTCACCAGGGACGGTGTTGCATACCAGACCACGTACGAGTACCGGCAGAACACCGAAGCGGAGTTCTTCGGCGACTTCCATCGGCCTTTCAGGACGACAGAGAACGGGCCACTGTCGCGGCAGACCATCATCGAGTACGACTACGGCTTCAGCTTCTACGTCGCCGGCCCCGTGAAGCACGAGACCGTGACGGTCGATGGCGAATCCTTCACGAGCAGCTTCGAACACGAGGACTCCACCGGCTTCAGAACGTCTCAGAACATCTACGGCATCACGACCACATTCGGGCGCGACGGCAGCGGAAACCGGTCAAGTGCAACGGACGCCAACGGTCACACCACGACCACCACGTACGCATGGGGTGTCGCGAAGGACACGTCGACACCCGAGTACGGGATCGCGAGGTCGATCAATCACGACGGGACCGTCGCGTCCGAGAGCAGGGGAGACATCACGCGGACCTACGCTTACGACGATCTCGGGCGCCCCACGCGGGTATCGGAGAGCGGCGCCGATGACACGGTGACCTCGTACAGTGCGGACGAGATCACCGTCTCGCGCGGTCCCACGTACAACACGACGTACCTGGATGGATTCGGCCGGCCGATCGGCACCAGCAATTCGGCCGGGGTCGTGACCGACAGCGCTTATGACGCGCTGGGGAACAAGCGTTTCCAGAGCTACCCGGTCTATCTGGGGCAGCCCCGGCATGGGGATGAGTTCCAACACGACGGCCTGGGGCGGGTCACGCGCGTCACGCACGCGGATGGTTCAGTGCTCTCGTACAGCTACGCTGGCGGAGACACGCACATCACCGATGAGCAGGGCCGGACGACGATTCAACGGTGGCGCGCGTTTGGCGATCCTGACGACGGTCGCCTGATGTCGGTGCGCGATGCGCGGGGAAGAGAGTGGTCGTACAGCTACAACGCGCTCGGCAGCCTGGAGCAAGTGACCGCACCGGACGGCATGACCCGATCGTGGGTGTACAACGATCGCAACCTCCTCTGGTACGAAACACACCCTGAGTCGGGAACAGTTAGATTCGAGTACGACGCCGTGGGCAACGTGAAGTACAAGCGCGAGCCCGACCGCGAATTCTTCTACGACTACGACGGCAACAACCGTCTCGAGAAGATCCTGACCCCGGACGGAATCGACAACGTCGAATTCGAGTACGACGGGCTCGACAACCGGACGGTGATCTCGAATCCCACCGTCCGGAGCACGCTGCACTACACGCACGGTCGGCTCGAGAGGCGAGTGGACCTGATGGCCGGCGGTGCGTTCGAATCCCGTTACGGATACGACGGGCGCGGCAACCTGACGCGTGTGGACTATCCGAGTGGCCGCTACGCCCGCTACGTCATCGACAGCGGAGATCGCGTGACCGAGGTTCGTGGCAGCGGGGACGGGGGCGAGCAGGTCTTCGCGCACGGTATCCAGTACCACCCGTCCGGTGCGATCAAGTCCTTCACGTATGGGAATGGCCGGCAGGAGACGCTAACCCTCGACACCCGCCGGCGTCCGGACCTGCTTGCGTCGGGTCCCCTCAGCCTCGACTACGACTACAGTGCTGTCGGCAACGTCGATGCCGTGACGGACGCCAGGGGATCCGCGTTCAGTTCGACGTTCGGCTACGACGATCTGGATCGGCTCACGAGCGTCAGCGGCTTCGGTGCGCGATCCTTCTCCTACGATGATCAGGGCAACCGGCTGACCCAGCAGGCCGGGGCCGTCCAGTGGGGCTACACCTACGACCACAGTCGGCTCGCATCGATCCAGGCGCCGATCGAGTTCGGCGGCGGCACGTTCCATTACGACGGCGCCGGCAACATGCGCGTCGATCCAGCAGGCCGCACCTACACGTACAACTCCTTCAACATGATGACCAGCGCGACCACCGTCGCGGGGGTGAGCTCGTATGGGTACGACGGCGACAACCTGCGCAAGTACCGGTCGACCGCTGAGGGTGTGTTCTATTACATCCACGGCCTCGGCGGGCAACTGCTTGCCGAGTACGACGCATCGGCCGGCCAGCCCGAGGTGCTTCGCGAGTACGTCTATCTCGGCACTCGCTTGCTGGCGTCCGTCGGACGAGGAGCGCGTCCGGAGCCGCCTCTTTCGGTCCGGCTCTCCGAACCGGTGAGCAGCGAGCTCTACCCCAACGACGAACCCCTGCGCCTCGCAGCGATCGCGGCGATCAACATTCCCGAAGACACGATCGCGAGAGTTGAGTTCTATCGGGACGGCACCCTCATCGACACCGCCTCCGCGGCGCCCTATTCCATCGACTGGACGTCGAATCTGCCGGCGGGGACCTACACGCTCATGGCTCGGGTCGTGACTGCGGGCGGCCAGTCCGCCGCCTCCGCCTCCGTCTCCGTCCGTTTCTTCGCACCGGGCCGTGTCACTGGCATCTCGGTCTCCCCTGAGTCCCCAGCCGCCGGGGAGCTCGCGACGATCACGGTGACTGGGAACGCCAACCCGTGCGGTGCCGTGGGGATCGACTTCGGCGACGGCCGCAGCGAGGTCTGGTCCAATCTCCCTCTCGGCCAGGCGCTGAGCGGGCAGCCGTTCATTCGCACGCACACCTGGGCGGAAGCCGGGTACAAACGGGTCGTCGCTACAGGCCACGGAGACTGCCGCGGAACGGTCGCACTCGAGGTGATGATGACAGGGCCGTCCGCCACGTTGACATCACCATCTCCGGGCGACACCTTCATCGCGCCAGCCACGGTTACGTTGTCGGCGGATGCGTTCGACAGCAGCGGGCAGCAAGTCACCAGGGTGGATTTCTACGCGAACGGAACCCTGCTGGGCACCGACTCCACCGCGCCTTACGCGTTCGTCTGGAACGCGGCACCGGTGGGGTCTCACGTGCTCGTCGCGAAGGCCGTCAACACGCTGAACATCGTGGGCGCTTCCGCGCCGGTTACTGTGCACGTCGAACCGCCTCCCCTGATCATCTCGATCAACCCGGCGTCCCCGTTCGCGACCATTCCGGCGACGATCACCGTCGACGGTCTGCCCGGGTGTGCGAACGTCAACCTGGACTTTGGCGACGGTACGCGCGACACGGTATCGGGACAGGCCGGCGCATCCCTTATCGGTGCGCACGCGTGGACGATCCCTGGCCCGAAGACCGTGACCGCGGAGGGTCTGGGCGATGCCTGTCCGAGCCGCGGTACTGCCACCATCGACGTTCAGCCGGCGCCGCCCCTCGCGGTGACCCTGGATCCCGAGTCGCCTATGGCCGGCAGCCCGGCGGCCGTAACGGTCACTGGTCCGGGACCGTGCACGACGGTGAACGTCGATTTCGGGGATGGGACTGTCGATACGTTCACCGGGAACCCTGGCCAGCCCATGACGCGGATGCACACCTGGGCGTCCGGTGGCACGAAGATCGTGACGGCCCACGGCCAGGGAAGCGCCTGCGACATCCAGATCCAGCGCAGCATCACGGTGCAGGCGCCGCTGACCCTCAGCATCAGTCCGTCGTCGCCGGTGGCCGGCAGTGCGGCGCAGGTGACCGTAGACGGGCCGGCCACCTGCACCGTCGTGGTCGTCGACTTCGGCGACGGCACGTCCCAGGCGCTCACGAGAAGCGGACCGGGTGTGCCGATGTCGGTGGCGCACACCTGGGCGGCGGCCGGTACGAAGACGGTCACGGCGACCGGCACGGACGGCGCCTGCTCGGCCACTGCCACCACCAGCGTCAGCGTGCAGCCTCCGCCGCCGCCACCATTGAGCATTACTGTCCAACCTGCATCGCCGCTGGCCACGATCCCGGCCGGGATCACGATCGGTGCGGTGCCGGGCTGCGCGACCGTAACCGTCGACTTCGGCGATGGCACGTCGGACACGTTCGTGGGGTCGTCCGGTACACCGCTGAGCGGCGCGCACGCGTGGGCGACGGCCGGCACGAAGACACTGACCGCCGTCGGCCAGGGGAGCGAATGTCCGACCCAGGGGAGTGCGACGATCACGGTGCAGCCCCCACCCCCCTTCAATGTCACGGTCGATCCCGTGTCACCGATGCCGGGCAGCCCGGCGCAGGTGACGGTCTCGGGTCCTGGCGCGTGCACGACGGTCAACGTCGATTTCGGCGACGGCACGTCCGACACGTTCACGGGGAATCCCGGCGAGCCGATGACGCGGGCGCACACCTGGGCGACGGGCGGCCCGAAGACGGTGACGGCTCAGGGGCTCGGAAGCGCGTGCGATCTTCAGGCCACGACGACCGTCACCGTGCAGCCGCCGCTGACCCTCAGCCTCAGTCCGTCGTCGCCGGTGGCCGGAAGCGCGGCGCAGGTGACGGTGGCGGGCCCTGCGAGCTGCACGGCCGTGACGGTGGATTTCGGCGACGGGACGACGCAGACGCTCGCGAGCCCGTCGGGCCCCCCGATGACGGTGCCGCACACGTGGACCACGGCGGGCTCGAAGACCGTGACGCTCACCGGTGCGGGCGGTGTCTGTCCAGGCCCGGCGAGCACCGTGATCACGGTGCAGCCGCCGCCCCCGCCGCCGCTGACCGTCACCGTCACGCCTGCCTCGCCGACCGCCGGCATCCCGGCGCAGGTGACGATCGATGGGCCGGCCGCCTGCACGACGGTGAACGTCGACTTCGGCGACGGCACGTCCGACACGTTCATCGGGGGCTCGGGGCCGCCGCTCACGAAGGCGCATACCTGGACGACGGCCGGCGTGCGGACGGTCACGGCGGTGGGGCTCGGCGACCAGTGCGACACCCAGGGTTCGAAAAGCCTTACGGTCCTGGCGCCGCCGGCGGTGAGCGTGACGGCCCCGATCGCAGGCACGACGTACACGGCGCCCGCGACGATCGACATCGCCGCCAGCGCGAGTGCGGCGCAGGGGACGATCACGCAGGTGGACTTCTACGCCAACGGGGCGTGGATCGGCGTGGACACGGCGGCGCCGTACACGGTCTCGTGGAGCGGCGTGGGGACCGGCACCTATGCGCTGACGGCGCGGGCGACGACGAGTCTCGGCGCCCAGGGCACCTCGAGTGCGGTCAGCGTCGTCGTGGGGCAGCCGCCGCCCGCGACGGTGCTGGGCCTGACGATCACACCCCAGACGGTGAGCGTCGGGCAGACGGCGACGATCACGGTGACGGGCACGAATCCCTGCGGGATGCTGTGGATGGACTTCGGTGATGGGAACTGGTGGATCGCGCCGATCAACGGCCTGCCGTTCACGACGACGCACACGTGGTCGACGCCGGGCACGCCTACGGTGCTGGCGCGCGGGTATGTGGATTGCGGCGGCGAAGTGACGAAGACGGTGACGGTGACCGGCGCGCCGACGCCTGAAGCGCAGGCCTCTCAGCAGTCGTTCATCGACGTGGCGCTGCCGCCGAGTGCGCACGTCGAGGGTCAGACGGAAGTACGGTCGGGGGCCTGTCACGGACTGTTCTGTGGCGACCGCACTCACGTTGAAGCGCAGCTCGGAGTCAGCGACGAACACGATCGGCGGAGCGAATCGGCCGTCTACGGTCCCGCGCCATGGCTCGAAGACGCCGCATTCGATCCCATCGCAGAGGCTGCTCCGGATGTGGTCGAGTACGCCTACGAGGCGCCGAAGTCCGCGTACGACGACGATGCGTCGCGTGCGGCCCCTGCCACGCTGAACCTGACACTGATGGGCAGCGGCAGCGGCACGGTCAGCGGCGGCGGGCTGACGTGCACGGGTGCATTGGGACAGACGTGCAGCGGGACGTTCCAGGTCGGGGATGTGATCACCCTGAGCGCCTCCGCCGGGACCGGCGACTTTGCCGGGTGGGGCGGCGCGTGCAGCGGCACGGGTGCGTGCACCGTGACGCTGTCGGCCGCGACACTCGTGGTGGCGACCTTCAACCTGCCGCCGCCCACGGTGACGCAGTTCTATCACCTCGACGTGCTGGGGTCGGTGCGCGCGGTGACGGGTGCCGATGGTGCGGTGCTGCGGCGCCACGACTACGCCGCGTTCGGCGAGGAGCTGCACACGGAGGAGGCGGAGCCCGGCCTGCCGTACGTGGCGAAGCAGCAGCGGTTCACGGGCAAGGAGCGCGACGGGGAGTCGGGGCTCGACTACTTTGCGGCGCGGTACCTCTCCGCAGGTTGGGGACGGTTCACGACTGTGGATCCGGGGCACGCCGGCGGAGATATCTTCGACCCGCAAAGCTGGAACGCGTACGCTTACGCGCGCAATAACCCGTTGCGGTTCGTTGATCCGAGCGGAACTGACTACATACTTGCTCTAGACGGCTACGATGCCGTTCGCTTGCGAAACGATGAGTTTGCGCGGCTTCTGTCCAATCCCGGGCCTGGATTCAGGTTCCTTGGCAACTACCTTCAGCAGATGCGCAACGGATCGTGGGTCACTATCGGACGATACTACGACCCGCTGTCAGTGTTTCTTGGCGACATTGCCCGGACGGCTGAACCCGGCGTGAACGCTGCAGTAGCTCTGGGCACAGCGCAAGTCACTATCGTTGCAGGCGTCGCAAGCGCAGCAGGGCTAGGCGGATCGTAACTGGTTAGCGGGTTTCACTTGTACTTTGGTGACGATTCTGGCATAACGGTGGCGTGAGTGCGCGCGGCCGGTCGGCATCGTCCCCCGAGGACCTCCAGCGTGAAGTGGAGCGCTTGCGGCGTGAGCGCGATGACGC
>DASWVN010000106.1:0-4432 GCA_036401215.1 Vicinamibacterales bacterium | reverse complement strand
ACTCGCCCCGGGGCGAGTGCGGTGCGGAACCCGCGGACTCGCGGGTGAACTCGCCCCGGGGCGAGTGCCGTCAG
The DNA here is from genome assembly GCA_036401215.1 of Vicinamibacterales bacterium. Lineage (GTDB taxonomy): Bacteria > Acidobacteriota > Vicinamibacteria > Vicinamibacterales > 2-12-FULL-66-21 > JACDCA01. Next base: position 4,358 of record DASWVN010000106.1, on the reverse strand, counting down.
GAACCCGCGGACTGGGGGGTGGAACTCGCCCCGGGACGAGTGCGGTGCGGAACCCGCGGACTGGGGTGAACTTGCCCCGGGGCGAGTGTTGTGCGGAACCTGCGAACTTGGGGTGGAACTCGCCCCGGGGCGAGTTCCTCACTCTCGACGATCAGTTGGGGCCTGGCCTCGCGCCCCGTCGGCACGACGCCTGGCGAACGCGAGGAAGTCTGCGAGCTGCGCCGGGTTCTCGAACGCGCGCTTCGGGACGATGTAGCCGGCAAAGCGGTCGACCATCAGAAAGACGTGCGAGGGGGTCTCCCCGACGGAGAGGATCCCGCGCCACGCGCTGTGAGACTTGTGGTCGCGCGATTCTTCCCGAACGCCGTCCTCACCGATCGATGTCTGGCGCTGGCCAAGAAGGGCGCCCTCCGGAGCGGGGCTGCTGACTCCAGCGAGCTGTCGCCGGACGACCCCGTAGTACAGGATGAAGAGGCCGGCCGCGAGCAGCGCCGTCGGCATGTGGAAAGAAACATCCAGGACCTTCAGCCCGACGAACAGCACGAGGCCGAACGGCACACCCATCAGCATCGACCGCCAGGAGAACCCGAGCGACGCCTTGTTGGCGAAGCTTCGACCGATGACAGAGCGAAGGCCTGCAGCGCCTGGATGTCGGCTGGGGTCGTTTCGAATTGAACCCGGATCATCGGCGGCGGCCGACCAGGGTCGCGCCGTCGGACGGCTTGCTCGTGAACGTCACGACCTCGCGGCCGTTCACGATTTCGACCTTGCGATACATCGCCGTGGACGGGCGCGTACGAACCGTCGCGTTGTTGCGGATCCGTTCGATGTAATCGCGGGTCTCGCGATAGGGTGGGACGCCGTCGTAGCGATCCACGGCGCCGGGGCCCGCGTTGTAGGCCGCCAGCGCGAGTTCTTCGTTGTTCGAGTACTGGTCGAGGAGCGCGCGCAAGTACCTGACGCCGCCGCGGATGTTCTGCTCCGGATCGTAGGGATCGTCGACGCCGAGTTCGGTCGCTGTCGCCGGCATCAGCTGCATCAGCCCCATCGCGCCCTTGTGCGACCGGGCGGCCGGGTTGAAGGCGGACTCGGCCTGGATCACGGCGCGAACGAGGTCCGCGCGGACGTTGTGCTCGGCGGCGGATGCCGCGATCAGTGACTCGAACCTCTCGGCGCGGGGGGGCTGGGCAGGGCGGGTGGTTCGGATGTTCGAGCCTGCCGTCCCGACCGCATAGGTCTTCGTCGCGCCAGCCCTGGGCGTGGTGGACAGCACGAGGCTGCCATCCGCCTCGTGCCACGAGTAGATCTGGCCGTGCGCGCGGGACGGGAAACTGGCGCAGAGCAGCGCCCCGATAATCAGGATTCGAACGATCCAGCTCATTGGAAAAACCCGCGGGAAGCGCGGTCCGACGAGCTGGATGAGGCAAGGATTGTGCCCCGGCGGCGCGGACTAAAGCCGCGCCCTACGTGGCCATTTCAGGCGGCTAAAAGGGAATCCCGATATCCGCGAGTACGAATTTGGCGCAGATATTTCAATTCTGCGCCTGCGCCTCGATGGCAGTTTTCAACACGTTGGCCGCCGCTGAGAGGAGTTGGTCGATCTTCGACGCGTCCCTGCCGCCGGCCTCGGCGAAGTCGGGACGGCCCCCGCCACCCCCGCCGACGATCGGCGCGAGTTCCTTGACGAGGCTTCCGGCCTTCACCCGCGGCGTGAGGTCCTTGGAGACCGCGACGACGAGCGCCACCTTCCCCTCGTTCTCCGACGCGATGACAACGACGCCGCTGCCAAGACGATCGCGGAGCGTATCCGACAGGCCGCGCAGCGCGGCCTTCTCCAACCCTGCGACACGCTTGGCGATCAGCTTCACGCCCGACACGACCTGGGCTTCGTCACCGCCGGCTGTTGACGTGCCTCCGCCGAGGGCCGCCTTCATCTTCAGGGAGTCCACTTCACGGGTGAGCCGCTTCACGTCCGCCTGGAGGCGTTGAATCGTCTCGACCGACTGTGCCGGGGTGGTGCCAAGCGCCGCCAGCACGCGTCCGAACGCGTCGCGCTGCTGTTGCATCCAGGCAACGGCCCCGGCTCCGGTGAGGGCCTCGATCCGGCGGACGCCCGCGGCGACGCCGCTCTCCTCGGTGATGACGAACGGCCCGATGTCGCCGGTCGCGCGCACGTGCGTGCCGCCGCAGAGTTCCATGCTGAAACCCGGGATGCTGACCACGCGCACGCGGTCGCCGTACTTCTCGCCGAACAGCGCCATCGCGCCCGCCGCCATCGCCTCTTCCGTCGAGCGGATTTCGGTATGGACCGGGGTGTTGTGAAAGATCTGCGCGTTGACGATCCGCTCGATCTCGTCCAGCTGCTCGCGCGTCACGGCGGAGAAGTGGACGAAGTCGAACCGCAGACGATCCGGCGCGACGAGCGAGCCCGCCTGCTTGACGTGCGTGCCGAGCACCTGGCGCAGCGCGGCGTGGAGCAGGTGCGTCGCGGTGTGATTTCGACGAGTCGCGTCACGCACCTCGTCGGCGACTTCCGCCGTGACCAGATCGCCAACCGCCAGCAGTCCCTCGTCGACGCGCACGAGGTGCAGACGGGGCCGGCTGCCTTGCTTGAGCATGCGTTCCACGGTCGCCTGCGAGGACGCCCCGTAGATACGGCCTGAGTCGGAGACCTGTCCGCCCGCCTCGACGTAGAACGGGGTCTTGGCGAGCGCGATGTATCCGCGCCTGCCTGCAGAAAGTTCGCGGACCGGCGTTCCTGACTCGTCGAAGATCGCGAGGATCGGCACGCCGCGGACACACGTCGATTCGTAGCCCTCGAACTGATCGCCCGCGGCGTCGAGCGTCTTCTCGAGATCTGGCGGGATCGTGAACGTGATCCCTTTGTCCGCACCTTTGAAGGCGCTGCCCGCGCGGGCCTTCTCCTTCTGCCCCTGCATGGCGCGGTCGTAGCCTTCACGATCGATGGTGAGGCCGCGTTGACTCGCGAGGTCCTCCATGAAGTCGTACGGGACGCCGAGCGAGTCGTAGAGCCGGAACGCTTCGTCGCCGGGGACCACCTGGTCGCCGGCCTGGGCACGATCGAGCGCTTCTTCGAGACGGGGGAGCCCGGCCGTCAGCACCGCATCGAACTTCTCCTCCTCGCTTCGCACGACCTTCACGATGGTGTCGCGATTGCTCCGGAGTTCCGGATACGCGTCGCCCATTTCCTCGATGACGACGTCGACGAGCGCGTGGAGGGTCGGCTGCGTGAACCCGAGCTTCTTGCCGTGCCGCATCGCGCGCCGCATGATCTTGCGCAGCACGTAGCCGCGCCACTCGTTGGAGGGCGTGACGCCGTCGCTGATGAGGAACGTCATCGCGCGGAGGTGGTCGGCGATGACGCGCATCGAGATGTCGTGCGGATCGTCGAACGAGGCGCCGTATCGGCGCCCGGCGCGCGAGCCGATCGCGTCGAGGATCGGCGTGAACAGGTCGGTGTCGTAGTTCGACAGCTTGTTCTGGATCACCGCGGTCACGCGCTCGAGGCCCATGCCGGTGTCGATCGAGGGGGCCGGCAGCGGGTTCAGCCTGCCGTCGGCCTGCCGGTCGAACTCCATGAACACGTTGTTCCAGATTTCGATGTAGCGATCGCAGGTGCACTCGAGCCCGCTGCAGGAGCGCCCCATCGTCTCCGCGTCGCAGGGGATGTCGGCGCCGCGGAAGTAGTAGATTTCCGAGCAGCGGCCGCACGGACCGGTGTCGCCCATCTGCCAGAAATTGTCGGACGCGCCCAGCTCGCCGATCCGTTCCGCCGGTACCAGCTTCCGCCACGCCTCATACGCCTCGTCGTCGCGCGGCACGTTCCCCTCGCCCTTGAAGATGGTCGGGAACAGCCGCTCCGGATCGAGCTTCCACACCTCGGTCAGCAACTCCCAGGCAAACGGGATCGCCTCGGCCTTGAAGTAGTCGCCGAACGAGAAGTTGCCCAGCATCTCGAAGAACGTGTGATGCCGCAGCGAGGGGCCGACGTTGTCGAGGTCGTTGTGCTTGCCGCTGACCCGCATGCATTTCTGCGACGTCGCGGCGCGGACGTAGGCGCGCGTTTCCTTGCCCAGGAACACGTCCTTGAACTGGTTCATCCCCGCGTTGGTGAACAGCAGCGTGGGGTCGTCGTGCGGCACGAGCGAGGAGCTGGCGACGACGGTGTGCCCCTTGGAGCGGAAATATTCGAGGAAACTGCTGCGAATTTCGCGGGAACGCATCCAATGATTTTACCGCGGCGCGTGGTCGGCGGTCCGCGGTTCGCGGTCCGCGGTTCGCGGTCCGCGGTGCGCGGTCCGGGGTGCGCAGTGCGGGGTGCGGACTTGCTCGCCGCA
>DASWVN010000105.1:0-8366 GCA_036401215.1 Vicinamibacterales bacterium | reverse complement strand
GCAGGTTGCGCAGGAGCTGAACGTCCCGGGCGCCTCGGGCCTGCGCAAGCAGGAAGTCATCTTCCAGATCCTGAAGGCGCAGACCGAGAAGAGCGGCTTCATCTTCTCCGAAGGCGTGCTCGAAGTGCTCCCGGACGGCTTTGGCTTCCTCAGAGCACCTGACTACAACTACCTGCCGGGCCCCGACGACATCTACGTGTCCCCGTCCCAGATCCGGAAGTTCGATCTGCAGACCGGCGACACGGTCAGCGGACAGATCCGCCCGCCGAAGGAAGGGGAGCGGTACTTCGCCCTGATCAAGGTCGAAGCGGTCAACTTCGAAGCGCCGGAGGCGACCCGCGCGAAGCTGTTCTTCGAGAATCTCACGCCGCTCTATCCCGACAACCGCTTCACGCTCGAAACCGCGCCGGACGGCTTGTCGGCGCGAGTGATGGACCTCATGACCCCGATCGGCCGCGGCCAGCGCGGCCTGATCGTCTCGCCGCCGCGCACCGGCAAGACGATGCTGCTGCAGAGCATCGCCCAGTCGGTGGCGAAGAGCCACCCCGACGTCTACCTCATCGTGCTGCTGATCGACGAACGGCCGGAAGAAGTGACCGACATGCAGCGATCCGTCGAGGGGGAGGTCATCTCCTCGACGTTCGATGAACCGGCGCAGCGCCACGTCCAGGTCGCCGAGATGGTGATCGAGAAAGCGAAGCGGCTCGTCGAGCACAAGAAGGACGTCTTGATCCTGCTCGATTCCGTGACCCGCCTCGCACGCGCCTACAACTCGGTGAGTCCGCCGTCAGGCAAGGTGCTTTCCGGCGGTCTCGACTCGAACGCGCTCCAGAAACCGAAGCGCTTCTTCGGCGCGGCCCGCAACGTCGAGGAGGGCGGCTCGCTCACGATCATCGCCACCGCGTTGATCGACACCGGGTCCCGCATGGACGACGTGATCTTCGAAGAGTTCAAGGGGACCGGCAACATGGAAATCCATCTTGACCGCAAGCTCTCCGACAAGCGCGTCTTCCCGGCGATCGACATCCTGAAGAGCGGCACGCGGAAAGAGGAGCTGCTCCTGCCGAAGGACGACCTCAATCGTCTCTGGGTCCTGCGGAAGGTCCTCAGCCCGCTCTCCGCGGTCGAAGCCATGGAACTGCTGCTCGACAAGCTGGGTAAGACCAAGTCGAATGCGGAATTCCTGGCGTCGATGCAGCGGACGTAAAACTTGCGGCGGCGGGGCCTCTACTGAAGTCGCAGCAGCTGTCTCAATGCGTCACCGCAGAGAGCGCTGGGGACGCAGAGGGATTTTGGGTTGGGCCTGGCGTGTGTACGCCATCGGGGTACGCCCCAACGCCAGTCAACACCCCGTTACCAACATAAGAATCTCTGCGTCCCCTGCGCTCTCCGCGGTGAGGTCTTTGGGACACCTGCCGCACTTAACGTACGACCCTCAAGGTAAGGGTCTGTGGCTGCCCTTCGAGTACGCTCACGCGCGTCGCTCGACTCCGCAGCGACTCCAGGAACTCCGGATCGTTCGCCTGTGACGATTCGATGTAGTCGAGGGCGATCGCGAGGTAGTCGCCGGGACGGACGGTCTCGAGGCGGAAGGTTCCCGACTGATCCGGACGTGCCGAACGGAGGACGCTCGTGTCGTACCACCGCTCAGCGTCGGACGGGTAGAGCAGCGCCGTCCCTTCCACCGGATTGCCTCGATCGTCGGTGATGCGCCCGGTGACCGTCGGGAAGCGGTTGGTGAGGACGATGCGGACGTCGAGCGTTTGACCGCCGCGAAGGTGAATCGGCGTTTCCGCGAGGTCGCCCTGACCGCCCTCGATACTCTTGATCGCCCAGGCCCTGGGCAACGCGCTCACGCGAATCGCCGACGGGCCGATCACGCCGGTGAGCGTGAACCGGCCATCGGTGTCGACCACACCGTTGTCGTCGTTTGCAAGGACGCCGAAGGGACGGCGATCCGGATCGATCGAGTCGGCCATGACGCGCATTCGCGAGAGCGTGGTGGGCAGTGCTTCGCCGGTCTCGCTGACCACCTGTCCCGTGATCGTGCCGCCGTGGTCGGCTACGAGCGTCACCCCCTCGATATCGCTCCCCTGAAGCCGGACCGAGGTGGAGGCGCGAGCGCCGGGGCGGCCAGGCTCCCGCGTGGAGACTTCGAGTTGATATTCGCCCGGCGCGACATCCTTCATGCGCCACGATCCGTCCGCACCGGCGGTGGCGCTGCCGGCCGACATCATCATGGCGCTGCCCGGGCCGACGACCTCGAACGTCAGCGAGATCCGCGCGCCCGCCAGCGGCGCACCGTCTGGCCCCATCACGACGCCGGAAATCGTCGCCGCACGCTCCGCAACGAGCGCGAAGTCCGTGTTTGGCACTTCCTGACCGACGCCGACCTTTACGCGGATCGCGTCGGCCGCGCGTGCGGTTCCGGGAAAGAAGGTCGGAGCATAGCCGAACGGCTGCCGCTCGGGGCCTGCATGCCACGTCTCGCGCAGGACCGCCATCAGCACGTACTCGCCTGGTGGAAGGTTCAGCAGTCGATAGTGGCCGATGTCATCGGTCGTAGCCTGCGAGGCGGCCGGCACCATGCGTCTGCGGCCGCGGAAGAACTCCTGCCGTAACGGCCAGACCTGCACCCCCGACACGGCCTCACCGGTTTCGTCGATGACGCGCCCGGCAATGATCCCGGCGCGCGGCAGTGCGAAATCCAACTTCTCGATCACCTGGCCGTTCGTCAGTTCGAAGGGCTTTGCCGGCTCCTGTGGCTGCCGCTGCCCGTATTGCATCGGCAGGTATCCGCTCCGCTGCACACGAATCTGGTAGCGGCCGGCCGGCACGCCTTCCAACTCGTACTCACCGCGGATGTTCGTGCTCGTGGATCGTCCGGTCGTCAGCGTATTGCCGCTCAGTGTGATGCGGGCCCGGCGCAACGGGCGTCCTGTATCAGCAGCAGTCACGCGTCCCTTGATGACCCCGGTGCCGGCCGAATTCGCACCGGTTGAGGACTGGCCGCCCGGAGGGGAGGGAAGTGTCGGCACTGCGGCCTGCGCCAGGGTCAAAAGAAGAACCATCGATGCGCCCAGCATCACCGCACCACCTTCAAGTCGATCGTGGCCAACTCGCTGCCGACCGTGAGCTTGGTCGCGCGTCCTCTCTGCGCGTCGAGGAACTCGGGATCGTTCATCTGCCACGACTCCATGGACGCAACGGCGATCAGGAAGTACTCGCCGGGACGGACGTTGTCGAAGGTGTAGGCGCCCGTGCGCTCCGGACGCGTGATGCGCTGATTCGCCAGGGCCTCCGGCCACCTGGCCGGATCGGCAGGAAAGAGCAGCACGGTGCCCGAAGCTGGCTTGCCGTCCTCACCCGACACGTGTCCGCTGATCGAGGTCAGCCCCTGCGATACGACGATCGTGACGTCCGACAGCATTTGCCCGGGCTGCAGGTCCACGGGCAACCCGACGTAATCGCGTCCGCTGATGCCGACGCTCCGGACCGCCCAGCCGCGCGGCAGCGAGAGCACGCGCAGCGCCATGGGTCCACTCGCGCTACGCAGGGTGAACGTACCGTCGGCCCCGACGACGCCATCGTCCACCCCCTGGGTGGGCCGCAGCATGGTCGACTCCATCGAGATCAGCGTGGCATTCACGACGGGACGCGAGCCGGAGGGCAGCGGCTCGCCGGTGTCGGCGACGACCCGTCCGGAGATCAGCCCGCCCGGATCCGCGCGAACCACCAGACCTTCGAGATCCGCGCCGTACACGGTTACCGTCAGGGTTGCATTCTCACTCCGGCCGCCGGCGGCGTTGCCCGATGCGCGGACCGTGTACTCACCTGGCGGCACATCCCGGACCGTCCACGATCCATCCTCGTCGAGAACCGCCGTACCCGCAAAGGACATCGACGTCCCACCCGCCGGGCCGAGAATGTCCTGTGTCACCATGATCCGGCCGCGGGAGAGCGGCGTGCCGTCGGATGCTAGTGCCGTACCCGAGAGCTTCGCGGCACGCGCCGGAACGAGCGTGAAGTCGATCGCGCCGGCCTCCTGGCCTCCGGCAATCTTGATCCGCCTTGCCTGCGACACATCCGCCGTGCCGGGGAAGTACGTCGGCGCATACGACAGCGTCTGCGGCTCCTCCTCGTCCGACATCCAGGTGTCGCGCAGCCGGCCTGAGACGAAGTACTCGCCGGGCGGCAGACCCGTGAATCGATACTGACCGGAGTCATCGGTCGTGACGTGCACCGGCCAGGTGGAAACCGGAACGATGCGCTTCTTCCCGCGGAAGTACTGCATCTGCATCGCGCGGATGTCCACACCGGCCGCGGGATCGCCGGTCTCGTCGGTGACGCGCCCGCTGATCACGCCGGCGCGCTGCATGACGACGTCGATCTTCTCGACCGTTGCGCCGTCGGCGAGGGTGATCGGCGTGCCCGCCTGGCCGTACGCTTCCTCGCCGTACTGCGCCGGCAGGTAACCGTTGCGGGTGACGCGGATCGTGTAGCGTCCGGCAGGGAGGTCTCGCAGTTCGTACTCTCCTTCGAGACCCGTGGTCGTCGTCGGGGCGTCGCGCGGATCTCCAGCAGCGGCCCGGATCTGTGCGCGGCGTAACGGTCGCCCGTCGGTCGAGAACACGTGACCCTTGATGACGGACGTCCCCTTCTTGATCGTCGCCGGATCACGCGGCGCCATGCTCGGCGGACGTGGCGGTGGAGGAGGAGGCGGGGGCGGATCCTGGATGCCACCCGTCAATGCGAACGTGAGTAGACAAGTGTGGATCACCATTCAGCGTTTCCACTCCTGGGGTATCGGTGTGAGCCGGAAATCGGCCAGACGACGATCGCCATCGAGGAGGGTGATGCGCTCGGCGATCGCCGCGAAGCGTTCGTACGGATGGGGCCTGTACCAGTCGGCGCCGTTGATCTCCAGTTGATCCTGCTGGGAGATCGCAACCACCAGGTAGTCGCCGGGCGCCTGATTACGGATCCTGAAGACGCCGGCGTCGTTGCTCTGCCCGGCACCGCCCATCCAGCCCCGCCATCGCGCAGGGTCCACCGGGAACAGGTGAATGCGCGCCCCTTTCACAGGCTCTCCGCGTTCGTCGAGGATCCGTCCGGACAGTTCCGCCACGCGTCGAGTCACGATGATCTCGACGGTGTTGCGCACGTCCCCATCGAAGTCCGTCGCCACGTCGGTGATCTCCTGGCCGCGATACCGCACGGATCGGACGACGTATCCTGCCGGCAGGCCCTGAAGTCTGAGTGCGGACGTTTCGAACAGGTCCTTCACCTCGAACGTCAGGTCAGGCTGGACGCCGACGGGCCGTGTCCGCCCGGGCATGCCACGTTCGAGCTGCCAGGACCCGATCGACAGCCTGCGGGTTGCCGTGTCAGGCGGGGCGCCGTCCTCGAACACCACCACACCGCGCACCGAGACAGGTTTCCTCGTGGTCACGACCAGGCCTTCGACGTCTTCCGAGCTGATGTCGAGACGCACAGTCCCCATTTCCACCGGCGCGGACGCAGGCGGCGCGTCCGGACCGATTTCTGCCGAGACCACGTACTGTCCGGGCACGAGGTTCGAGATCGTGAACGCGCTCGACTGCAGCCGCCGGCTGCTTCCCGATGCCCCGTTACGCTCGATCCGCATCAACGTGAGGTTCGCCGCCGGCGCCGGAGCGCCGCTCGAATCGATCACGACGCCCTTGACCGTCGCCGTCCGGCTGCGTCGCATGGTGATCTGAAGACCGTCGATCTCAGTGCCGCGGAGCACCACCGGCTCGGCGCCGTCTTCATCGGGCGAGGATGGATAGCACGTGCGCACGAACCGGACCGGGCTGCCGCCGGCGGGCGCATCGAAATCCGGAGCGGTGTTCCCCTCGGCGCACACGATGAAGCGGCCGGCCGGCAGGCCGTAGGCGCGAAAGGCGCCGAGGTCGTCGGACGCGCTGTCACCGGGCGCATAGTGGTCCTGGCCGGTGGAGAGATTCCGGACCCGGATCCGGACGCGCGCCAGGGGCACTCCGGCTTCGTCGGCGACACGACCCGAAATCGCGAGCGCGCGATCGAGTGCAATCGGGACGTCCTTCGTTTCCCCAGCCTTCAGGTCCACGAAGTAATTCGGGGTCGTCGTGCTCCAGGACACGTGGGTGGCTTTGAACTCGCCCGCGATCGCCTGGACGTCGTACCGCCCGGCCTGCAGCCCCGTGAACTCGAACCTGCCGTCGGCAGCCGCGGCTTTCTCGATAGACGTGCCATCGCGTGTTCCGCGAAGGATGACCACGGCTCGCGGAATCGGTGTGCCGCTCGACGCATCGACGACACGTCCGGTGATCGCCGCCGGCGGCGGAGCGTTCTGCGGAACCGCAAACACCGCGGCGAGGACCCACACGAAGGCTCGCATCACTGCCGTCCTCCCAGTGACATGACGGGGACGTCCAGCGTGAGTGACTGGTCTTCGACGAAGGTGATTTTCTGACCCGCACGCGCGATCGGCTCCAGCGTCCCACCCGCTCTCGTCATCCGCACCAACGACGACAACGGAACAGCAGCCACGTAATAGTCGCCCGGCGCAATGCTCTCGAAGTTGAGGAATCCCTCCTTGTCCTGCGCGGTGATGTCGCTGGCCGGCATCACGTTCCAACGCGTGGGATCTGTCGGGATCACCATCACCAGGGCGTCGATGCGTGGCTTCCCGTCGACACCGACCGCCCGCGCGCGGAGCTTCGCGCCACGGTTGCTGAGCACAACGGTCACCGGACGATCGTCGCCGGGACGGAACTCGCGGACCCGCCCGGTGATGTCCTCATCACCGTGGCGGACGGATGCGACGAACCATCCGGATCGGAGTTCGGGCATCGCGATCACCTGCGGCCCAAAAATCCCGTGCACCGTGAACGAGCCGTCGCCGGCAACGGCTCCCGAGGGAGGCGCCGAGATCACGTGCCGCATCTGATCCATCGGAGGAGCAAGGTGGACCGTGAGGCGCGGCGGCAGCGGCGCCGTCGCTCGAGGGTGGAGCGCGATCCGCCCGGTGATCGTCGCGGCGGGGAGCGTCGCGATCGTGAGCCCCATCACGTCGGCGCCGTCGAGGCGGACGGACGTCCAGGCGCTTTCGAGGACGTGGCGCGTTCCACCGGACAGGTCATTGAGACTCGCACGGATGATGTACTCACCCGGAACGAGCGCGTGGGCGGCGAACTGGCCGTTTCGGGTCTCGGCCGGCACGGTGCCTCCGCTTCCCTCGGGCTCGAGCCGCACGATGCTGATGTGCGCGTTCGAGACATCGCGGCCGGTGCTGCTGACGACCGTTCCGCTCAGGCTGAATGCGCGCACGGGCTGAAGCTGGAGCTGCACGATCGGCGTGTGCGCCTCGGTCAGCGTGACCAACTGCGGCACGCAGGTCTTGTCGTACCGTGCGACCGGCCCGGCCACGTCGGCCGCGGGACGCTGCATCGTCCAGCCCCCGTAGGGCGAGGAGCAGATGGTGTAATCCGCGGGAGGAAGGCCGAAAAGGCGGAATCGGCCGCGGTCGTCCGTGCGCGCCTCGGCGGCTCCGGGGATTTCAGGCTCGGACCTCGCCGTCACACGGACGTTCGTCATCGGCTCGCCGAACTCGTTCGTCACCACGCCTTCGATGGCGAGGCTTCGCTCGAGTGCGATCCGCAGATCCGGGCTGACTTCGTTGGGTTCGAGAGTCACCGACGCGCCTCCCAGCAACGGCCCCGGGGCGTCATGACCGAAGACCTTCGGGAGGTGTGTGGCCCGGAACTCACCGGGACGAGCGATCACGATGAACTCACCGGCAGGCAGGCTCGTGAACTCGAACCGTCCGTCGGTTGCGGTATCGGTTTCGGCGGAGAAGCCCTGTTCCGAGATGAACCCGACGAGAGTGCCGGGTTGCGCGCGTATCGTGACGCGGGCCCCGGCGATCGGCGCGCCGCTGGGCGCGTCCACGACGCTCCCGCGAATCACACCGCTGCCGGTCGCAGGCACCGGCCGCGCATCGCGAGGCGGTGCCTGGCCAGCCGCTATCTGGATCACGAGCACCGTGCCGATCAGAAACAACCCGTCCTCCCATTCGATGGGAATGCATGACGTCGGGGCCGACCCCAACGCCAGTCACCCCCAGATACCAACATCAAGAATCTCTGCGTCCCAGCGTGCTCCGCGGTGAGGTCTCGGGACATCTGCCGCCAATCAGCGTATGCGCTTCAAGGTAAGGCGGTGTGGCTGCCCTTCGAGTACGTCGATCACTGTTGTATCCGAAGGACCGTTAGATCCACTCTGCGCTTCTCGGCGGAGTTCAGCGTGACCGCGGTGGCGACCTTGCTCAGGCTCTCGAGAAACTCCGCGGTCGGCTGCGCGAG
>DASWVN010000104.1:0-4815 GCA_036401215.1 Vicinamibacterales bacterium | reverse complement strand
GCGATGCTCAAAGCTGGACAACTCTATGATCCATCGCGGTTCACAAAGGCTGTCGTCACGCCGGCTTGACAACGGGTGGGAAGTCTCGGCCCCAAAAGCACGCGCCACGAGAGAGGGACCTCCGGGCGGGCGGGGCGGGGTCCCCGGTGTGCGTTCTGTGCACACTGGGGTGCCGAGGCGGCCCCAGTTCGCGCCCCCCGCGGGAGCGCTTTACATCTCGCGTGTACGGTTCACTAGCCTAGTCGATCTCCGGAGGCGAGCCGATGCGTTTCATGGCCGCGGACACCGCCGCGGGGGAGAAGCCCTGGCGGATGAGGAACTGGTAGAGCCGAGCGCGTTCCTGGATCGTGGACGGCTTGCGGCCGCCGCGAAGCTTCTTCTGGATCGCGCGGTCGATCAGGGCGCGCTCGTCGAGGTCACCGAACACCTCCGCCACGGCTTCGGCGATCACGTCGCGAGCGATCCCCAGCGCCTGCAGCTCCCTGGTGACCCGCAGGCGTCCGCGTCCCTTGACCTTCGCCGCCGTCCGCGCGTACGCGCGCGCCACACGTCCGTCGTTGAGGGCCCCGGTTTCGAGCAGCCGGGCGATGGCGTCCTCGGTCTCGTCGGCAGAGTGTTCGCGATCGAGGAGGCGCTCGCGGAGCTGGGCGACGGACAGCTCGCGTCTGGCGAGAAGGGCGAGACCGTCACTGTAGGCAGACATGGAGGAGAGAGAAACTCCGAACTATGAACGCCGAACGCCGAACTCCGAAGGTGAAACTCCGAACAACGAACTCCGAACAACGAACTCCGAACTCGCCGCCTACGGACGATCCTTCATTCTAGCTTTGGAGTTTGGAGTTTGGAGTTTGGCAGTTGGCAGTTCGTAGTTCGGCGTTCGTAGTTCGGCGTTTCTGCGCTCAGCCGCCGAAGCGCGTGATCTGCGGCGCGCCCGTCGCCCTGGCCATCTCGTCCCGGGCCAGGTCCGCCGTCGTCGCGATCCCCTGGACCTTGAGCTTGAACTCGTCGATGTTCGATGCCCAGCGGAGCGCCTCTTCGAGCGTGACGAGTCCCTGCTGGTAGAGCGTGAAGATCGATTGATCGAACGTCTGCATGCCGTACTGCGACGTGCCGGCTGCAATCGCGCCGTGGATCATCGCGGTCTTGTCCTTGTCGACGATGCAGTCGCGGATGAAGGCGGTGCTGGTCATGACTTCGACCGCGGGCGCCCGTCCGAGGCCATCCGCGCGCGGGATGAGCCGCTGCGAAATGGCGGCCTTCAACACGCTCGCGAGCTGGATCCTGACCTGGCGCTGCTGATGCGGCGGGAAGACGGTGATGATGCGGTTGATCGTTTCGGTTGCGTCCAGCGTGTGCAGGGTCGACAACACCAGGTGGCCGGTCTCGGCCGCCAGCAGGGCAGTCTCGACGGTCTCGAAGTCGCGCATCTCGCCGACGAGGATGACGTCCGGGTCCTGGCGCAGGGCGCTGCGCAGCGCGACCGAGAACGACTGCGTGTCGACCGAGACCTCGCGCTGGTTCACGATCGAATGATGGTCGCGGTGGAGGTACTCGATCGGGTCCTCCACGGTCATGATGTGGGCGGAGCGCGTCGAGTTGATGTGGTCGATCATCGCCGCCAGCGTCGTACTCTTGCCGCTGCCGGTGGTGCCCGTGACCAGGATGAGCCCGCGTTCCTCGGAGGCGATCCGCTTGAGGACCTGCGGCAGCCCCAGTTCGTCGATCGTCCGGATTGCCGTCGGAATGATACGCAGCACCATGCCGATCGTGCCGCGCTGCTGGAAGAAGTTGCAGCGGAAACGGCCAAGCCCCTTGACGCTGTAGGCGAGGTCGACTTCCTGGGTCTCCTGGAACTTGGTTCGCTGCTCCGGCGAGAGCAGCGCGCCGGCGAAATGCTCGGTGTCGGAACGGTCGATGCGGCGTTCCTCGCTGGCCACCATCAGGGAGCCATTGACACGCATCATCGGGTAGCTCCCGACCTTGAGGTGGAGGTCGGACGCGCCCGCGGAAACAGCCGTGTGAAGGAGCTGGTTGAGGTCCACGTGAAACTCAGAAGTCAGAATGCCGAACGGAGAACTGAACGGTCCGGGCAGGCCTCGGCCCGCCATGGATTGCCTTTCAGCTTATCGGCACGAAGCGGGCCGCCCTTGAGCGGTTGAGCGGCCCGTTCTGCGTTCTGAGTTCGGATTCGTAATTCGGAGTCTCAGGAGCGCGCTTGCGCGCTCTTCTCCGGTCCCGCGCCTACCGGCTGGAGGGGCTCGCCGGGATAGACGTAGGTCAGCCAGTTGTGCCGGTCCGGCACTTCGCCATTGATGATGTCGAAGAAGGCCTTCTGGATCGCCGTCGTGATCGGTCCACGAACGCCCGCGCCGACCTGGATCTTGTCGACCGACCGGATCGGCGTGATCTCGACGGCCGTGCCGACGAAGAACGCCTCGTCGCAGATGTAGAGCATCTCGCGGGGCAGCGCCTCCTCGCGCACCGTGTAGCCAAGATCCTGCGCGATCGTAAGCACGCTGTCGCGCGTGATTCCCGGCAGGATCGATGCGGTCACGGGTGGCGTATACACGATGCCGTTGCGGACGAGGAACAGGTTCTGGCCGCTGCCTTCGCTGAGCAGTCCGGCCGTATCGAGCGCGATCCCTTCGCTGTAGCCCTCGGCGATCGCTTCCATCTTGATCAGCTGCGAGTTCGCGTAGTTCGCCGACGTCTTGGCGAGGGTCGGGAACGTGTTCGGCGCCGAGCGCGCCCACGAACTGACGCGCACGTCCACGCCGTTCTCGAGCGCGTCCTTGCCCAGATACGCGCCCCACTCCCAGGTGAGGATCGCGGTGTCGACAGGGCAGGGGAACGGGTTGACGCCGAGCGTGTGATACCCGCGATAGATGAGCGGGCGGATGTAGCAGGCCTTCTGCTTGTTGGCGCGGATCGTCTCGAGCACCGCTTCGGTGAGCGTGTCCAGCGGGACGTCCGGCTCCATCCGGTAGATTCGCGCCGAATCGTACAGGCGCTTCATGTGGGTGTCGAGGCGGAAGCACGCCGAACCTCGCGGCGTGTCGTAGCAGCGCGCACCCTCGAAGACGCCGCTCCCATAATGGATGACGTGAGATGCGATATGGATCTTCGCATCCGCCCACTCCACGAGCGAGCCGTTCATCCAGATTTTTCCGGTGCCGCTGAAGGCCATGGTTCTTCTCCGTTCAAATCCGATCGAATGCCGTCAAACGCGGCGATTCTAACATGCGGTTCAGGTCAACCCTGCGGTCCAATCAGGACTTGCGCTGGGAGTGTCATTGCGGTTCGTTGCAAAACGGACAGCGATCCGTTCGCGCGTGGAGCGGTTTGCTGCAGTGCCAGCAGAACCGCGCGGCCGGCGCTTCACGGGCGCGCAGCCGGGTCTGGATGCCTTGCGAATCGTCGCGGCCGCGGGGCGGTGGCGTCTGAATGCGGCCTCCCGGCGGCGTGCGCCGCGGCACCGTACTCGCCCGCGCCGCGAGCACGTCTTCGAGCACGTCGGTCGGCCGCTGGTAGCGGTTCGCCACCTCGGGGGCCATCGCGCGCATCACGATGTCGCTGATCAGTTTCGGGATCTGCGGATTCTTCAGCCGCGGCGGAGAGAGCAGCGCTCCCGACATCAGCTTGTCGAGATCCGCTGGCGCCGGAGTGTCGTACGGCAGCATGCCGGTCAGCATCTGGTACATCGTCACACCCAGCGAATAGATGTCCGACGCGAACACCGCCTTGCCATGGAACTGCTCGGGCGCCATGTACGGCGGGCTGCCGATGACCGTCGTTCCGTGTGCCGCGATCTCGAGAAAGCGGGACGTGCCGAAGTCCGCGACCTTGAGCATGTCGTTGTCGGTGACCAGCACGTTCGCGGGGCGAAGATCGCGATGGATCACTCCCTGGCGGTGCGCATGATCCACGGCGTTACAGATCTGGCAGGTGAAGTCGAGTGCGCGGTTCAGCTCGAGCGCGCCGTGCGCCGCGATGATGTTCTCGAGCGTCTCACCCGGCACGTACTCCATCACGATGAAGAAGACGTTGTCTTCTTTCTCGGCGGTGATGATCGAGACGATGTTGGGATGACTGACGCTCGCCAGCAGCCGCGGCTCGCGCAGCAGTTCGCCGAAGTCGAGGTTCTGCCGGTGCGGCACCTTGATCGCCACGCGCTTGTCGATCCACGTATCCTGCGCGAGGTACACGGTCCCGAAGCCACCGCTCCCCAGCGGAGCGATGATCTTGTACTTACCGAGGGATTGGCCCCTGAAGAGCAAGGCTGAAGGTGTTCGTGCTGTTTATGGACGCCAGGGTAACCAGGCAAGTATATCGTGCCTGAACGATAATTCCCCGATGCTCCCGCGATTCTACGCGCCGGATCTGGATCCCGACCTCGCGCTGGTCGCGCTTTCGCCTGAAGAGGCGCGCCACCTCACGCGCGTGCTGCGGCTCGGCGCGGGGGCCGAGGTGTCGGTGTTCGACGGACGAGGAACGGAGTTCCGCGCTGAGGTCGAAGTCGCCGTCCGCGAGACCGTGTCGCTCCGCCTGCTCGAGCGGCTGCCCGCCCCTCCATCCCTTTCGGTCCAGACGGTCGTCGTCCAGGCGGTGTTGAAGGGCAGCAGCATGGACGACGCGATCCGGGATGCCACGATGATGGGGGCGGAAGCGATCGAGCCGGTGCTCACCGCGCACACCGACGTGAAGGCGTCTTTCGTTCGGCGTCCGGAGACGCTGGAGCGATGGCACCGGGTGGCGCTCGCCGCGGTGAAGCAAAGCCGCCGCGCGACGCTGCCGGCGATCGCGCCGCCGCGCGAT
>DASWVN010000103.1:0-24396 GCA_036401215.1 Vicinamibacterales bacterium | reverse complement strand
ATCGTGTCCGTAGACGGGAACGCTCCCGGGCGGGAGGGTGCGGCCTTCGACACGCGCCGGCGGTCCGCCCCCTGCCGGGAGGCGATCGCCGGGCGCGAGCGCGCGGCCCCCGAAGCCGCCGAGCGCGCCGCGCGTGAACGTCGAACGGCTGCCGAGCACGATCGGCACATCGATGCCACCCGCAATCGACAGGTAGGCACGCAGCCCGTCTCGCGCAGCGCCGAACGCGAGCACCGCGCCTTCCAGCGCGACGACCGGCTGCCATCGGGGTACTGGCTGGTCGTCGAGTCGTGCCTCGAGATCGGCGCCCGTCAACGCGATCACCGTATCGGCGAGGAAACGCAGGCGCGGACCGAGGAGCGTGATCTCGAGACCTGCGGCGGATTCCTGATTGCCGACGAGCAGGTTGGCGGTGCGAAGGGCGAAGGAATCCATCGCGCCCGAAACCGGCACGCCGTAGCGCTGGTAACCGTAGCGGCCGAGATCCTGGACGGTCGTGAAAAAGCCGCCGTCGATCGTTTCTATCAGGTCCACACCACCCTCATGCCGTCTTTGCCGTGATGACGAACTCGTACGTTCCGCTCAGCACATCCTGTTCAATCTCCCGATAGCGGGACTCGTCGATCCGATCGAACCGCACGTAGTCGCCTGCCTCGATTGCGACCGGAGGCTCCCGCCGGGGGTCGAACAGGCGCACAGGGCTGCGGCCGATGATCTGCCACCCTCCGGGGCTGTCCACGGGATAGATCCCCGTCTGCATCTGCGCGATGCCCACGGAACCGGCCGGCACGAGCGTGCGCGGAGTCTCGAGGCGCGGGGCCGCGATCCTCGCCGACATTCCGCCCAGATACGGGAAGCCCGTGTTGAAGCCCATCATGTAGACGAGATAGTCGCGGCCGGCGTGGATCTCGGCGACCTCGTCAGCCGAGAGCCCCGCGTGCCGGGCGACGAAGTCCATGTCGGGTCCGTACTCTCCGCCGTACACCGTCGGGATATGGAGCACGTTTGGCGGCGGAAGCGCGTCGGGCTCGAGCGCGGCGACGCTCAGGACATGTTCCTGCAGCTCCGCCAGGCGCAGCTGCAGCGGATCGTAGTAGATCAGCAGCGAGCGATACGTCGGTACGAGATCGATGATTCCGGGCAGCTGCCCCCGGCCGAGCGCGATATCCAGCGTGCGGATCCGCGCGTTGATCTCGGGGCTGATCTCGTCGGCCAGCTCCACGACGACGGCGCAGTCGCCGGCGGGGAGAAATCTGGGCTGGGCGTAGACAGTCACGGCGTCCTCACTGCGGGACGATGAGCATGATTGGGGCGGCCGATGTCACGTCGGTTCCGAGCGCGGCGTCGATGCGAAGCACCCGGCCGTCAGAGGGGGAGCGCACCTCATGACGGGCTTTCATGACTTCGACGGCCGCGACGACCTGTCCGGAGCGCACCTCGTCGCCCACGCGCACCGCGACGTGGACGAGTTCGGCTTTGCCCGCAAACGGCGAGAACACCGGTGTCGCGCCGTCGAAGCCATCGGCCCCCGGTTCTGCCGCCCGTGTGCCGGCAGAGGCCACCCTGATTGCGGTCCCTTCCGGCGGATCGATCGTGATGCGGAACCGCCGGGTCGTATCGCCCTCGGTCACGCGGCACGACGTCGTGAAAGCACCGGTGATGTCTGTCAGGTGCTGAGGCGCGCTCGGGGTGGGCGCGGCCGCCGTCTTCAGCGGCAGCGAAATCTTCGATGACCCGGAGAGCAGGCGAATCCCTTCGTTGAGATCCATGCTCTTGCCTGGCACGATCGCGGCCGCCACGAGGAAGACGTTCTCGGCGGACACGGGCAGCCCGCGTTCGCGGAGCGCTTCAGCGGCGGGCCCGAGCGCGTCCGGCGCGGCCTGCAGCGGGTCGCCATCGAACGGCGCCTTGCCGAGTTGCGCCGCCGCTTCGGCGACGACAGCCGGATCGGGGGTGAGCGGAGTGCGGCCAAAGTAGCCGAGCACGGCGCTGCCGTAGCCCGGATCGATCTTCTTCCAGCGGCCGTGCAGGACGTTGTTGAACGCCTGCAGCCAGTACTGCTGGCTGCCCGGGGTCACGCTCGTCCACGCACCCCCCGCCTTCACGACGATTGGGAACTCGGCGAGCACGCTGCTGTAGCGGTCGAGGATACCGGCCTGCTTCATCATCTGCACGTTCGGCCCGATCGCGCCGCCCGGCATCGGAAATCCCACCACCCGCGCGTCGGGCGTCGTCGTCGTCGGATCGAGCTCGTACGCCGCGAGCCCCTCGAGCAGCAGGTCCTCGAGTTCGTCCATCTGCGCATGATCCACGTCGAGCGAGTACCCGGTGCCCTTCAATGCGTGCCACATCGAACGGACGTCGGGCTGCACCGTGCCGGAGGCCATCGGCCGGACCGACAGATCGATGCCGTCCACGCCGCCCGCGATGCCGGCCATGTAGCAGGCCACGGCCATCGAGGCGGTATCGTGCGTGTGCTGCCAGAGGGGAACCTCCGGCGGGAGGATCGCTTTCAGTTGCCGTGCCGTCTCGTAGCAGGTGTTCGGATCGGTCGTGCCGGAGGCGTCTTTCATGCAGACGGAATCGAAATACACGCCGCGCTTCAGGAGCTGTCGCACGACGTTCACGTAGAACTCCGGCGTGTGGACGACCGGATCCTCGAAGGGAAGACCCATCATCGCGACGCAGACCTGGTGGTGCATGCCCGCCCCGACGATCGGTACGGCAGTCCGGGCGAGGTTGTCCACGTCGTTCATGTAGTCGAAGTTGCGGTCCCAAGTCGTGCCGTGCTTCTTCATGAGGGACGCCTGCAGCCGCAACGCGTCGAGCCGCTGTGTGGTCAGGGTGACGCCGGACACCGAGCGGGTCAGGATCTGCAGATCGACGTCCGGCCCAACCACCCGGCGCATCGCGTCCTGACACACGAACGGATCCTCGCCGGCGTAGAAGTAGGGCGCCTGGAAGCGCGCGCCGCCGCCGAACTCGAAGTGGCGGATACCGACGCGCTGCGCCGCGAACTCCATCGCGGGGAGCAGGTCCTCGAGCCGCACGCGTCCACCGAACGAGCTTTGCAGTCCGTCCCGGAACGCCGTCAACATCACCCGCACCGTCCGGGGCCTCGACGCGACGATCACGGTTCGACCTCGATGCGGATCACCCGTGCGCCGGGGTACTGCGCGGCGACCGCCGCGGCGATGGCGGCGACGATTCCAGGGTCAACGGGTCGCGGATCGGGAGGAGCTGTGCTCTGGCGAGTCGTCATCTACATGGACCGCAAGGCCAGCCTGCCCTTCGTGACCGGCTCGAGCTGGCCTTCGAGGCGCAGGCTGAGATCGTGACAGATGTCCGCGACGATGCCCTCGACGGCCGGCGGACCCGATGGCGAGGCATCGGGTTCGATGCAGGCGGATTCGTCCCAGACCTGCACCTCGCGGCCGATCACGAGCGACCGCTCGCGGTAAGAAGGAAAGAGGGCGGCCGCGCCGCCATGGGCCAGGTCGACGTAACGCCGGGCGATCGCGTCGAGCAGCGACCGAAAGAGACGGGCGATCGTGACGTGGGCGCCTCCGGGCTCGGCGTGCAGGCACGTGGCTGCGGGCACGAACGGCGTGGCCACGATCTCGGGCGCGACGGCCACGTTGATCCCGATGCCCCACACGACGCCTTCGATCCGCTGTCCGGCGGTCACCGCGCTCGTCAGTACGCCGCCGACCTTCCGTCCGCCGATGACGATGTCGTTGACCCATTTGACGGCGGGCCTGACCGCGCCGTCCGTCACGTCGGCGATCGCGTCCAGGACCGCCACGCACGGCAGCATCGACAGGCCGACGCCGGCATGCGCCGCGTCCAGCGCCGTCGGCAGGGCGACGCTGACGTGCAGGTTCCCCCGGGCCGCCGCCCAACGCCGGCCGCGCAGACCGTGAAAGCGACGGCCCGTGACCGCGGCCGCGACCACCGGTTCGTCCTGCCAGCCTCTCGCACCCAGCAGATGCGTCAACGCGTCGAACTGCGACGACTCGGTGTGCGACCGCACGACCAGCGTCCGCCAGAAGGGATGGATCAGGGGGAGATCCTGGCTCCAGACACCCGGAATGCCGAGCGCCTCCACGAGCGCCGCGTGCGTTGGCGGGAGGACGGACTGCTGCCACCCCTCGAGCGCCGCTTCGGGTACGAACGTGCCGGCCGACAACGGGTCGTCGGTCAGGACGCGCAGTGCCTGACGATCAGCGGCGGCCATCGTCGTCGGTCCCCGTCGTCCTCTCAGCCTTCGGCGGCCGTTCCCGGCTCATCGAGAGCGCCACACCACCAAAAAACGCCGTGCCCTTCCGTTCCACGACGTGTTGACCGCGGACCAGGTACTCCAGATTCGCCTTGTCCCACTGCAGACCCATCGTGGCGGTGAACCTCATCCAGTTGCCGTACGCCGTCTCGTCGGGCGCTTCTGTGACGCCGTAGAAGATCGTCACCTTCGGCCGGCGGACGATGAAATCGTCCCCAGTCGTGTTCCGTGTTCCTGGATCCGCCTTGTCGCCTTTGATCGCCGTATAGATCAACACGTCGTTCGTGAAGTCCATGCGGAAGTTCTCGCTGTCGTGTTCGTGCCCGTAGCGGCGGTAGCGGTCGTACGCGCGGCGGTTGAATTCGCGGATCTCCGGCACCGCGTTGATGTGATCGGTGATCAGCTCGCGGATCTCGAACGCCGCGGTCTTGTGCCGCGGGTACTTGGGGTCGTCCAGGTAATTGAAGCTCGGGATGAACCAGCCCCGCATCTGCTGCCAGTCGCGCCCTTCCGTGACACGGTTCCGCACCCACGCGGCGTACTCCGAAAAGAGCTGCACCCATTCGTGCGACGGATATCCATGCGGATTGAGGAAGATGTCGGGCAGCCACGTCCGCCAGAGCAGTGGCCGCACTTTCGACTCGGGATAGATCGGATCACTGTCCCAGCGCGTCACGAGCGAGACCCCGAGCGGACCGAGATAGCCGGCGTGCAGCATGTGATCCGGTGTGATCTTGTAAAGATCGTACGCGAGTTTCGCCCCGTCGGCATTCGTGATGGGGTGGATGACGACGTTCACTTTCTTCAGCTTCGCCTTGAAGGCGTCGTCGGTCAGGAGCAGTTCGGCCAGCTTCAGGAGGTGGCTCGTAGACGAGACTTCGTTTGCGTCCTGCCGGCCCGAATAGACGATCGTGGGCTTCAGCGTCGTCATCTTCGCGTGCGACCAGTGCGTGCCGGGCATGGGCGGCATCAGGTCCATCGCCCAGATGTCCTTGCCGAGATAGCTCTCGCCAACCTTGTAGACGTTCGCTTCAGGGAACGTGGACATCCTGGCCAGCAATTCCGCGGCTTCGGCAGGCGGGATCGGCGTCTCCCACTGGACGATCTCGTCGCCAGCGTACCGGTATCCCGCGGGAAGGTGCGTGCGGATGTCGGGGAACGGCGCCGCGGTCCCGTTGCGCGCGAGCGCGATGGCACGCTCGGTGGCGGGGCTCGGCTCGTGGGCCCACGAGGCCGTGATGTCGAGCCCACCGAGGTCGTGATACGCCAGCGCGTCGCGATACAGGCCGGCCGCGCGCAGTCGTCCCAGGTTCTCGACGAGTGCCGCCACCTGCCCGGCCGACATGATCTGGCGATCGACCTGTTCCGGGCGGGCCCGCTTGATGAGCGCCGCGCGCTCATCGCGTTCCGTGTCCACCCGGACGCGCAGCGAGAGGCGGTCGAGCCCGTCGCGGCCCTCGCGCACCCACGCGGCCGTCGCCGTCGGCCGCGCGAGGGCGACCTTGGCGATGTCCATCCGCGCCTCGCCTGTCGTACCGCCGCGCTCCCGGTAGCGGACGATCACGGTGGGCCGGTTCGCGGCGAATCCCGAAAGCGTGATCTTCGCGTGTCCAGGCCTGGCATCGCTCTTCGGGCGCACGATCGGGATCACGCGGCCGATGTAGTCGAGCCCCTCGCCGCGGCTGTTGCGCCCGATCACGTCGACGAAGTGCAGGGTGTTGAAATAGATCTCCTCGTGCATCGCCTCCATCGAGGCGATCTGCTCCTTGTCGAGACCGAGCTGGTAATCCGGCTCGCTCAGGGTCAGCTCGACCACCAGCTCGCCGAAGTGCGGCGCGTCCTCGCGCCGCGGCTTTCCGCCGGAGATCTCCATGACGTAGTCGTAGACGGCCGGGAGCGTCTTGCCCTGGAAGTGATCCCAGAACCGCTCGACGTCGGTGACGATGCGCTGGTCCACCGCGGTGCGTCCGTCAACGCTGGCGGTGATCCATCCCGTCGTCACCCGCACCTTCTCGTAGTTGGGGAATCGATCGAAGAAGTTCCGGAGCACGTACTTCGGTTCGAAGGTCTGCCGGAGCAGTTCGGCGCCGCCCGGCGCGATCGCGACGACTTCGTACGTCGGTGAACCGATCGGGCGCTTCTCGAACCGGATCCTTTCGAGATCCAGTTTCAACTCGCGGGCCAGGATCTCGTCGATCGGAAACAGCTCGAGGAGCCAGCGGGTGGGCGCATACATCGCCTGCTGTTTCCACTCAGGAGGCGGCCCGATTTCGGCGAAGTAGATCGTGATCGATTCGACGGCCTTGCCGGCAAGCGCCGGGCGCACCACATCGTACAGCCAGCTGTAACCCTGTTTGTAAGCGGAGAGGACGCGCACGGTGCTGGCCGGATCAGCGCCCGCCCGCACCAATTCGGCGCGGGCGTCATTCTCGATTTGTGCGCGGACTTCCGGGGGTTCGCTGAGCCGCGCTTCGATCGCGACGACCTGGTTCCGCCGCACGGCGGGCACGACCTGCTTCCGCAGGACTTCCCAGAACTCATCCACCTCGGACGACACGTCGAATTCGTCCGTGAAGATGTTCTTCGCCTGCTGGACATCACGATTGTCGATCGTCACGTCGACGGAGCCGGCGCGGATCTTCCCGGCCGCTTCCTGGCGCACGAACTCGGCGAAACCTTCGGCGGGCTTCTCGAGCGATACGAGGACGTTTGCGGATTCGAGGTCTTTCCCCGCCAGGTCCGCGGCGATCTGGTCCAGCTTGTAGAGCGCGGTGGCCGCCTGTCCGGCCGGCGAGCGGCCGCCGAGAAACGTCCGCACGTCTTCTTCGATGTCATCCACCGTCGTGCGGTCCTTCCCACGTGCCCACACGTGCGGAAAGCGCTCGGAGAGTTGCTCCAGCGCGCGCGCCACGCCGGGCGCATCCCCCCCGGTGACCACGAGGGCGGGCTTATCGCCGAAGGCTTTGCGGACGACGCGGATCAGGCCTTCGCCGGGCTGGAGGTCGCCGATCTCGAGCTTCTTCTCTTTCACGAGGCGATCGATCAGCGGATGAGAGCGGCCCACGAGCACGAGGGTTGGTTCCTCGTTGGGGTCCGCGATCGCGTCCGGCGGCACCGCGATGGGGACCGAGATTCCCGCCGACTCGAGGCCGAGCCGCGCCGCGAGGTCGGGTGTGCCGGCCGCATCAGCCGCGGGCACGATCAACGCGTCGAGACGATCGGGGATCAGGTTTTCGTCCGAGTCGCCGAGCAAGCCGTCGTTGGCGAAGAGGTTCGAGAGGTCGAGGGCTTCCTTGGCCGATGCGCCGGGACGGCGTGCAAGCGGCCGCGGTTCTGGCGCGGGCGCGTTGGTCGCGACGTCGACGTCCACGGCGCCGGCGCCCGGGGCCTCGAGACGCACGCGGACGATCCGAACGTCGGCAAACGAGAGGGGCCGCGTTCCCTGCGCCGCCGCGATCTTCTTCAGCGCTCCCTGCGCCCGTGTCACATCGCCCGGCGAAGCGACCTGTGTCGCGACAACGAGCCGATCGACGCCGCTCTGCGACGCGACGATCGCGCGCACGGAAACACCCGTGACGTTGACGCCCTGTCCAGCGAGGTAGGTGCGCACCTCGCCCGCCGCATCCACGAGCGTCAGGCCCGAAGGATCCCACACACGAGGTAGGCGCCCCGCGAAGAGCGCTGCGGCCGCTCGTGTGCCGGCATCGTCGGTTCCCGCGATCACGAGACCGTTCGAGCCTCGCACGTCCGCGACGGCGACGATGCCCTGGCCGGGCGCGAGCGCAGTGAGACCGAGGCTCGCGGGTGCGACCCCGGCGCGAGCGATGCCGCTTTGACCGATGACGATCGGTTGGCCGCGGTTGCCGAGCGGCAGCGTCATCGCGGCGGTCTCGAAGCCAAGCCGCGCAGCGACGCTGGCGGCAGCCGCGATTTCGCCAACCGTCGGCGCCTCGCCGAGCACCACGTGCGCGTTCACGGCATCGGCCACACCGTCCTCGTTCGTATCCGCGACGAGACCTCCCAGCTGCAGTTGGACGGCGAGGTCGGGCGCCGCAGGCCCCTGCAGCGCGTCCGGTGCGCTCGAAGGCGGGTGCGTGCGGGCGCCGACGCTGCCGGCGAGCAGCGCCAGCAGCAGGATCTGGATGAAGGCTCGCGGTCGCATGTGCGTCTCCCCGAATTGTTTGAGGCGGGGAGGTGCAAGCAGCATTCCGTCGGCTCGCCGCGGCTGTCGACGTACTTCGGGCGGTAGGCGAGGGGAGAACTCACGCCTGAAACAAACGCGTGAAACAGAATGTTTCGTACGGTGCTAGACCGGTGTGCCCATCGACGTCACGGTGACCCCCTGGGCCTCGAAACCGGCGCGGAGCTGCCGCACCAGTTCGTCCGCGCCGGGCGTGTCGCCGTGCGTGCAGATCGTTTCGACCTCGAGGCGCACCCACGAGCCGTCGACGGCCTCGACGCCCCGGTCGCGAACCATGCGCACGGCGCGGGCAATCACCGTCGCGGGATCGTGAATCACCGCGCCGGGTTTCCGCCTCGAGGCGAGCGAGCCGTCGGGCTCGTAGGCGCGGTCGGCGAAGCCTTCGGCGGCCGTCCGCAAACCGGCCCTCTCGCCGGCGCGAATCAGCTCGGAGCCGGGAAGACCGAGAAGGATCAGGGATGTGTCGAACGCGGCGACCGCACGCGCGATCGCATCCGCCAGCTCCGCGTCACGGGCGCTCATGTTGTAGAGGGCCCCGTGGGCCTTGACATGCTGCAGCCGCACACCTTCGGCACCGGCGAGCGCGGCGAGCGCGCCGACTTGATAGAGCACCATGGCTTCGAGTTCCCGCGGGGCCACTTTCATCTCGCGCCGGCCGAAGCCGGCAAGATCCGGCAGGCCAGGATGCGCGCCGACGGCCACCCCTTGATCGCGAGCCAGCCGCACGGTGCGCCGCATGACTTCGGGATCGCCAGCGTGATAGCCACAGGCCACGTTCGCGGAGGTGATGCTGCCCATCACCTGCGCGTCGAGCCCCATCGTCCACGCGCCGAACGATTCGCCCATATCGCAGTTCAGATCGATTCTCATGGTCGCGTTCACCCGTCCCTCGTGTCTCGGTTATGCACAGGGGTTGCCTCGTGCAGCGTAGATCCGGAGTGCAATCAACCGGACCTGAATTGCGTGAAGGCGTCTGGCAAGTCGCGCGCCATCCGATCGAGCAGTATCGAATCACGCCGATGCAGCCGTGAATTTACCCTTGCTTCCCGCTGATCACGCGCAGGTAGGCGCGCCACGGGCCGACTTCGTCCGAGTACTGGCGCGCGATCACGCGTGCGATCTGGGTGATGTGATCGAGATCGTGCGCGACCCAGGTCGCGAGGAGATTGCGCAGCGTCACCTGGCCGAGTTCCGGATGCGTCCCCTTGCGGTCGAGATCCGCGTTCGTCAGCCGAAGCTCCTCGAGGTCCCGCAGGTTCTTCGCACGCAGGCCGGCGAACTCGTCGAGCAGGGCCGGCAGCGTTTTCCCCTCGGAGTCCCTGAACTGCGCAAACCGATCGAACTTCCTGAACGGCGTCGATTCCCCGTGCTCGAGGATGATCCGGGCCCGTTCCATCCAGTCGGCCCGCTCGCCGTGGATCAGGTGTCCGACCACATCGAATGGACTCCAGGTGTTGTCACCTTCGTTGCCGGCGATCCAGCCGTCCGGCAGGCCGCGGAGCAGGGCATCGAGTGTTGCCGGTGTGCGTTGAAGGATGGCGATCGCTTCGTCAAGGTCGTATGGACGACGCGTGCGATCCGTGTGGCTCGTAGTCATAACCCGAACCTACCACCGCGATGATCCGGCCGGGGAGACAAGTTGCGAATGGCTTGCTCCGCCTCAGCCTCCAAGCAGCCGCGGGCCGCCAGCCTCCGTGAACGCCTCGAGAGCCTGCCGGCGCCCCTGTTCGGCCTGGGCCACCACATCCTGGAACTCAGGCCGGTCTCTGATCGCGTCGAACTGCGGACGGCCGAGCGTCGCGGCCGCGAAGTAGCCCCTGGCAACCGCCCGGCTCACATACGCGAGTCCGCGTTCGTACTCGCCAACGTCGCACAAGAGCCAGCCTTCCTGGAAGATCGCCTCGGGGTCCGCATTGATCTTGAGAGTTGCCGTGACCGGATCCGGCGTCATGCCGTCCGGCCGGCGGTCGAGCCACGCCATCAGGTAATCGGTCCACAACTGGAACGCGGGGATCCGCGGCGCGAGCCGCATGTTCAACAGCATCCGGCGCGCCTCGTCACGATGTCCCTCCAATCCAAGGCCGATGACACGGATCCCGTCGTCGGCACCCGCAACGATCCTCGGCAGCTGGATGCCGAGCAGCCGGTCGATGTCCCCCTTGACGAGCAGCGTCTGATCGAGGCTGGTCGGCACGTTCGGATCGAGGCGGCGCGCTTCGGCATGCGCCGCGACCGCCTGCTCGAGCAACCCGCAGTACCGGCAGGCATGCACGAGGCCGGCAAACAGTTCCGCGTCGTTGCCGTTCCTGTTCGCCTGCCGAAGCAGCCGCACCATCGCGCTGGTCGCCTGCCCGATGTCGGCTTCGAGGTTCGCGTAGTACTTGTGCGCGACCGAGAGCCGTGGATTCAGATCGAGCGCGCGCGTGAGCGCCTCTTCGGCGCGCTTCTCCGGATCGCCGCTGCCGTCGATGTACTTGCCGATCACGCGATGACACCGGCCGAGATGCGCCCACGCGGGAGCAAACGTCGGATCCAGCTCGAGGCAGCGCTCGTACAGGTCCCGCGCGCCGACGAGCCCTTCATACGTTCGCGCCAGTTCGTTCGCGCGCAGGTAGAGTTCGTACGCGCGCGGACTCTGTGGGGCGTCGGGGCGCGGCGTCATCGGAGTGCCGGTCAGCGGCAGCGACAGCGCGTCGACGACACGATGCGAGATCTCGTCCTGGAGCTGGAACAGGTCGCCGAGCGACGACTGCACCGTGTGCGACGTGAGGATCGTTCCGCTCGGCGCCTCCACCAGCTGGGCCCACACCCGCAGCTGATCGCCGAAGCGCAGCAACGTGCCGAGGACGACGCGATCGACGTCCGCTTCAGCGGCAAGTGTCTTGAGGTCGGGGACCTCGCCCGCGAACCGCGACGCCGTCGCGCTCGATCGCACGACGAGCGACGGGATCCCTGACAGCGACATCGCGATTGCATCCGCGAGGCTGTAGGCCAGGAAATCGGAGTCGGGGTCCGGCCGCAGGACGCGAAATGGCAGTACGACGATCCGCGTGAGCGCGTGCGCGACTGCAATCGTGTCGCTGCCCTGCACGTCCCGTACGCCACGCAGTTCCTCCGCCATCACGCTCGCCGTCGCCGGACGATCGTCAGGACGTTTCGCCAGCGCGCGCCGAATCACGCGGTCGATCGCCGCAATCGCCGGGGATCCCGTGAGCGCCGGCGGCTGCTCGTGAAGCGTCGCGTGCAGGATGTCCACGACGTTGCGGCCGCCGAACGCGGGACGGCCGGCGAGCATCTCGAAGAGGATCGCGCCCACGGCGAACAGATCGCTGCGCGAATCGGTCGTGTCGCCGGTCACCTGTTCCGGCGCGATGTATCGCGGTGTGCCGACGACGACGCCCGTGCGTGTGATCCCGACCATGGTCGGCGCCGACGCTTCCATCTCGGGCCGCGCCAGTCCGAAATCGAGCAGCTTGACGCCGTGCGGCGTGAGAAAGATGTTGGTTGGCTTCAGGTCGCGATGGACGACGCCCCGCGCGTGCAGTGCGGAGAGCGCCTCCAGGATCTCGAGCGCGATCGGGACGACCTCCGACGCGTTCATCGGGCCGGCGGCGAGGCGCTCGGCAAGCGACTGCCCCTCGAGCAGCTCCATCGCCATGAAGAGTTCGCCGTCATCCTCGCCGATCTCGTAGATCTGGCAGATGTTCGGATGATTCACCCGGGCCGCCGCCCGCGCCTCACGCCAGAATCGCGCGCGCGCGGTCTCATCGCGGCCGAGCGCCGACATCGTCTTCAGCGCGACATGGCGGTCCAGCTGCTCGTCGTACGCCTCGAAAACGACGCCCATGCCACCTTCGCCGAGTTTGCGGAGGATGGCATACCGGCCCAGGCGCCGGGGCCCGCGGTCCATCGTGCTCACTCGGTTCAACGATATAGCAGGTAGGGTGTCCGGCTTCGCGCGAACTCGGCCGCTTCGCGATCCCATGCGTCGAGCAGCGGACCGAGCGTCCCGTTCTCGATGGCGCGCCTCACCTTGTCGGACCCGGTGAGCCGGTCGATGGTCGAGGTCCAGGCGAACTCTTTCGGATGCTGCCGGCGGATCTCGTCGATCAACAGCAGCGCCGTCCGGACCGGGCGGTAAGCATCGCGGTCGGTGATCGCGAACCGGATCGCCGGGATCGTCTGACCGGGAAACTTGCCCGCGGCCGGTGCAACCGGCATCGTGATCGGCTCGAACCTGATGCCCGGCACGCTCCGCTCGTTCATCGTATCGGCGACCGATCGTGCGTTCAGCCAAGGCGCGCCGACCTGCTCAAAGGGACGATCGGTCCCTCGTCCCTCCGAGAGGTTCGTTCCCTCGAAATAGACGGAACCTGGATAACTCGTGAGCGCTGCGAGCGATCGGAGGTTGGGCGACGGGTTCACCCACGGCAGCCCCGTGTCGTCGAACCACTGTGAGCGCTGCCAGTTCTCGACACGCGCGACAATCAGGTTCGCGCCGATGCCGAACTTCTGAGTGAAGAGCGTCGCCAGTTCACCGACGGTCATCCCATGCCGTGCGGGGATCGGATACATGCCGACGAACGACGTGAAGCGCGGATCGAGGAGCGCCCCCTCGACGATCTCGCCGCCGATCGGATTCGGCCGATCGAGCACCACGAATGGGATCCCCTTCTTCCTCGCCGCCTCCATCGAAAGCGCCATCGTGGACACATAGGTCCAGGTGCGGCCGCCGACCTCCTGGAGGTCGTAGACCAGCACGTCGACGTCCCTCAGCATTTCGGGTGTCGGCCCGCGATCCTCGGACATGTAGAGCGAGTAGACCGGCACGCCGGTCTTCGGATCCACCTCATCGCTGACTTCGACGCCGGCTTCGATGGTGCCGCGGATGCCATGCTCCGGCGCGAGCAGCGCGACGAGCTTCAACTCCTTGTGGGCGGCGATGAGATCGATGTCGGAGGTTCCGGACCGATCGATACCGGAGTGGTTCGTGATCAACCCGACCCGCTTGCCGCGAAGCGCGGCGGGCACGTCAGCGAGAAATGTCTCGATACCGGGCCGAACCGCTGATTTCTGGGCCGTCGAAACCGGCGCAACCCCAGGCATGAGCAGGAAAGAAAACAGTAGAAATGACGCCACGAATCTCATCAGTGCGGCCTCGGAAAGGGGCAAAAAAAGAATAGCGCGGCTTGCATTAAATCCGACCAATAAGGTCGGTCTAGTTGTAAGATGAGACGAGTCTCAACATATGACCATGCCCGCGCCGGCCCCCGTCCCCCTGACTGAGCTGCAACCCGGCATCGTGGCACGTCTACATGGCACGCGGCTCGACACCGACACGCGGCTGTTTCTCCGATCGCTGGGGCTGACCGATGCGTCAACCCTGCGCGTCTGCAAGTGCGGCGAGCCGCTCATCATTCAGGTGCGCACGACGCGGATCGGAATTTCGCGCGCGGTCGGCCACGACATCCTCGTCGTGCCGGAAGCTGAAGCCGTCGGCGTATGGTGAGCGCGGCCGGTTCGGCCGCACACGCGGACGGCAGGCCGGCCGTTACCACAGCCCGCATCGCCCTCCTCGGCAATCCCAACACCGGCAAGACGACGCTGTTCAACGCGCTGTGCGGCGCACGGGCGAAAACGTCCAACTTCCCGGGCACAACAACGGGCGTACGTACCGGGCGCGCCGATCTGGACGGGATTCGTGCCGAGGTCGTCGATTTGCCAGGCGTCTACGACCTTCGCTACGGGTCACCCGAGGTGCGCATCGCCCAGGACGTCCTTGCCGGCACGCACGGTGACCCTCCCAGCGCCGTCATCGTCATCGTCGACGCCTGCAACCTGACGAGGAACCTGGTTCTCGTCGGCGAGTTGCTCGCGATGGGACAACGGCTGGTCGTCGCGCTGAACATGGTCGACATCGCGCAACGGCGCGGTCTGACGCTCGACGCGGCGCGGATGTCGGCGCGGCTTGGCGTTCCGGTCGTCGCGACCGTGGCGCGGACCGGCGCCGGTCTCGATGAGCTGCGCCGCGCGATCGTCGAGGCAATCGTCACGCCCGAGCGTCCGCTCCCCGCCGATCTGCCGGCCGCCGACGCCAGCACCGAGGACGTCACGGCGTGGGCCGACGCGATCGTCGCCGATGCGATCTCCGGAGAAGTGGACGGCGTCTCTGACGACACGCTGACCGAAAGGCTTGATCGCGCGTTCACGCATCCGGTGCTCGGCATCCTCGTTTTCGCCGCAGTGATGGGCGGTCTGTTCTGGACGTTGTTCACGCTGGCGACGATCCCGATGGATTTGATCGAAGCGACCTTCGCCGCGCTCGGCGAACTGGTGCGGACGCACATGCCTGAAGGTCCCATCCGCGACCTGCTGACGGACGGCGTCGTGGGCGGCATTGCCGGCACGATCGTCTTTCTCCCGCAGATCTGCCTGCTGTTCTTCCTCATCAGCCTGCTCGAAGACACCGGCTATCTCGCCCGCGCGGCGTTCGTCATGGACCGGCTGCTCTACCGGTTCGGTCTTCCGGGGCACGCGTTCGTTCCGCTCCTCACGGCACACGCATGCGCGATCCCCGCGATCATGAGCACGCGGCTGATCCCGAATCGGCGCGATCGTCTCGCCACGATCCTGGTCGCGCCGTTCATGAGTTGCTCGGCGCGGCTGCCCGTCTACGTGCTGCTCACGAGCCTGATCTTCGCGGATCGCCCTGGCCTTGCCGCGCTGGCGTTCGCCGGGTGTTACCTGCTCGGAAGCGCGTCGGGACTGGTGAGTGCGCTCGTCCTCGGCCGCTCGATGCTGCCGGGACGTGCGCGTCCGATGGTGCTCGAGCTGCCGACCTATAAGTTCCCGTCTTTCACGAACGCCGTGCTCACCGCTCGCGACCAGGGGCTCGCCTTTCTGAAAACCGTGGGCACGGTGATCGTCGCCATCTGTGTGGTGATGTGGTGGCTGAGCAGCTACCCGAAGGTGGCGCCGCCGCCCGAAGTCGACGCGATGCGAGCCCAGGCGAGTGACCCGAATCTGCCGCCGGGCGAAGCGGACGTGCTCCTGGCCGAGGCCGACCTTCTGCAGGGGCGTGCCGAAGGGGCCGGAAGTATTGCCGGACGGCTTGGCCATCTGCTCGAACCGGCATTCCGTCCGATCGGGTTCGACTGGCAGCTCACGGTCGGGGTGTTGACCAGTTTCCTGGCGCGCGAAGTGTTCGTCTCGACGATGTCGGTGCTTGCGGGCGGCGCCGGAGATCCCGATGTCGATGAAGGGGTGATCGCGCGCATCCGCGGAATGACGCGGGATGACGGATCGCTGGTGTTCACGCCGGCGGCCTCTGCCGCGGCCCTCGTCTTCTTCGTCCTGGCGATGCAGTGCCTGCCCACGCTTGCCGTGACACGCCGCGAAACCGGGCGCCTGAAGTACGCGTTGTTTCAGCTGGGCTACATGTCGACGCTCGCGTACGTCGCCGCACTGATCGTCTATCAATCGTTGACCGCGGTTGGAGTTTCCTAGGAGCGAGGCATGCCCGAACTCGCCCAACACGTCGTCGTTACGCTGGCCGCGCTGAGCGCCGCCGGGATCATCGCCAGGCGGGTCTTCGGCGCGATCGTGCCCGGGAAGGGTTCCGCGAGCCCGTGTGACTCCTGTCCGTCCGCCGCGCAGCACCGCACGCTGCCGCAGGTGCCCGACGAAGCCGCGGCGCCGTCAGCGCACCCCATGATCCTCGTGAGGCGTGGTACCCGGGATGCATAGGCTCCTTGCACGCTGCAAGGAGGACGCATGCCGAAGATTCTGGATGCTGACGAAATACTGCACCACGCCAATCCCATCGTTCATCAGAAAGCCCACGAAACGCAGCCGTACGGCCACTTGATCAGGATCCCGATCGCGCTCGATGAAGCGGTTTGCAAGGAGAGCGTCACCAACCTGAACCAGATCCTGGCCGACACGATCACGCTGCGGGACATGTACAAGAAACATCATTGGCAGGTCGCGGGCCATACGTTCTACCAGCTGCACCTGCTGTTCGATAAGCATGCCGAGGAGCAGAGCAAGATCGTGGACGTCGTGGCCGAGCGGATCCAGTTGCTCGGCGGCGTGAGCCTCGCGATGGCGCCCGACGTTGCCGAGACGACGATCGTGCCGCGTCCGCCGAAGGGGCGTGAGCCGGTGCCGGTGCAGATCTCACGGCTCCTCCACGCGCACGAGATCATCCTGAGGGAAGCGCGGACGATGGCGAAGCTCGCCGCGGACCACGGCGACGACGGAACGAACGACGTGCTGGTGAGCGACGTGATCAGGACGAACGAACTGCAGGTCTGGTTCGTCGCGGAGCACGTGGTCGACACGCCTGTCGTCCGCGTCGACGAGTAAACGCTGGCGCTGCGCGTTACCTCGGAATCCGCACGATCAACGGTTCGGCGGTGAGGGCGACGAACGCCGTTCCGGCGGGGATCACCGCGTTCACGAGCGACTTCGAAGACTTCCGTCCCTCGACCTGGGGCTGCTGCGCCTCGAACACCACCTTCTTCGTCGTCAGTGAAGCCCGGCTTCCGGTGTCGGAATGCTCGACGATGGAGAAGGTGAACTCGACGCGGCCTTCGGGCTTCTGCTTCGTCGCCGGCGTGACGTCCACCACCTTGCCGAGGACGACGGACCCTTCGGGGATCAGTTCGACGCCATCCTGGATCACCGGGCTCCAGAGCACGGCGTCGACCTGGTCGCCCACTCCCGATGCGGCTGAATCGAGCGGTGTGCGCAGCTTGAGCAGCAACGCGGAGCCTGCCGGCACCTGGTAGGCCTCGTATCTGGACGTCCCCTTCTTTGCTCTCGCGTCACCCTGCCCCGGGGGTTCGTTGGCGGCTGCCGGCGAAGAGAGGCCGATGGCGAGCACGAGCGCGAGCGGCGCTCCGATGATCCTGTTCATGGGTTCATGGGCTCGTCCAGCAAACGGTGCACCAGCCCGGAAGCGTCGAATTTGGCCGATTTTCGGCGGATTCGGGGCAGGCCGATTACGTGTTTGGGCGGCGGGCGACGAAGATGAGGGCCGCGAGGAAACCAATCGACACGGCACATCGTCCCAAGTACAGTCAGCGTCCAAACCACTCATATGCATCAACGCCGGCCAGGCATCGAGCTTCGCTTCGAGGCGCCCGTCGCCCGATCCCTCGTTTCCATTCTGATGCTGGTTGCGGCCGTGGCCGCCACCGCGTGCGGGGCGCACTACGTCCGCGCGACGTCGCCGCCGGTGGCGGTCCAGCCCTTTCCTGACACGAGCGTCACGCGTCACGTCGTCGTCGTGTCGATCGATGGTCTGCGGCCCGATGCCATCGCCGCCTACGGCGCGCCGACGCTGCAGCGCCTGTTGAACGAGGGGGCGTACACGCTGACGGCGACCACGATCAATCCGAGCAAGACGCTGCCGTCGCACACGTCGATGCTCACCGGCCAGCCGCCCGAGCGCCACGGCGTCCTCTGGAACAACGTGGCCACCGCCGACGCCGACTCGATCGACCTGCCCAACATCTTCAGCGTCGCCCGCTCGCACGGATATACGACGGCCGCGTTCTTCAGCAAGGCGAAGTTCGGCCCGTTGCAGCGCGAGGGGACGCTCGATTATTCGCAGGCCCCGGGGGGCCTCTTCGGCCGCTGGCCGACGGAGCGGACGGTTGACGATGTTGCGGCGTATCTGAAGGATGCGCGTCCGAACCTGCTCTTCGTCCACCTGCCGGATGCGGATGCGGCAGGTCACCGGCACGGCTGGATGACGCCCGAGTACGGCCGTGGCGTGCTCGCGGCTGATACCGGCGTCGGACGGCTCATCGATCTTGCCAGGGCGGCGTTCGGCGCGGAGAACTTCACGCTGATCGTGACGGCCGATCACGGCGGTCACGGCTCGAACCACGGCAGCGACGATCCACGCGACGTCACGATCCCGTGGATCGCATGGGGGAAAGGTGTGAAGTCAGGACTGATCCCCGCGTCCAGCGTACGGACCATGGATACCGCGGCGACTGTGTTGTGGTTGCTGGGTGTCGAAAAGCCGGCGGATTGGGCAGGGCAGCCGCTGACCGCGGCCTACACGTCTGCCAACTGAGTTCCGCCACGCGGCTGCTCAGACGTTCACTCCGAAGACGACAAGCCAGACGACGAATCCCGCCAGGCTCAGCAGATAGAGGAGAAGCCCGGCAAGTTCCACCTTCGCCGGACGGATCGTCTCGCCGAGCGGGCTGTGACGGATCTCGAAGTCCGAAGACGCGTCGTGCGGAACAGGTTCCATGCCTGACGTTCAAGCAAGAGATGCTCCCGGTTCGTGCCGGGTCGCCCACGGTCATGCAACTGCTGCATCCGTTGATCTGATTGAAACAGTTAAGCTTGAATCGCGAACGCCGAGGGCGTTAGGGTATGCGGGTTTGACACTTCGACAATGAGTCTCACAACGAGTTGAGAACCTATCGATGCCAGTCACCATCAGTTGCCCGCAAGTCCTCGATGCCGCCACCCGAACCGCGCTGGTCGAATCGGTTCGCGCGACGATCAAACGGTGGCGCCCGTCGTTCGAGAGCTGGAAGCTCGCGATCTTCCGTTCGCAGTCCGGCAAGGGCTGGGACATGGCGATCAGCGGCCCACGCTTCCGCAAAGTCTTCACTCTCTACGGTCCGCTCGACGATTTGCCAGGCCTGGTGTCGGCGCACGTGGATGCGATCCTCGCGCAGCAGCGGGGCTAGGTGCGTCAGGGTGCTTCGGGGTGCATCAGGGTGCGTCAAGGTGCATCAAGGTGCTGCGAGGTGCTGCACCCCGACGCACCCTGATGCACCCCGACGCACCCCGCCGCACCCTGATAAGCTGACAGCATGGCTGTCGGCTGGATGAAGATCTTCGACACCGTCACCACCCTGGCGCAGGTCGGTGCGCAGTTCCGCCGGCCGACCGATCTTGCGCCCGGCAGCGCTGGGTCCCTCGAGCATCGACTCGCGGGGGTCGTCGTCGCGGCGCTGAAGGAAGCCTTCGACCGCGACCGTGCGCGGATGGATCTCGAGCGGGAGACTCTCGAAGCCGAACGGTCGCGTGCCGAGCGTGCGCTGGCCGCGGAACTCCGGCGGCAGGCGGCCGATCGCGCGCTCAATCAACTCAAGCTCATCGCGGTCTTCGCCGGACTCGTGCTGCTCGTTTCAGCGGTCCTTGCGGCGTGGCTCGGCGGGATGCGGTCCGGCATCGCCGCGGTGCTCCTTGGCGGCGGCTGGGCGCTGGCGCTGGCCGCGCTTGGCTGCGTGTTTGCTGCGTGGCAACAGGTGAGCGTGTGGGCCAGTGCGACCGAACCGCCCCCGGCAGGCTCGTCGCGGCTGGCGAACATCGCCCCCTGGTTTCTCCTGGCATCGCTCACGTTCGTGGCGGCCAGCCTTCTCATGGCTTCGTGATGATCACTGTTTACGGCGCGGACTGGTGTGAGGACACGCGGCGCTCCCTTCGTCTCCTGAGAAGGCTCGGCGCGGCGCACCGCTACATCAACATCGACGAGGACATCGTGGCGCTCGAGCGCGCCAAAGCGCTGAACGACGGCGTCCGCCGCACGCCGGTAGTCGACCTCGGCGCTGGAGGCGGGGCGCTCGTCGAACCCGAGAACGAGACGCTGACGGCCGCGCTCGTCGAGCTTGAAATGCTGACCCGTGAAGACGTCATGGAGCGGCAGGCGGTCCAGAACGTCGGCGACGCGGAACGCGCCATCCGGGTTGGCATCGGTCTGGCGTCGCTGCTGGCGGGAAGCCTTGCGCCGCGCGCGCTTCGCGGCCCACTGCGGCTGGCTGGCGCCTTCGCCGCCCTCACGGGCATCCTTGGCTGGTGCCCTGGTTACCACGCCGCCGGCGTCACGTCGCTTGCGGGACCCGGCGATCATCCTGAAGAAGCGGAGCGGACTTCGTGGCTCGCAGCACGGTGAAAGACACAACGGGTCTCATTTCCGAATACGACCTTTACCTCTTCGGTGAAGGGAACCACACCAGGATCTACGAAAAGCTCGGGGCTCACCTGACGACAATGGACGGCGTCGCCGGAGTGCACTTCGCCGTCTGGGCCCCCAATGCCCGCAGCGTGAGCGTCGCCGGTGACTTCAACGCGTGGGACGGTCGCCGCGATCGTCTCCATACGCTCGGGTCGAGCGGTATCTGGGCGGGCTTCGTGCCCGGCGCCGTCGAGGGGCAGCGCTACAAGTACGAGATCCACACCCGGTACGGCGGGCTACTCCTCAAGTCCGATCCCTACGGAAGTGCCTTCGAGTTGCCACCGGCAACTGCCTCGGTCATCTGCCGCCCTGATTACGCGTGGCAGGACGAGGAGTGGATGCGCACGCGGACATCGTTTGATTCGTGGTTCCACCGGCCGATGGCGATCTACGAAGTGCATCTCGGATCCTGGGCCCGCATCCCGGAAGAAGGGGATCGCTATCTCACCTACACCGAGATCGCGGACCGGCTCATTCCCTACGTGAAGGAGATGGGCTATACGCACATCGAACTGCTCCCGGTGATGGAGCATCCATTCTCCGGATCGTGGGGCTATCAGGTCACCGGGTTCTATGCGCCGACGAGCCGTTTCGGACCGCCCCAGGATTTCAAGGCGTTCGTCGATCAGTGCCACAGAAACGGGATCGGCGTCATTCTCGACTGGGTGCCCGGCCACTTTCCGAAGGATGCCTTCGCGCTCGCGCACTTCGACGGCACGGCCCTGTACGAGCACGCCGATCCGCGGCAGGGCGAGCACCGCGACTGGGGCACGTTGATCTTCAACTACGGCCGGAACGAAGTGCGGAACTTCCTGACCGCGAACGCGCTCTACTGGCTCTCGGAGTACCACGCTGACGGGTTGCGGGTCGACGCGGTGGCGTCGATGCTGTATCTCGACTATTCCCGGCGCGAAGGGGAGTGGATCCCGAACCGGTTCGGCGGACGCGAGAACCTCGACGCGATCGAGTTCTTACGCCAGTTGAACACACTGACGCACGCGGAACATCCCGGATCGCTCACGATCGCGGAGGAGTCCACGTCCTGGCCATCCGTGAGCCGTCCGACCTACGTCGGGGGCCTGGGTTTCACCTACAAGTGGAACATGGGCTGGATGAACGACATCCTCGAGTACGTGTCGCAGGACCCCGTCCACCGGCGCTGGCATCACCGCCACGTGACGTTCTCGCTGCTCTACGCGTTCACCGAGAACTTCATCCTGCCGTTCTCGCACGATGAAGTCGTGCACGGCAAGCGCTCGATGTTCGGCAAGATCCCCGGGGATGACTGGCAGAAGGCCGCCACGCTCCGGGCCCTCTACGGTTTCATGTACTCGCATCCCGGCAAGAAGCTGATGTTCATGGGATCGGAGTTCGGGCAGGGGCGCGAGTGGAACTACGACAGCAGCCTCGACTGGCACCTGCTCGAGGAACCGTTGCACGCCGGGCTGAAGCAGTACGTCGGAGACCTGAATCGTCTCTACGCATCAGAGGCGCCGCTGCACGATCTCGACTTCGATCCCGCTGGGTTCGAGTGGATCGACTGCAACGACAACGAGAACAGCGTCGTCTCGTTCATCCGCCGCGCGCGGAACGGGCAACTGGTGGTGGCCGTCCTCAACTTCACGCCGGTTCCGCGCGATGGTTATCGGATCGGGGTTCCGGTGGCCGGCGCTTTCGCCGAGCTGATCAACAGCGATGCCGAGGTTTACGGAGGCGGCAACCTCGGGAACCAGGGTGTGGTGTTCACCGAGCCCATTCCCTCGCACGGCCACGCACAGTCGTTGAAGTTGAGCCTGCCGCCGCTCGCGTGCCTTTGGCTGAAGCCTTCGTCGGGCTTCTGACCTGCCCCGGTACCCGTACAAAAAGAGAGGCCGGCGATAACGCCGGCCTCACAGCCTTCAAGCAAAAACGAAGTCGAGATCCTTACTGCCGCCGGCGGCGCAGGCGCGCAGCCAGGCCGAGCGCACCCGTGCCGAACAGCACCATCATCGCCGGCTCCGGAACCGACGCGGCGGTGTAGGTGAGGGTGGCTGCGATGTCCTTGCCGTTGAAGAGGTTGGTGACATTCCCGGGAATGCCGGACGCGAAAATTCCGCTCTGAAGCGCAAGCGTGAACTGCCCGCCGTTGCCGAAGTTCAGCACCAGCGGATTGTTCCAGTTGACCGCGGCCCACTCCCCGAGGAGACCGAACAGGATTTCGCCACCGATCGTCGTTCCGCTCAGATTGCCGCTTGCCATCGGTGGGTTGAAGTTGAACGACACCGAGATCGGCTTCGCCGACATGTCGTCATCTTCGATCGACCCCTCAGCCACCGCCAGGTGGAACAAGTCGAACGTGTACGAGTCCCCGACCTGAAGGTCCGGCGTGGTGAAGTTGCCGCCGAACGGCACGATCGGCGCGACCACGAGTTTCAGGCCGGGATCGACCTGGTTGTAGCTGATTGAAAAGGAGTCCAGGGTGAACGTTGCCGCGGATGCCCTGGGCGCAACGCCCACGGTCATCAGCAGCGCGAGCGCAGGTACGACCAGTCTTTTCACGATAATTTCCTCTCCTTGGTTCTGCCTGAAGGCGTCAAGTGATGAGTTTCAAGCTCGAGGAGAGCAAATGCCCTGCCCTATAACGTCCGAAAAACCGTCACTCCAATGAAATCCTTTATATGCAGTTACTTAACTGTCTATAACCAGCGCCACGAAACGCAACAAAGTCAGCCGATTGGGTGACTAACGTCTGAATCGGCAGTCTGATCCGACCGAGACTCGTTTTCACCCCGCCATGGCGAGGATCCGGTCCCAGGTCTCATCGTCGACCGGCATCACCGAAAGCCGTGGCATTCGCGTCAGCGGAAAGTCCGCAAATGCCTTGTCGGCCTTGATGGCCGCCAGGGTGACGGGCGCCTCGAGTTTCTTCACCGGGACCACGTCGACCGCATACAGTTTTCCGCTTTTGTCTTCGGGATCCGGATACGCGGCGCCGGCCGCCTTCGCGATCCCGACGACCGCCTTTTCCTTGCCCGTGTGATAGTAGAAGATGCGGTCCCCCTTCCGGACCGCACGCAGGTGCTTCTGCGCCAGCGGATTCCTCACGCCCGTCCACGACGTTTTGCCGTCGCGCACGAGGTCGTCGTAGTTGTAATGCGTGGGTTCTTCTTTGAACAGCCAGTTCGCCATGGCCAGCCATGATAGCCGCAGCTGGGAACACCTTCGCCTGAAAGATCGCATCCGGCCGGGCGTGCGCCTGCTGTTCGTGGGGATCAATCCGGGCGTGCGCTCGGCGCAGAGCGCGCACCACTTCGCGGGATACTCGAACCGGTTCTGGAAGCTGCTCTTCGATGCCGGGCTCGTTCCCGAACCGATCACCTACGAAAGCGACTGGCGGCTCCCTGAATTCGGCTACGGCATCACGAACCTGATCCCGCGTCCGTCACCGGGCATCGACACGCTTTCGCCGGCTGAATACGTCGAGGGATGGACGGCGCTCGACCGAAAGATCCGCCGCTACCGTCCCGAGGTGGTGGCGCTCGTCGGCGTGACGCTCTGGCGCGCGATCCTGCCGCTGCTGGATCTCGACGACGGCGAGCGGGCGAGACTGAAGCGAGCGCCGGCACTTGGACCGCAGCCCGTGACCGTCCACGGCGCGCGGCTCCACGTCCTGCCAAACCCGAGCGGCCGCAACGCGAACTTCAGCTACGCCGAGATGGTGGAGGCGTTCCGGGGGCTCCGCGCCCCGCGCTCCGCGCGGATGGTAAATGGTAAATGGTAGATGGAAAAGAAAGCGGTGTGCGGCGCAGGGATTCCGAACCGCTGTTTCGCTTCCGCGCGCTCCGCGCTTCGCGCTCCGCGCTCCGCGCGGATGGTAAATGGTAAATGGTAGATGGTAAAGAGGGAGATGTGCGGCGCAGGGATTCCGAACCGCTGTTCGCTTCC
>DASWVN010000102.1:0-3411 GCA_036401215.1 Vicinamibacterales bacterium | reverse complement strand
AATCGCCAATGAATACGGGGCTCTTTGCCCTGAAACGACCCCGGCATTCCCGCTGCACTCGTGGACGGCGGTCGTTGGAGCGAACGCCGGTTCTGGCAACGCATCGGACGACTCAGAGGGCTCGAAGCCCGGAAAGGTTCGTCCATGTTCGCGATCGCTCCTCCTCGTGCACTGGCGCTTACGGGCGCGCTCCTGATGGCGGGCGCATCACCCGCGTTTGCCTCAAACCTCTTCAGCGACAGGGAACCCCTGAAGATCGATCTCACGCTGGCGAGCAGCGTTCCCTACGTTCCCAGCATCATCAACACGATTCCACCGGCACTGCTGACCGACGCCGTCGTCGAACCCTCCACGACGATCGCCGAGGCCGCACAGTCGCGTCCGGTGGACCCTATTACCGCCCGGTCCGGGGCGGACTTCTCCACCTCGATCCGTCGCAGCATGTACGTGTCGTTTGCCGCGCTGCAGATCATGGACGGCATCTCGACGCGCAAGGCGCTGAGCGGCAACGCCACCGAGGCCAACCCGATGATGTCCGGGATCGCGAAGAACAGCGCCGCGCTGTTTGCGGTCAAGGCCGGCACCGCCGCGGCGACGACGTTCTTCGCCGAGAAGATTGCCCGCAAGAACCCCAAGGCGGCGACGATCATGATGGCCGTTCTCAACACGGCCTACGTGGCCATCGTCGCGCACAACTACCGGGTCGCCAGCCGGTAGGTCAGGCGATCGGCCCGATCGGCCGATAAGTCAGGCAATGGATATAGAGCCAGTTCTCCACGCCGGGGCGGTGATCGCCGTCGTCCTGTGGAGCAGCCTGGCGGCCTATGTGATCCACATCGATCGCCGCCGCACCGCTGCCCGGCGGATTGTTGCCGATGTCCTGGCGACCCTTGCGCGCCCGGAGGTCCAGTCCGCCACGCTCGACGAGCGCGTGAGCCGTGTCACCCCTCTGCTCGAGCAGGTGTCGCGTGACATGGTGCTGCACACGGCCGCCGACGGCGGCACCCCGGACGATGCCGTCGAGGTGTTGACGACGTATCTGGTCGAGCGCTGGGGGATCTACACGATCCTCCGCGAAGCCTCGTTCCACCGCAGGTCGCGCGACATCTGGCGGCGGACCGCGTCGCTGAAGGTCCTGTTCCACCTCGATCATCCGCAGATTCTCGAGCTGCTCGCCCGTGCGCTCGAGGTGTCGAACCCGGAAATCGCGTCCGTGGCGTTGACGCTGCTGGGCCGCTCGACGCGGCCGCGCGCCGCCGAGATCCTGATCGACGCGCTCAGGTCGAAGAAGCATCCCCCGTCGCGCGTTGCCGTCCATCTCGAACGCTCGCCCGTGCGGCCGGCGGAGGGTTATCGCGGTCTCCTCGACGACCCGGATCCGTTGA
The DNA here is from genome assembly GCA_036401215.1 of Vicinamibacterales bacterium. Lineage (GTDB taxonomy): Bacteria > Acidobacteriota > Vicinamibacteria > Vicinamibacterales > 2-12-FULL-66-21 > JACDCA01. Next base: position 2,026 of record DASWVN010000102.1, on the reverse strand, counting down.
CGCGCTTCTGGGGAGCGACGCTGCTTGCGGACTTTCCGGAGGTGGATTGGGTCGAGCGCGCCCTCGCGCCGCTCGTGCGCGATCCGGATCCGCGGGTTCGCAAGGCGGCGATTCAATCGCTCGGGATGGTGGGGGACGGCCTCGCCGCCGACGTGGCGCTCCAGCTCCTCGAAGATCCCTCTCCATTCGTCCGCGGTCATGCGGCGCGTGCGCTCGGGGAACTTGGACGGACCGAGTCCGCTCCGGATGTCGCGAAGCTGCTCGCCGATCCCGAGTGGTGGGTGCGGTCGGCCGCGAAGGCCGCGCTGGAAGCGATGGGAGCCGAGGTCTGGCCCGTGTTGATGCGATGCCTCGACGACCCCGACGAGTTCGTCCGCAACGGCGCCGCCGAAGTCTTTCAGAACCTGGGCATCCTCGACGATCTGATCGTCATGGAGGCGGCCACCGATGATCCGAGCCACTCGAAGCTCGAGTTGCTGCGGCGGATTGCCGCCGCCGGCGGCACGCGCCTGACCGACTCGCTGATCGAACGGTCCGGCGCCGCGGCTCCGCGCGTGCGCCAGTTGCTCAGCAGCATCGGCCTCGAACAAGTGGGTGTGGCATGATGCCGGTCCTTTCGGCGCTGGTGTCTGGTGCTGCCACCATCACCACCATGGTGTCGATCGGGTTCCTCGTGATCGTTGCGGCTGCCGCCGTCGCTGGCGCGCTCGCACGAGGAGGACGCCGTGAACGCGCGGCGGATGCCTACCAGGCGATCGCCGCGTCGCGCTTCACCATCCCAGTGAGCCTCATCGTTCCAGCGAGCAAGTCGGCGAGCGTGTCGGACACGATCTCGTCGCTGCTCGCGCTGAACTATCCCGAGTTCGAGGTCGTCGTGGTGACCGAGTCGGGCGATGAGGGCAGGCTCGCGGCGCTCAAGGAACACTGGGGGCTCGAGCCGAAGGAACTCTTCTACCGCAAGACGCTCCACACCGCGGCCGTGACTCGCATCTTCAGCAGCGAACGCGATCCACGCCTGGTCGTGATCGAGAAGGCGCCCGCCGGCCGCGCCGACGCGTTGAACTCCGGCGTCAGCTTCGCGCGGTACCGGTATGTCGTGACCGTGTCACCGGACGTCGTGTGCGACCGCGACGCGCTCCTCCGTCTCATGAGTCCCGCGCTGCGTGATCCCGCCGAGGTCCTGGCGGTGACGAGTTACGTCGAGCGGGACCCGATGCTCGCGGCGCGTGCGGGCCGGATGCACGCGGATGCATCGTCAGTCGAAGAAACCGGCTGGACGAGAGCGGGAGACGACTACCAGCGGCTGGCCTCGATCCGGTCGTGGATGGCGAGCCGGCTCGCCTGGCACCAGCTTCGCTGCGGACTGCCGCCGCGAGACGGCGTGACGGCATGGCGTCGCGATGCGGTCATGGAGTTCGGCGGGTTCTCGGTCGCCGCGGCCGATCCCGAACTCGACCTCCTGATCCGGCTGCAGACCGCGCAACTCGACGGATCGACCGGACGCGTCGTCCGTACCTCTGAGGTGTTCGGACAGGCGCCGACGCTGACGATCCGCGGCGCCGCGTCTCGCGCCGCGCGCCGTCAACGCGCGCTCGTCGAGGCGTTGCGCGCGCTCCGGCGCACGCCGGGTTCGGGCGATCACATGTCGTGGTTCGGCGGGCAGGCGGAGCGGCGGACGGTGCGGATCGTGGTGGCCGTGGAACTGCTGATCCCCGTCGCGCAGGCCGTCGCGGCAACCCTGATCGTCGCGGGAGCGTTTGCCGGCTGGGTGGCTCCGCTGGCGCCGTGGGTGACGTTCCTCTTCCTGGCCTTCGGCTACGGCGTCGTCTCCGCGTCGGCGCTGCTCCTGCGTGGAGGCACGCCGGGTGCGCCTTCAGGCGCGGACCTGAAGCGCCTCCTCATTCGCGCTCCTCTCGAATTCGCGGTCTATCGTCCGGCGCTGGTCTGGGTCCGGCTGGTCAAGTAATCCCTGATCGCTGATCACGGATCAATGCGTACCGCATCGGGGGCGGCCCCGACGCCGGTC
>DASWVN010000101.1:0-6698 GCA_036401215.1 Vicinamibacterales bacterium | reverse complement strand
CGAACCTTTCCGGGCTTCGAGCCCTCTGAGTCGTCCGATGCGTTGCCAGAACCGGCGTTCGCTCCAACGACCGCCGTCCACGAGTGCAGCGGGAATGCCGGGGTCGTTTCAGGGCAAAGAGCCCCGTATTCATTGGCGATTCCTAAAAGTCTGGCTGGGACCTGCTTACAACCTTGGGTGGCGTAATTCGGATCTGTAAGTGGAGGGCTGCGGGCGGGTGTTCAGTCAACGGCAGCCACTGCTGCGGATGGTCAGCGACGGTTGTGCGTTCAGTCAGCGGCAGCCACCCCCGGCTGGATCTCGCAGAGCTCGCGGAGTTCGCGGAGCAGAAGGCAGGACGGACACGCTGCGCGCCCGCGGGGCCGCGCTTCGCGCGGTGTGGGAGACGTAAGAGACCGGAAACGCAAGCAGCCCGCATCCATGTCGCTGCTTGCGTTCCGGTCTTTACGTCTCCCACTACGCCGACCGAAGGTCGGCGCCCCGCGGGCGCATGCCTGGAGGTCGCAAGCCCGGGAGCCTCCGTGCTCTTTGCGTGCTCTGTGTGTTCCAGTCTGCTGTGGCTGTCGTGGAATGACGTGGGGTGGCTGTCGCCAGTATTCAGGAGGACACCTGCACCTGTGCGGGCGCGCGGCGGGGGGTCCGTTTGAGGCCAAGGAGCTGTTTGAAGCGATCGACGATGCCGGCCCCTGAGTCGGAGCGGTCCAGGGTTTCGAGGATGTCGAGGCACTCCGAGATCGAGCCGACCGAGCCGATCCCGAGCTGGCGGGCGCTGGCCGGGACGGCGTCCTCGCTCGATCGCCAGACGAGGATCGCACGGGCGCTCGAATCGATCGCGATATCGAGGCAGTTCTCGGGGCGATCGTCCACGAGCACCTCGAGGTTCAACGACGCGGCGATCTTGCCGCGCGAACCGTGGACGACGTAGACGGACGGGAGTTCGAAGCCGTGGGCCGACAGCCAGCGATGGCTCTGGACCTGCGCCGTGTCTCCGCGGGTTTCGGGACGGCTGGTGAGAAAAATCACCTCCCACCGGCGCTCCCGCACCAGCTGGTACAGCCGTGCCAGCGATCCCGGCTCGATCTCGTCGAGCGTTTCCCAGAAGTTCTCGCGAGCGCACGCCGCTGCCCACAACTCGCGCTGCTGCCGCGGGCTGAGCGACGACATGCTGAACCCCGGCGCGGCGGTGTCCGCGTCGGTCGCCACGGGTCCTGATTGTGGCGCAATCGATTTCGGCAGGGTGCCCGGGTCCACACCGGGAAACAGCCGTGCGGCCTCGCGGGCGAGCGCCCCTTGGAGATCGGCGACGGTGCCATCGAGATCGAAACCTAAACGCATGATTGGACCCGGAACGTTCCGATAAGTTTACCCCCGAGCGGCCGATATCATGGGCAGCCCCAAAGAGTTATCGGTTGCTCCCCGCCCGGGATCGAGGCAGACGGCTTACAATGAAGCCTTCCCAGATTTCCGTCACGAACGGAACCGGTGTATCCGGCGGGAGACAGTTGTGCCCGGGGGAGCACTCGTTTGGGGACCGATGCGTTGACTCCCATGTACCTGCGTTCTACCCTGCAAAAAGGGCGGTCTGCCCTTCCATGATGAAGCGCAACGCCGACGTGATCTCACGGCCGTTCGGGGAGGCGGCGGTTCTCGTCGACCTGGCGACGAACCAGGTTTTCGAACTGAATCGCACGGCATCCCGGATCTGGGAGTTGCTGGGAGAGGAACTGGATGGGCCGGCGATCGTCGAGGCGCTGCTTGGGGAGTTCGACGTCGATCGAGCGACGCTTCAGATCGAGGTCGAGGGTCTACTCGCGGAGTTGCTGCGGCAAAACCTGATTGTCGAGACAGATGGCAGTACAAGTCCACGCGGATGAACTGACCGGGACGCCGAACTGGGTGGCGGTGCTCGGCCCCGTTCCGCCGCGTGCGTCGTCGGACCTGCTGACGCTGGGCGCGTCGGCCGGCGGCGCAGGCGTGCTGGTGGACGCGGGCGACGGCGCCCGCGCGTCGATCGCAAGCGAGCGTTCGTGCGGCGTGATCTTCGACGGTGTGCTGCACAACCGAGAGGAGATCGCACCTGCGCTCGGGATCAATGGCGCAGGTCTGGGCGACGCGCGGCTTCTGCTCGCGGCTTACGAACGATGGGGCGCGGAGCTGACGCGTCACATCAAGGGCGTCTTCGCGCTCGTCATCTGGGACGGCATGCAGCGACGGCTGCTCGCGATCCGCGATCCGCTCGGCGCGTTCCCGCTCTTCTACGCGACCGGGCGCAGGGGCACACTCCTCGTCTCGACGTCGCTCGATGCGCTGGTGGCCCATCCTGCCGTGGACCCGTCGCTGAACCGGGCGGCGCTGACGGACCATCTGCTGCACCGGTGGCCGTACCCCGAAGAGACCTTCTACCAGGTCGTGCGTCGCGTGCCGGGCGGCTGCAGGTTGATCTCGAAGGACGGCCACACGCGCGTGGTCCGCTACTGGGATCCCGCGCCGGAAGGCGAACCGGTCAATTGGGCGACGGCCGCGGACCTGGAAGGCTTCCCCGAACTGCTGAACGGCGCCGTCGAGCGCGCGGTCGCAGGAGGACGGGCGGGCGTTTTCCTGAGCGGCGGACTCGATTCGATCAGCATCGCGGCCGCGGCGACCGATGTCGCACGACGGCTCGGGCATCCGGAACCCATCGCGCTGTCGCTCGGCTTTCCGCACCCGGATTGCGACGAGGAGATCGTCCAGCGCGGCGTTGCGAGTGCGCTTGGGATCGAGCAGGAGTTCGTCCCGTTCTTCGACGTGGTGCCATCGCGGCGTCTGCTCGGGCCGGGAGTGGAGCTGGCGCGAACGTCTCCGGCGCCGTTGATCAGCACGTGGAGCCCCGCGTACCTCGGGCTCGCGCGTCGCGGCAGGCGCAGGGGCGTGGACGTCATCCTGACCGGATCCGGCGGCGACGAATGGCTCACGGTCACGCCTTACCTCTGTGCGGACCTGCTTCGATCGGGGGACTTCAGCGGATTCGCGCGCCTCATGCGGATGTGGCAGCGGTCCTACCGGCTCTCGAACTGGCAGCTCCTGAGGCAGACGGCGTTCACCTTCGGCTTCCGGCCGCTCGCGGGCGTGGCGCTGGATCGAATCGCGAGCAGCGCCTGGCGCGCCAACCGGATCGCCAGGCTGCGAAAGGCCGCGCGCCGGCAGTGGTTGAGCGATGACCCTTCCGTGCGCGCGGAGATCGATCGCCGCAGCGAAGACCTGCTGACCCCCGCGGTACCGCCGAACGGGTTCTACTTCCAGGAGGTTCGCGGGAGCCTGGACCATCCGCTCGTGTCGATGGAGATGGAAGAAGCGTTCGAGATCGGCCGGCGGATCGGGGTCCGCTTCCAGCATCCCTACTGGGACGCGGAGATCGTCGACCTTCTGTACCGGACACCGCCCGAGCTGCTCGTTCGCAACGGCCGCGCCAAAGGGCTCGTCCGCGAAACAGTTTCAAAGCGCTTCGCCTCTCTCGGCCTCGAGCGGCAGAAGAAAGTGGCCGCCACATCGTTCTACCAGGCGTTGATCCGGGACGAAGTTCCGCAACTCTGGAAGGACAGCGGCGGCGTGCGGGCGCTTGCGGCGCTCGGAATCGTGGATGCCGCGAAGGCGAACGCCATGACCGGTCACGCCATTTCGCGTGGTGACGTCCGCAGCCTCGCACAGACGTGGAATCTGATCAAGCTCGAAGCGTGGGTCCGCCCGCGCCTCGCCGGGTACGCAGACTGAAAGGACGGTAGCAGGATGAGCGACAAACAACCGCAGACGGGCAACACGCGCCAGGCGCGTGCGGCATGGGAGCCCCCAACGCTCGAGCGCGTCGGGAACGTGGGCGCGATCTTCAAGGGTGGCGGAGGGAAGCTGAGCATCATGCTCGCCGACTCCGGCGACGAGCGGAAGCCGAAGGGCCAGGGATAGCCGACTCCGCATCGCGAGCCCGCGCTTCACGGTGACATGTTCACCCTGACGTACGAACCCGTCTCCGCCGCAGGTGTCCCTGGCGTGGGTCAGGGGAGGACTCCGGTCCAGACATGGACGGACCTCGCGGACGTCGTGTGCGCGTACGCGTACGCCGGGGACTGCTGGTGGGCGATGGAGATCCCACAGCTCGCGACCTTCAAGCTGGATCTGTCAGACCGGAACACGATCCGCGTGTTCGCCGGAGCCGGTGCATCCCGCGAGACGATCGAGGATCTCTACCGGCGCAGCGTGGTCCCGCTGTTCCTGCAGGCGCTCGGCCGGGAGACGATGCACGCCAGCGCAGTGGCGGGGAGTAAGGGAGTGCTGGCGTTCTGCGGCGATCGGGGCACGGGCAAATCCACGATCGCCTATGCGCTGGCGCGTCGCGGCTTCGCGCAGCATGCCGACGATACGCTGGTGCTCAGCCTCGACGATGGCGCCGTGAGAACGGTGCCGCTCGAGTTCACACCACGATTGCGTCCGGCCGCGCGCACCTTCTTCGGCCCTGGCACAGACCTCGACCGCTTTGCTGACTCACGCGGCGTGCGCGCGGAACCACTCGCGACCGTCTTCGTGCTTCGCCGCGACGACACATGCGTCGGGCCGACGGTGAGGCGACTGAGCCCACCGGCCGCATTCGAGGCGCTGCTGCAGCATGCGCACTGCTTCGAGCCCGGCAATCCGGTTCAGCGGCGCCGGCTGCTGCAGAACTACCTGGATATCTCGACCCGAGTCCCTGTGTTCGACGTCTCGTTCGGGTCCGGACTCCAGGGGCTCGAGAGATTGCTCGACGCCCTGCTGCACGCTGCCGGCACTCCGAGCCCCGACATCGTCGAGGAGCTTGCGCGGTGACGCGCCGCGCCCGCAACCGGCTTCGCGGTCTCGCCGTGTGCGCCCGGACGGACGCGCGTCTTCTGCTCCGCGTTCTCGGGTGGCGTCTTGCCCTGCCGATCCTGAAACATGCGGTGCCCGTGCGAACGCTCGCCGGCTGGATGGCCGCCGTCCCGCAACCGTCACCCGGAGCATCGGTCGAACCACGGCTCGCGCGCGTGGACGCGCTGCGGCTGATGCTCACGCATGGCGGCCGCGTCGTGATGAGCGGAAATTGCCTCGAGCGCAGCCTGGTGCTTTACAGGTTTCTCGGCGAGGCTGGCGCGGAGCCGAGGCTGGTGATGGGCGTCAACCGGGCGGGAGGGGCGGTCGGGGGGCACGCGTGGATCGAGCTGGATGGCGAGCCGATCGAAGACACCCCGGAAACGACATTCGCGCCGGTCGTGGTGTTCGGTGCCGGTGGTGAGGCACGGCGGGCCGGCGCCCGCGAGTGACAGACTACGCGATCGCGAGCGCTGAAGGCCCCTCATCCGCCTGGGCGCGGAGAAGGTTCGAGAACGCGCCGCCGCGCGCCGTCAGCTCGGCCCAGGATCCGGACTCGACAATCCTGCCCGCCTCGAGCACGTGAATCACATCGGCGTGCCGGATCGCCGTCAACCGGTGGGTGATGATCAGGACCGTCACTCGTCCGCTGAGTTGCCGGACCGCGTCGATGATCGCGTCCTCATTCACGGCGTCCAGCAGACTCGTCGCTTCGTCGAGCACGAGAACGTCGGGGTCGGTCAGCAACGCCCGTGCGAGCGCCAGGCGCTGACGCTCTCCACCTGAGAGCCGGACGCCGCGATCGCCGACGATCGTATCGAGGCCTTCCGGCCGGCTCTGAAGGAATCCTGCGGCCGCGGCCTGCTCCAGGGCCTGCCACATTTCCGCGTCGGTGGCATCAGGCTTCGCCGAGCGCAGGTTCTGCCGGACCGTGTCGTGGAACAGAAAGCCGTCCTGCGGCACATACCCGACCCTTCTTCGCCATCGCGCGATCTCCCTCGGACCCAGCTCACGTCCGTCGATCGAGATCGTCCCACCCAGCGGACGCAGCAGCCCGATCATCATGTCGGCCAGTGTGGACTTGCCGGCGCCGGAGCGGCCGACGATGGCGGTGATGCGCCCGGCGGGCAGCGTGAGCGAGACCTGTTCTAGCGCGAGCCGTCCGCCGGGCGTGTAGGCGTACGAGACGCTGTCGAAGTGCACGTCCCCCGTCACCGGCAGCGCGGGTCCGTCCGGAGCGCCCCGGCCGGCGTGCTCCTCCAGGTCCTGAACGAGCGCGTCGACGCGCACGAAGGACGGGAGACTCGACGTCACGACCTGCGCCGCTGACTGGAGCGCGAGCACACGGGGCATCACGCGGCTGAAGATGAGAATCAGCATCACGAGACCGCTGCCGCTGAGCCCCATCCCCTTCACCGCCGCGATCAGCAGGACGCTCACGAGCACCGCGCTCGACAAGTCGAGCCGCGCCCGGGACCATCCGAACAGGCGGAGGAGATCCAGATACGTCTCGGCCCGGAGCCGGGCCTGACGATCGAGCGCCTCGAGGTTTCTGGCTTCGGCTCCGAGCGTCCTCGTCACCTTGAGCCCGTTGAAGGCTTCGGAGACCATCTCGAACTGACGTTCCGTCGCTTCGCGGTGCGTCTCCCCCAGCTCGGCTCCGCGGCGCGTGCCGTGACGGAGGATCCACAACACGCCGATCCCGGCGAGGCTCACCGCCACCGTGAGGAGCGGCGACAGCCGATACGCGATCGCGACGTACATGGCGCTGACGATCAGTCCGCTGAACAGCGTGAAGAAGTGATACGCGGCGCCGCTCGCCTGATCGACCTCGTGCGTCGTCGCGT
>DASWVN010000100.1:0-13434 GCA_036401215.1 Vicinamibacterales bacterium | reverse complement strand
GGCCTTGGGCCTTGGGCCTTGGGCCTTGGGCCTTGGGCCTTGGGCCTTGGGCCTTGGGCCTTGGGCCTTGGGCCTTGGGCCTTGGGCCTTGGGCCTTGGGCCTTGGCTCGCAGACGTAACACGAGCCCTACACTCCCTCATTCCCCATCCCCCATCCCGGCGATCCGGACCTACAGCAGCTTCGCCAGCCGCGCGTAGCCGGCGCGGCTCACCGGCAGGCGCCGGCCGTCGCGCAGGATCGCGACGCGGCTGTCCTTGGCATACAGCTCCACGCGCGCAATGCGCTCGATGTTGAGCAGGTAGGAGCGGTGGATGCGGACGAACCGGCTCGGGTCCAGCGAGGCCTCCACCGCGGCCATCGTCTGGTCCTTCAGATAGTCCTTGCCATCCGCCTTGAAGCAGACGTAATCGTCCTGTGCTTCGACATAGTCGATGCGCTCGACCGGGATCACGTGGACCTGGGCGCCGTCGCGGATGAGGACCCGTTCGAGCGGCCCCGTGCGCGGACGGGCGTCGGCCACCAGTTCGTCCACCGGAACCGGCTCTTTCGCCTGAACACGGGCGCGCGCGCGCGTCAACGCCTCGGCGAAGCGCGCCTCGTCGAACGGCTTCAGCAGATAGTCGACCGCGTGCACCTCGAACGCCGGCAGCGCGTACTTGTCGAACGCCGTCGTGAACACGACCGGCACCGAGCGGCCGATCAGCTCGAGGACCTCGAACCCATCGAGCTTCGGCATCTGCACATCGAGGAACATCAGGTCGGGCGCCCGCTCCGACACGGCCTTCACGGCCTCGAATCCGTTGCCACACTCGGCGACGACCTCGACGTCGGGGTGCGCCTTCAGGTACTCGCGAATCACCGCCCGCGCCAGCGGTTCGTCGTCGACGATCACGACACGCAGGGTCTGTTGGTCGGTCATGGGTCCACCGTCTGTTCGGGTTGGGCCGCGGCATGGTCGACAACCGGCGCCGCGCCGGGACGGACCGCCGGGAGCGAGATATCGACCCGCCAGCGTCCATTCTGCTCTCCCCAGCGTACTGAGGCCTCGCCGGCAAACAAGGCCTGCAGCCGTGAGCGGACGTTCTGGAGCCCCATCCCCGTTCCCGCTTTGCTCGGCCGGTCCGGGTCCGCGGGGTTCTCGATCACGATCGTCAGCCGGGAGGGCGTACACGTGGCGGTCACCGTCAGCGTGCCTCCTTCGAGGACGTGAGCGATGCCGTGCTTGACGGCATTTTCGACGATCGGCTGCAGCAGCAGCGGAGGCAGCAGGCAGTCACCCGCGTTTCCGGCGGAGATCGACGCCTGCAGCCGGTCGCCCAGGCGAACGCGTTCGATGTCGAGATACTTCTCCGCGAGCGCCAGCTCCTGCGCGAGCGTGATACGGTCGAGCGCGCCAAGCGACAGACTCTCCCGCAGGAAATCACCGAGGAGGATCGTCATTCGCCGCGCGCCCGGCGGATCGGCGGCGGTGAGCGCGCTGATCGAATGAAGGCTGTTGAACAGGAAGTGGGGATCGATCTGCGCGCGCAGCGATCGGAGTTCGGCTTCCCGCGATTGCACCTGCGCCTGGAGCCCGCGGCGCTCGGCGTCACGGGCGTGCTCGAAGGCGGCGATGATGTAGCTGACGGCAATCGACAGCATATAGAGGAGCAACCCGAAACCGAACAGCACCGCGACAATTTCGCGGAAGGGGGCATTCACGCCCCAGAACCGCGTGAGCACGGTGTTCCAGCCACGAGCGAGGACCAGCCACAGCGCGCTGCTGAGAAACGAAGCGCCGGCGGCCGTGCCGATCACGCGGGTCACGCCCGACGTCGCCAGCGGCGCGCTGCGCGAGACGTACCAGGCCGAGAGGCAGACGAAGGCGTACGCGAGCGCCAGGGGAAAGGCCATCACTGCCGACTGCCGGACCGTGAGGTTCGCTTCCGAGGCGAGCAGCGTCGCGAGCAGCGCACCGACGATCATCCACAACGCCAGATAGAGCGCGAGGCGCTCGCTGCGCGCGAATAGCGGGTGCATCTACCAGGCCCCTCCCGAAGGCAGGCCTGGATGGAAGATGGAAAATGGTAAATGGAAAACGTTCGTCGAATTCGAACCCTTTGCCATCTTCCATTTACCATCTGCCATGCAGGATGCGATCCTCCAGCATCCTGCTAGTTTTTCACGTCCACGCCACCCATGAGCACGGCGCCGCGGACCACGAGCGTGTGGGTGGTCTCCCCTTGCGGGGACCGCGTCGTGTCTTCGAAGGCGCCCAGGATGGGGGTCACACGCCCGATCACCCGCCATCCTTCCGGGACGCGGATCTCGATCCCGCCCCACATCGCGAACACGTCGATGACCGCTTCACCGTTGATCGCCGCCTGGCGCAGGTCGATCTCGCATCCGCCCATGAAGGCGGCCAGTTCACCGCCGCGAAAGGCGCTGGAGTTGCTGCCCCGAGTCACGCCGCCGAGGACCGCTACCGCCGTGATCGTGTCCGCCGCCCGGGCGGTGACCCGCTGGGGACGGCCTCGAAGGCCGTGCCACACCAGCACCGACCCTGCCGCAATCAGCAGGACCGGCCACAGGTCGAAGAGGCGAACGTCGATCAGATTGAGATTGTCGAGAAGCAGCCAGCCTCCCGCGATCACGAAGAGCACGCCGCCGAGCGGGCCGCCATGCCCTTCCCTCACCCCCCACAGCTTGGCGAGGCCGATTGCAATCAATCCCACGGGCCAGTAGCGCAGGTATCTGTCGGCTTCCGCGATCTCGAGATTGTCGAGGGTGAACAGGACGCCAACCAGGATGATCAGCAGGCCGAGGATCAGGTGCGGGGTGACCCGGACGGGAGGAGGAGTCGATCCGCCGGTGTCCATATTAGGGCTCCATCATGTCTGCCTCCACCATACGGGGGCGCAGCGATCGCAGGGCAGCCGCATTCGGCGAACAGCCATTGACCGCCGGTAAACGGCGGAATCTGCTAACATTCCGCCCCATTCCACACATTTTTCGGAAGGGGAACCGATGAAACGCTGGCAGAAGGCGGTCCTGTCGACCGTGTTCGTTCTCGGAGTACTCGTGCTGGTCGGTATCACCGCGACGATCGGATGGCGTCCGGTCATCGGGCCGAAGGCGCGACCTCTGACCGACCGACGGTTCGAGCCCACGCCGGCGCGGCTGGAACGCGGCACATACCTGGTGAGAAACGTCGCGGGCTGCCTCTTCTGCCACTCCGACGTCGATACCTCGGTCCGGGGCCTGCCGATACAGGTGGGCATGGCGGGCGCGGGCAGGACCATCGAGGCGGAAGAGATGCCGTGGCTGACGGCCCCGAACCTGACGTCACATGCCGAAACCGGAGCAGGACAATGGACCGACGACATGCTGGCGAGAGCCATTCGCGAAGGGATCGGCCACGATGGCCGGGCCCTCTTCCCGTTCATGCCGTACGCGAACTACCGGAAGATGTCCGACGAGGATCTCGCAGCCGTCATCACCTATATCCGGTCGCTGCCGGCCGTCGATCGTGAGAACCCGCCGAGCGACATTCCGTTCCCGGTGAACCGCTTGATCAACTCGTTGCCGCAGCCGATCGAAGGGTCCGTGCCGGAGCCCGACCTGAGCACGCCCGAGAAGCGTGGCGAGTACCTCACTACTCTTGCGTCGTGCACCGACTGCCACACGCCGAGGAACGAACAAGGGGCGTACCTGCCGGGCATGGAATTCGCCGGAGGCAACATCCTGAAGTTCGTCGGCGCGCGCGAACCGCGGGCCGCCGCGAATCTCACGCCGTCACCGAACGGGATCCCGTACTACAACGAGGACCTGTTCGTGGAGGTGTTTCGGACCGGACAGGTCCGCGGCCGGGAAATCACCGATCTCATGCCGTGGGGACACTATCGCGGCATGACCGACGAGGACCTCAAGGCCATCTTCGCGTACCTGAAGACGCTGCCGCCGATCGATCACTACGTCGACAACGCCATGCCGGTGACGCCGTGCGCGAAGTGCAATATTCCGCACGGCGGGGGGGAGAGGAACACTGAGAGAGACTGACGCTGTCAATGCTGAATGACGAATGACGAATGACGAATGACGAAACGTTCGACATTCGACATTCGGCATTCGACATTGACAAGAATCATTTCTGCGGCAACCCGGCCTTTTTCCTGGCGGCCTCGAGCGCATTCATCGCGTCCATCACTTCCCGCCTCGCGGCTTCCCTGGCGCGTTCGTCGCGCGCGTCTTTCAGCTTATCGACCGCCTTCATCAGCGCCCATTGCAGCGCGAGCGACGTCGCGGCGACCGTCAGCCCCTCCTTGTTGCTGAACATCGCCATGCCGCGGTACTCCGCCGGCGTCACCATGTTCAGAAACTCCTGGTGGCTCATCCCGGTCGCCGGGGCGGGCCCCTTCAGGTAGTCCGGTCCGAGGATGTCTTCGATCGTCGGCTTGGGGGCAAAGATCTCCACGCGGAAGACGGGACGGTTCGTCGTCGGCTTGATCGCAGGCGGACGGGAGATCGCTTCCTGGATCCGCTCCAGCGACACCGGCAGTTGAATGTCGTTCTGAGCGGGACCATTGGGCGGTTGAGGCGTGCCGGCGAGCACGACCGCAAGAACGAGGGCGTCGATTCCAGGCACGATGACCATTATGACGACCCGTGACGCCGTCCGGCTTCAATTTTCGTTGGCCGCCGGTGGGACACGACCTGTTCGCAACTGGACAGGAACGCCGGCGGATCGATTCCCGTCAAGTCCGTTATCGCCATTGTTGCTACGCTTTTCCGGCAATCGTGCGGCGGCATGATTCTGGCGCTGACCGGACGAGAGGAGCAGACGTGAGCACACTCTTACAGGACGTTCGTTACGCGGCGAGGATGTTCGCGCGGACACCCGGATTCACCGCCGTTGCCGTTCTCACCCTGGCGCTCGGCATCGGTGCCAATACCGCGATCTTCACCGTGGTGAACGCGCTGCTGCTCGAACCGCTGCCGTATACCGCACCGGACCGTCTCGTGATGGTCTGGCAGGACTTTCGCGCCCGCGGCGGCCCGGTCGACGAATGGGCCTCGCCCGGCAACTATGTCGATTGGAGCAGGGAGAAGAACCTCTTCACCGGCGTCGCGGCCATCGGCGGCTGGCGGCCGACGCTCACCGGAGAGGCCGAAGCCGAGCCCCTCGCCGGCGAACAGGTGACCTACGAGTATTTCTCCATCCTGGGCGTGGCGCCCGCGCTCGGCCGTGACTTCGTCGCCAGCGACGACGTGCCCAATGCGCCGCGGGTGACGATGATCAGCGACGGCTTGTGGAAGCGCCGGTTCGGCGCCCGGCGCACCGTCGTCGGCGAGGTGATCGACCTCAGTGGTGAACCGCACGAGATCGTCGGCGTCCTTCCGCCGGATTTCCGGCCGATCGTCGCCACCGAGACCGGCGAGATCTGGCGGCCGATGCGGATGAACCGGGCGACCCCGTCGCGCGGCGCGATCATCTACCGCGTCGTCGGGCGTCTCGCCGACGGGCTCTCGCTCCAAGGTGCGCAGACTGCGGCGACCGCCCTGGCGCAACGCCTCGAAGCCGAGTATCCCGACTCGAACACCAGGGTGGGTTTCACCGTGCAGCCGCTGCACGATCGCGTGATCGGGGACGTGAAGCCCGGATTGCTCGCGCTCCTGGGAGCCGTCTCGTTCGTCCTCCTCATCGCGTGCGCGAACATCGCCAACCTGCTGCTGGCGCGCGGCTCCTCGCGATCGCGGGAACTGGCCGTCCGCCTGGCGCTCGGCGCGGACCGGATGCGGGTCGTGCGCCAACTGCTGACCGAGAGCCTGCTGCTGGCGTTTCTCGGCGGAAGCGCGGGGCTGCTGATCGGGCTCTGGGCCGTGGACGCCCTGCTCTCCATTGCGCCCGCGGATGCGCCTGCGGTCGGAGCGATCGGCCTGGATGCGACCGTCCTCGCCTTTGCCGCGGCGATCACGCTCGTCACCGGGGTCCTGTTCGGCATCGCGCCGGCCCTCCAGTGGGCCCGCGGCGAGACCGGCGCGTTCCTGAAGGACGGCAGCCGCGGCAACGTTGCCAGCCGTGGACGGCTGCTCCGGCGCGGCCTCATCGTCGCCGAAGTCGCACTCGCGCTCGTCCTCCTCACGGGGAGCGGACTCCTGCTCCAGACCTTTCTGAGGCTTCAGGCCGCAGATCTCGGCTTCGACACCCGAAACGTGCTCGTCGGGCTCGTGAACCCGCCGCGGGTCACCTACGACACGCGCCAGAAGCATCTCGCGTTCTACGACCAGGTTTACGAACGGGCGCAGGCGCTGCCTGGCGTACAGCAGGCGGCGCTCGCCTCCGTTCTGCCACTCAGCGGAGACAGCGATACGAACTTCCAGATCGAGGGACGCCCGCTGCCCGCCTCCCCTGCCGACGTCCCGATCACGTGGTACCGGCTCGTCAGCGCGAACTACTTCGACACCATGGGCATGACGATCCGCAGCGGACGCGGGTTCGAACCACGAGAAGCTGCGCCCGCGGTGATCGTCAACGAGACGATGGCGAAGACGTTCTTTCCGGGGGAGAGCGCGCTCGGACGGCGGATCCGGTTGGGCGGCGGCGACGACACGCCGTGGTTCACGATCGTGGGCGTCGTCAGCGATGCGAAAGTCCGCGGCGCGCGGGAGGCGACCCGCATCGAGACGTTCGTCCCGTACTGGCAGTACACCGAACCGGGCATGTGGATCGTCCTGAAAACCGCGGGAGATCCGGTGCTGCTCACCGCTCCGCTCAAGGCCGCCGTGTCGTCCCTCGATCGGAACGTCCCGGTTCAGAGCGTGACGACGCTGGCCGGGATCGTCGGCGAATCGATCGAAGGTCCCCGGTTCTTCGGCGTCCTGGCCTCGGGGTTCGCCGCGCTCGCGCTCGTCCTTGCCGCGGTGGGGATCTACGGGGTCATGGCGTACGTGGTCGCCCAGCGGACCACCGAAATCGGCGTCAGGATGGCGCTTGGCGCGACCAGACGGGAAGTGTTCGGCCTCGTCGTCCGCGACGGGCTCGCCCTCACGAGCATCGGCATTGCGCTCGGCCTGGCCGGGTCCCTGCTGGTGGGCAGCTGGTTGTCGTCGCTGCTGTTCGGCGTCAGGCCCGGCGATCCGTGGACGCTGGCGGCCACGTCGGCCCTCCTGCTCGTCGTGGCCGGCGTCGCGTGCTTCGTGCCCGCCCGCCGCGCGACCCGGGTGGACCCGATGGTGGCCCTCCGTGCGGAATGACCAAATGACTATAATTTGAGCGACACAGGGGAACGCGAACTTATGGCCTTCTTCAGATCCAGCGCACCGGCACGGCAGCCCGAGACCCTCTCATCGGAACCGGTGGTGGCGGCGCATGCCCTCATCGCCCTTCGCAACATCGAGAAGTCGTACGCGCACGGCACCAGCCGGACCTACGTGCTGCGGCGGATCAATCTCGATATCAAGGAAGGAGAGTTCATCTCGATCATGGGCCCGTCGGGCGCGGGCAAATCGACGCTCCTCCACATCATCGGGATGCACGACTCGGCGTGGACCGGCGAGTACTACTTCCTCGATCAGCCCGTGCACAAGCTGGGTGCGAAGGACCGGGCGCGGCTGCACAAGCAGCACATCGGCTTCGTCTTTCAGAGCTATCACCTGCTCGATCACCTGACGGTCTACGAGAATCTCGACATCCCGCTCTCCTACCGTGACATCAAGAAGTCGGAGCGTGAGAGCCTCGTCGGAGACATCCTCGACAAGTTCTCGATCGTCGGCAAGAAGGACCTCTATCCGAACCAGCTCTCGGGCGGTCAGCAACAGCTCGTCGCCGTCGCCCGCGCGGTCATCTCGAATCCGAAGGTGATCCTCGCCGACGAGCCGACCGGCAACCTGCACACGAGCCAGGGCCGGGAGATCATGGAGTTGTTCAAGAAACTGAACGAAGCGGGCACGACGATCGTGCAGGTGACGCATTCCGAGGCAAACGCGGCGTACGGGAGCCGGATCGTCAACCTGCGGGATGGCTGGATCGTGGATGAATAGGTGAAACGCCGAACTATGAACGCCGAACTATGAACTCGCGTTCGGAGTTCGGCGTTCGTAGTTCGAAGTTTCAGCGCGCGGTTTTCACCACCGGGGTTCCTTCCTTCTCCCTCCGGAGAAGTCTTCACTGTCGTAATTGCGATTGCCCCCTCCCGGCCTGCCGCCGCCCGGGCCGCGATTGCCGCCGAACCCGCCTTCGGGTTTCGGACGCGCTTCGTTGACCACCAATGGACGCCCCTCGAGCCTGTACTCGTTGAACTGACTGATGGCGCGCTGCGCGTCCTCCTCGGATCCCATCTCGACGAATGCGAACCCGCGAGCCCGGCCCGTCGCCAGGTCGCGCATGACGCGCACGCTCTCGACCTGCCCGGCGCCGCCGAACAGGTCCGTGAGCTGTTCTTCGGTAGTCGAATACGGAAGGTTCCCGACGTAGAGTCTCCTGCCCATGCTGTCCCTTGCTCCTGGAGGCCACTATGGACCCTGCAGTCGACGTAGCAGATAGCGTGCCGGACCTTTACGACCCGCCTCCGTCGGGCTACAGTGGAATCGTGCCCCGATCAGTTCTCGTCTCGTGTCTTGGCCTCATGCTGGCGCTGGTTGCGGGCTGCAGCAACCAGAAGAGCTACCCGCTCACCGGCCAGGTCATCTCGGTCGACGCCGAGCAGCAGTATCTCGTCGTCAAGCATGAGGACATCCGCGGCTTCATGCCTGGCATGACGATGCCGTTCAAGGTGAAGGATCCGGCCCAGGTCGCTGCGGCGAAGCCCGGAGACCTGATCACGGCGACCCTGGTCGTCGACGACCAGACCGGCTACCTGGATGACGTGAAGAAAACGGGCGAGGCGCCCCTGCCGCCCGACCTTCCCAGACGGCCCGCCGGACCGATGATCGAGCCCGGAGCCGACGTGCCGGATGGCGCGTTCGTGGACCAGGACGGCCAGGACCGGAAGCTCTCTGACTGGCGCGGCAAGACGACGGTCGTCACGTTCATATACACACGATGTCCGTTACCCGACTTTTGTCCGCTGATGGACCGCAACTTCGCGGCGGTGCAGGCCGCCCTGAAGGAGGACCCGGCGCTCGCCGGGCGTGTGCACCTCGTCTCCGTCAGCTTCGATCCGGACTACGACACACCGGCCGTGCTGAAGCAACACGCGGAACGCGTGGGAGCGGACCCGGATCTGTGGACGTACGTCACGGGCTCCCGCGAGTCGATCGACACGTTCGGGGCCGGCTTCGGCGTCAACATCATGCGCGAGGACGGCACGATCGACGAGATCATCCACAACCTGCGGACGGCAGTGATCGATCCCGAAGGACGCCTCGTCCACGTGTTGAACGGCAACGACTGGAAGCCGGAACGGCTGCTCTCCGACATCCGCGCTGTCGATGCGCAACGGTAACGCGCCGGTCCCAACGCTGTTCACGGCGGCCGAGCGGCGGATCATCAGCGCCTGTCGGACGCCTTCCCTGGTCCAGCGCTTCCTGAACGAACTGCCGTACAACACCGAACCGCCGCCAGAACGCGCGAAGCTCCGGAGCTTCCGCGGCGTCGTGCGGCACCGGACGGCGCACTGCCTCGAAGCGGCGCTCGCCGCCGCGGTGATCCTCGAACAGCACGGCTATCCGCCGCTCGTCCTCAGCTTCGAATCGATCGACGATCTCGATCACGTGCTGTTCGTCTACCGCAAGCACGGACGATGGGGATCGATCGGCCGTTCGAGAGACCCCGCGCTTCACGGGCGGAAGCCGGTCTTCCGGACGGCTCGCGACCTCGCGCTCAGTTACGTGGACGGCTACGTGGATCTCACCGGGCGGATCACGGGCTACGCGGTCGTGGACCTGCGGCGGCTCGGAGATTACGACTGGCGTCTGTCGGAAAAGAACGTGTGGAAAGTGGAGCGGCTGCTGCTCGACTACCCGCACCGGCCGATACGTTCGTCGGACGCGAGGATCGAGCGGCTCCGCGCGCGGTATCGAGCGTTCAAAGCGGAGTTCCCCGACCGCAAGCCGATGTATTACAAAGGCCGGGACAAGTGGACGAGGCTTCCAGCAGGATTCGAGTAGTCCGCTAATCGAGATCGAAGTCCCGCGTCGGTTTCGTGATCGGCTCCTTCCCCGCCTGCTTCAGGGCCTCCTCGAACCGCCGGGCGAGCGCGTCGCCGCGGGTCTTCTCCGACTCGAACGACTGCGCGAACAGCGCGTCGCGCCTGGCGGCCTCTTCGGCGAGGATGCGCTCGGCATGACTGAGTTCCGGCTTGTCACCGCGCGACGGCTCCTCGTGGCGCACGACGCGCCGCAGGTTGGCATCGATCACGAGGGTGGCCGAGCAGCACGGGCACTCGACTTCGAATTCGGATTTCAGTTTCATGGTGGCACCTTCAGCGTGAGTTTCCCGCACCCTCGGCTTCTCTTTCCCGTCCCCAGGTGAGCTTGACGTCGCTGCCATCGGCGCTTTTCGCGGTGACATCGATGGTCCGGACGCGCATGTTCGCGCTCCAGTACTGGCCGTAGCCGGTGTTGAACTGGCTGAGCGGCGCGTTCGCACGCCCGTCCGCCTTCAGCACGGGCACGAAGCCGCGAAAGTGATCGTTGACCGTGATGAGCACTTCCTTCCAGTCGTGGTCGGTCTGGTTCACGACGGTGACCATCCCTTCGGACACGCTGATGGGAGGCTCGGGCTTCGAACACGCCCCGACGGAGACCACGGCCAGAAAGGCCAGCAGAACCGAAGCGCGGCGCAGCATGCGACTATGATATCCCCATGGTCACGAGCCCCGCTGGCTGGCCGGTTCCGCGCTGATGGACTGGCTCTCTACGGCGGGGGCGCTTTTCCTGGTGTGGCTGGTCCTCGTCTTCCTGTTCGCACCGGGCATCAACTACCACCTCGCTCGCCGGACGTCGGTTCACGACGACAACTTTCTCTACACGCTCCAGTCCACCTGCCAGGCCGCGCTGCACCACGGCAACCGGGTGGACATTTTCACCAACGGCGTGGAGTTCTACCCGGCCATGCTCGCGGCGATCCGCTCGGCGACGAGGTCCATCAACCTGGAGTGCTACATCTTTCAGCCCGGCGAGATAGCCGATCAGTTCATCGAGGCGTTGTCGGAGCGCGCGAAGCTCGGGGTCAACGTCACGATCGTCGTCGACGCGATCGGCAGTTTGAAGCTCTGGGGCCGTCCGCTCGACCGGCTCCGCGCCGCCGGGTGCCGCCTCGAATCGTACCAGCGGATCGAGTGGCACCGGCTGGCGCGGTTGAACAACCGGACGCACCGCGAACTGCTGATCGTGGATGGCCGGATTGCGTTCGTCGGCGGCGCGGGGATCGCGGACTGGTGGGCGTACCCCCACAAGGGCGCTCCCCCGTGGCGTGACACGATGGCGCGGATGGAAGGTCCGATCGTCGCGGCCCTCCAGGGGGTCGCGGCCGAGAACTGGCTCGAGTGCTGCGGCGAGATCATGACCGGGCCCGAATACTTTCCCTCGCTGGAGCCTGCCGGCAACACGACCGCCTTCGTCATCAAGAGTTCTCCGGCCGATCGTGCCACCGCGTCGCGGGTCGCCTTTCAGCTCCTGATGGAAGGAGCCGACCACCACGTCCGGATCTCCACGCCGTACTTCCTTCCCGACCGCGCGCTGCGCCGTGCGTTCGTGAATCTCGCGAAACGCGGCGTCGCGGTCGATGTCATCGTGCCGGGCCGCCATACGGACCAGCGCTGGGTGCGTCTGGCCAGCCGCCGGATGTGGGGCCAACTCCTCCGCGCCGGGATCCGCATCCACGAGTACCGCGCCGCCATGACCCACAACAAGGTGCTCATCGTCGATGAGCTGTGGGCCGTGGTCGGCACGACCAACATCGACAATCGCTCCTTCGAGCACAACGACGAGATCAACGTCGCCATGCGCGATCCCGAAGTGGCGAGCCGCTTGCTGAAGGATTACCGCCAGGACCTCCTCGACAGCGAAGAGATCACGCTCGCCACATGGGAACGGCGGCCGCTGTGGGAGAAGATCGTGGGTCCGTTCGTCTGGATCCTGGAGCGGCAGCAGTGAGCGAGACGCGCGCGACGCGTTCCGTCGACATCCGCATCGCCACCTACAACATCCACCGCTGCCGCGGCATGGACCGGCGGACGATGCCGTCGCGGATTGCGGAAGTGATCCGCGAGATGGATGCCGATGTCGTGGCGCTGCAGGAGGTGATCGGCGCGGGGCCGAGCGGTCCCGGCCAGGCCGCGGAGATCGGCGCCGCGGTCGGCATGGGCTGGGTCATGCACTCCGTGCGGCTCCTGCGCAATCACGAGTTCGGCAACGTCGTCCTCAGCCGCTATCCGATCGTCCACCACGGGCACTACGACCTGTCCTGGCGGACGTGCGAGGAACGCGCCTGTCAACGCGCCGACCTGGATCTGGGTGACGGCGCGGTGCTGCACGTCTACAACGTCCACCTCGGCACCGCGGTGCTCGAACGGCGCTACCAGGCCACGCGCCTGGCGAGCTTCGTCCACGACCATCGCGTGCGCGGCCCGAAGGTGATCCTCGGGGATTTCAACGAGTGGATGAAAGGCCTGGCGACCAAGACGCTGTCGGCGCTGTTCAAGAGCATCGATATCCGCCAGCACCTGAAGCGCACAAAGACGTATCCCGGGATCTTCCCGGTCCTTCACCTCGATCACATCTACTACGAGGGTGAGGTCACCGTCCGCAGTCTGGAACTGGTGCGAACGCGAAAAGCCCTGATCGCGTCCGATCACCTGCCGCTCGTAGCTGATTTGAGAATCGGCTTCTGAGTTGAATCGCGGCGGCGTTCACCGTCCGCTGTCACGGTGCCGACCGCTGCGGGCGACTCGGGCGACTCGGGCGACTCGGGCGACAGCCACTCCACTGCTGAACGGGCTGACGGCTTCCTGGCGCGACGAACACGAAGAACACCATGGCCACGAAGAAAGACCACGACGTCTTTCAAATTTGATCGGGATGACGTGAGCGGCCTGCCTCCGGCACCACGGATCAGCAATACGGTTGGAACGTGCCCAAGCAAAAGAAAGGTGTGGCCTCTTCGTGTTCGTAGTGTTCTTCGTGGCCTTCGTGCCAAAGGCCGTCGGCGTGCAGCTGCGAGCCAGCTGGGAATCCTCGCCTTTACAAGGGGAGCTGTCGCTGAAGACGGCGCCGCAGATTCGGGCGACAGCCACTCCACTGCTGAACGGGCCGACGGCTTCCTGGCGCGACGAACACGAGGAACACCAGGGCCACGAAGAAAGACCACGACGTCTTTCAAATTTTGATCGGGATGACGTGAGCGCCCTGCCTCCGGCGCCACGGATCAGCAGTACCGTTGGAACGTGCCCAAGCAAAAGAAAGGTGTGGCCTCTTCGTGTTCGTAGTGTTCTTCGTGGCCTTCGTGCCAAAGG
>DASWVN010000099.1:0-44312 GCA_036401215.1 Vicinamibacterales bacterium | reverse complement strand
AACGTCACGCGCATGAACGGATCGAACGGCTCGACCGGCGCCTCGAACCGCTCGGAGAGCGTCTCGCTGAAGCCCTCGGCACGCGACGCGCCGCCGCTGATCACGATCCGGTCGATCCGGTCGGAGGAGGCCGTCGCCTTGAAGAAGTCGAACGTTTTCTGGATCTCGTGCACGACGTTCTCGCTGACCGCTCGGAGCACCGAACGCGCATCGTCGAACGTCACGCCCTCGACCGCGCCGCCGCGTTTCAGTTCGTCGGCGGCCTCGACCGGCAGGTTCAGCTCGCGCTGGAGCGCTTCGGTGTAGGCGTTGCCGCCGATCGACACGTCACGGGTAAAGACCGACTGCTCGCCATTGAGGATGTTGATGTTGGTCGCGGCGGCGCCGGCGTTGAGCAGGACGACGATGGCGCCCTTTTCGAGGCCGTAGTTGGCTTCGTAGGCGTTCTGCAGCGCGAAGGCGTCGACGTCGACGACCACGGCCGACCGCCCCGCCTGCGCGATGACGCCGGTATAGTCGGCGATCTTTTCCTTCTTGGCGGCGACGAGCAGCACGTCCATCGAGCCGTTGCCGTTCTTCTCGCCTCCCTCGAGCACCTGGTAGTCGAGATTGACGTCCTGAATGTCGAAGGGGATGTACTGCTCGGCCTCCCAGTAGATCGATTCCGCGAGTTCCGCGGGCGTCATGGCCGGCAGCGTGATCTTCTTGACGATGACGGCATTGCCGGAGAGGGAGGCGGCGACGTCGCGGGTGCGGATGCCACGCGAGTCGAAGAGCCGGCGGATGGCATTGGACACGGCGGCCCCATCGATGATGGCGCCATCGACGATGCTGTCAGCGGGCAGCGGCTCGCTCCCGAAGGCGGTCACCTTATAGGAGCGGCCGGCCGGCTTCAGCTCGACCGCCTTGACGGCACTCGACCCGATATCGAGCCCGACGAGCGACTTGGCTCTGCGAAACACCGTTGATGTGTCCTGTCTGGAAGAGGCCGCAGCGGGCTGCGGTCCGGGTCCGTTTCACCTCCTCTATTCCGCAAGCGGAGTGCCACCCCTGCCGCAGGCAACAAAACCGGAAGATCCGTGCAATTCTGGTAGATGACGCCCAAACCTGAGGTTGGGACGTGAACATTTCTGATATCGGATCACGCTTCTGTAATCGCGGATTCTGCGATGCGTCGCGCGCCATTCCGGGGTCGCGAAACGGGAGTCCGGGAGGGTCGCCAAAGGGCTGTCCCGGCGCCCGGAAGTCGTCTTGACAACCCCCGCAATCGTCAGTATCCTTTTGGTTTGCCGTCCTGAGAGAGGGTCTGACCGGGGTGTACGTCGCGCGGTCAGCATAGCTACAGCGAAGGCCGAAAGGGTTCTCATGGGTTCGTTTGTTCCCACTGCCGGCAGTGTGGAGCGGCAGTGGCACGTCATTGACGCCGAGGGATTGGTTCTCGGCCGGGTGGCGACCGAAGCGTCGCGCCTCCTGCAAGGCAAGCACAAGGCGATTTACACACCCCACATCGACACGGGCGATCACGTCGTGATCGTCAACGCTGCGAAGGTCCGCCTGACGGGCCGCAAGGAAGAGCAGAAGCTGTACCGCTATCACAGCGGGTACGAAGGCGGCCTGCGCGAGGAACGCGCGAAGGATCTCCGTCAGCGCAACCCGGTGCGGATGGTCGAGGAAGCCGTGCGCGGCATGCTCCCCAAGACGAAGCTGGGTGACGCGATGTGGCGCAAGCTGAAGGTTTACGCGGGTCCCGAGCACCCGCACGCCGCGCAGAAGCCGCGGGCGCTCAAATCAACCACGCAAGAGGTCGCATAAGTGGCAGCTGGAATTCAGTATTACGGCACTGGGCGCCGCAAGACGTCCACCGCCCGCGTTTTTCTCCGCCCGGGTAGCGGCAGCCTGGTGATCAATCGCAAGCCGATCGAACAGGCCTTCCCCACCGAAGCGCTCCGCACGCAAATCAAGCAGCCCCTCCAGGTCACCGAGACCGCCGACAAGTTCGACGTGCTCGCCACGATCGCCGGCGGCGGCATTGCCGGACAGGCCGGCGCGCTGCGGCTCGGCATCGCTCGTGCACTCGTCGAATACAACATCGAGTTGCGGCCGCGGCTCAAGAAGGAAGGCTTCCTGACGCGCGACGCGCGGATCAAGGAACGCAAGAAGTACGGACAGAAGGGAGCGCGCAAGCGTTTCCAGTTCAGCAAACGGTAATGGGAGGCAGCTTGAGTGGCATAGCGTTGAAGGACTTGCTCGAGGCGGGGGTCCATTTCGGACACCAGACGAAGCGCTGGAACCCGAAGATGAAGCAGTACATCTTCGGGGAGCGGAACGGGATCTACATCATCGATCTCGGTAAGACCGCCAAGCTGTTCCGCGAGGCGGAACAGTTCGCATCGAACCTCGCCGCCGAGGGGCGCACGATCCTGTTCGTCGGGACCAAGCGCCAGGCCCAGGACGCGATCGCCGAAGAAGCGCAACGCTGCGGGATGTTCTACGTCAACCAGCGCTGGCTGGGCGGGCTGCTCACCAACTTCATGACCATCCAGCGGAGCCTCGCACGGCTGCGCGACCTCGAGGCGATGGAGACCGACGGCCGCTACGACTCGCTGTCGAAGAAGGAAATCTCCCAGCTCGAGAAGGAAAAGCGCAAGCTGCAGAAGAACCTCGAGGGGATCCGCCACATGTCGCGGCTGCCCGACGCCCTCTTCGTCGTCGACACCCGCAAGGAAAAGATCGCCGTCGACGAGGCCCGCAAGCTCAAGATCCCCGTCATCGGCATCGTGGATACCAACTGCGATCCCGACGAGGTCGACTACGTGATCCCGGGCAACGACGACGCGCTGCGGGCGATCCGGCTGTTCGCCTCGAGGATCGCCGACGCCGTCCTGGCGGGCCGCGGCATCCGCGAGTCGGCGCAGGCCGAAGAGGGTGACGAAGGCGACGAGCGCCACCGCGCGCGCCCGGTGCGGCAGGCGCGACCGGAGCAGGCTACCTCCCCGGCGTCGGTTTAAATCTTTTTCGATTTCAAATGCGACGCCGGCCCGGAGTCCGCTCCAGGCCGGCGTTTTTGTGTACGGAACGGTGTCAACTCCAAACTCCAAACGCCAAACTCCAAACGCCAACAGAAATCAATTTGAAGTTTGAAATTTGAAGTTGACACGCGAAGGAGCAGGATTGATGGCAACTATGGAAATCACGGCAGCAATGGTGAAGAAGCTCCGCGACCTCACGGGCGCGGGGATGATGGAATGCAAGGCCGCGCTGACCGAAGCGAACGGCGACATCGAGGCGGCGACGACGATCCTGCGCACGCGCGGGCTCGCACAGGCCACCAAGAAGGCCGGCCGTTCGACCAACGAAGGGCTGATCGGCAGCTACATCCACATGGGCGGCAAGATCGGCGTGCTCGTCGAGATCAACTGCGAGTCGGACTTCGTCGCGCGGACCGAGGACTTTCAGGCGCTGGCGCGCGAGATCGCGATGCACATCGCGGCGGCCAATCCGCAGTACGTCAAGCGTGAAGACGTCCCGGGCGACGTGCTCGAGCGCGAGCGCGCCATCTACCGCGAGCAGGTGAAGGACAAGCCGGCGCAGGTCGTCGACAAGATCGTCGAAGGCAAGATGAACAGCTTCTACGAGCAGGTCTGCCTCCTCGACCAGCCGTCCATCCGCGATCCGAAGGTCACGATCGGTCAGATCGTGCAGCAGGCGATCGCCAAGATGGGCGAGAACATCGCCATCCCGCGGTTCGTCCGCTTCAAGCTGGGCGAGAGCGCGTAAACGCGCTCTCCCCTGCCAACTCCCAACTCCCAACTCCCAACTCCCAAGTGCCAAAGGTCCATTCGCAAGAGTTTGGGAGTTGGAGGTTGGAAATTGGGAGTTGGAAGTCGACACCTGGCCCCGTCTGCGTTCCGCCGTTCACACCACGCAACATCGCACGCCGGCACCCGAGACGGTGAAGATATAATTTTCCGGTTATGTCCGCTCCCGCCTATCAGCGCATACTCCTCAAACTTTCCGGCGAAGCCCTGATGGGCGAACAGCCATTCGGTATCGATCCTGCGGTCACGACGCAGATCGCCAAGGACGTGCTCGAGATCCAGCAGCTCGGCGTGCAGACGGCGGTCGTGATCGGCGGCGGAAATCTGTTTCGCGGGCTGGCGGCGAGCGCGCGCGGCATGGACCGCGCGACGGCGGACTACATGGGGATGCTGGCGACCGTGATCAACGCGCTCGCGCTCCAGGATGCGCTCGAGCACCATGGCGTGCCGACGCGCGTGGCGTCCGCGATCGAGATGCGCGCGGTTGCCGAGCCGTTCATCAGACGGCGTGCCGTCAGGCACCTGGAGAAAGGCCGCGTCGTCGTCTTTGCGGCCGGCACGGGCAATCCCTACTTCACCACCGATACGGCGGCGGCGCTGCGGGCGATGGAGATGAAGGCGGACGTGATCCTGAAGGCCACGAAAGTGGACGGGATCTATACGGCCGACCCGATGACCCACCCCGACGCCACCAAGTACGATGAGATTTCGTATCTGAGCGTGCTCGAACAGGGGCTGAAGGTGATGGACGCCACGGCGATCTCCCTCTGCATGGACAACCGGCTGCCGATCGTCGTCTTCAACCTGCGCACCGGCGGCAATCTGCGCCGTGTCATCATGGGCGAAACCGTCGGCACGACCGTTCGCGCCTGAGACACGTGCGGCGGCATTTCTACGGAGACTGCAATGGATGTCAGTGATGTGAAAGGACTGTTCGGCGACGTCAGGAAGCGGATGGACGCGCAGGTCGAGCACGTGCGCCGCGAACTGACCGGCGTGCGCACCGGCCGCGCCTCCGTCGCGATCCTCGACACCGTTCACGTCGAGGCGTATGGCGCACAGATGCCCCTGAATCAGGTGGCATCGCTGTCCATTCCCGAGCCCCAGATGATCGTGGCGCAGCCGTTCGACCCTTCGCTGATCGGCACGATCGAGAAGGCGATCCGCAACGCCAACCTGGGTCTGAACCCCACCAACGACGGCAAAGTGATCCGCATCCCGATCCCGGCGCTGACCGAGGAGCGCCGGAAGGAGCTGTCGAAGCTCGTTCACAAGTACGCCGAGGAAGGCCGGAACGGCATCCGGCAGATCCGGCGCGACGCGAACGACAAGCTGAAGAAGCTCCTCAAGGACCACAAGATCTCGGAAGACGACGAGCGCCGCAGCCTCGACGAGGTCCAGAAGATCACCGATCAGCACATCGGCATGATCGACGACCTGGCGAAGAAGAAGGATTCGGAGCTGCTCGGCAAATAAGCCACGCTTTCGGGTGTCAATGCTGAATGACGAATGCTGAATGCTGAACATTGCGTAGCGTGCGTCTTCCGCATTCCACTCACAATTCAGCATTCAGCATCTGGCATTCAGCATTGACCACGATCTCGTATTTCACGCATCTCGAATGCAGCGTCCCGTGCGGTGCTGCCCCCTACGATCCTCGCGCCGAACAGCACCTGTGCACGTGCGGCGCTCCCCTGCTGGCCCGATACGATCTCGACGCCGCGCGCGCCTGGAACCGTGACTCGCTGAACGGCCGGGCATCGAACATGTGGCGGTATCGCGAGTTGATGCCGCTCTTCGACGGCCAGGAGCCGCTCACGCTCGGTGAGGGGTGGACGCCACTGATCCACGCGCGGCGCCTCGGCGAGGAACTCGGCCTCGAGCGGCTGTTCGTCAAAGACGAATCGCTCAACCCGACCAACTCCTTCAAGGCGCGCGGCCTGTCGGCGGCGGTGACGAAGGCCTCGCACCTCGGCGCGCGCGTCCTCTCGGTCCCCTCGGCCGGCAACGCGGCGAACGCGATGGCGGCATACGCCGCGGCTGCCGGGATCGAGGCCAAGGTCTTCATGCCGAAGGACGTGAAGATCCCGTTCATCCGCGAATGCGAACTGTACGGCGCCGAGATCAACCTGGTGGACGGTCTCATCACCGACGCCGGCCGGATCGCCGCGGAGAAGGGCAAGCCGCTCGGCTGGTACGACGTCTCGACGCTGAAGGAGCCGTACCGCATCGAAGGCAAGAAGACGATGGCCTACGAGCTGGGCGAACAACTCGAGTGGAAGTTCCCTGACTGGATCATCTATCCGACCGGCGGCGGCACCGGGATGGTCGGGATGTGGAAGGCGTTCGACGAGATGGAGCGCATCGGCTGGAAGCCGTCCTCGACGCGCCCGAAGATGGTGTCGGTGCAGGCCGAGACCTGCGCGCCGATCGTCCGTGCGTTCGAACAGGGGGCGGAGCGGTCCGAAATGTGGCAGAACGCCGCGACCGTAGCAGACGGCCTCCGCGTGCCGAAAGCCATCGGCGACTTCCTCGTCCTTCGCGCGGTTCGGGAGAGCGGCGGAACGGCGATCGCGGTCTCGGACCGGGACATGGTCGACGACATGCGCGCACTCGGCTCGAAGGAAGGCATCAGCGCCGCGCCCGAAGGCGGAGCCGCGCTTCACGCGCTGCGCGTGCTGTTGAAAGACGGCAAGGTGAAGTCCACCGATACCGTCGTCGTGTTCAACACCGGCGGCGCGCTGAAATATCTAGACGTACTTCAGGGCTAAATACAGGCGCTCGGAAACTCCGAACGATGAATTCCGAACCAAGAACGCGCGCCACGCGAACGGAGCGAGCCGGCGCAGCGGCTCGCGTCCCCTGGATAATTCTTCGTTCGGAGTTCTTCGTTCGGAGTTCATAGTTCGGAGTTCATAGTTCGGAGTTCATAGTTCGGAGTTCATAGTTCGGAGTTCATAGTTCGGAGTTTCTCAGTCCCCCAACGAGATCCCCATCGCCCTTGCCGTCCTGATCACGTCGAAGTCTGGCGGCACGTTCCGCGTTCGTCCGACGATCTTCTCGAGCGAGACGGGAACGATATCGGGCGGGTGGAACGCCACCATGTAACCGAACTGACCGTCCTCGATCAACTCGACGGCGCGGGCGCCGAACCTCGTCGCGAGCGTGCGATCGAAACTGGTCGGGGCGCCGCCGCGCTGGAGATGCCCGAGGACGACGTTGCGCGTTTCCTTCCCGGTCCGCTTCTCGATGTCGGCCGCCACCAGCGCGCCGATCCCACCCAGCCGCTCGACGTATTCGCCGCTGGCCTCCCGCACGAGCGAGACCTTGCCTCCGACCGGCTTCGCCCCTTCAGCGACGACGACAATGCTGAACCGCGCGCCGAACTGTTCCCGTGTGAGGATCCGGTCGGCGACCTTCTCCATTTCGAACGGGATCTCGGGGATGAGCACGACGTCGGCGCCGCCCGCCACGCCCGCATAGAGCGCGATCCACCCTGCGTAGCGCCCCATCACTTCGACCACCATGACGCGGTGGTGCGCTTCCGCCGTCGTGTGCAGCCGGTCGATGGCGTCGGTCGCAAACGCCACCGCCGTGTCGAACCCGAAGCAATTGGTGGTCTCGACGATGTCGTTGTCGATCGTCTTGGGGACGCCGACGAGCGGCATCCCCATCGTGTGGAAGCGGTGCGCGATGCTGAGCGTGCCGTCACCGCCGATGACGACGAGCGCATCGAACTCCATGTTGTGGAACATCTCGACGCAGCGCGCCGAATAGTCGGTCCTGGCTCCCCCGCCCTGATCGTAGGCGAAGGGATTGCCGCGGTTGGTCGTGCCCAGGATCGTGCCGCCGATGCGAAGGATCCCGGTCACGTCGGACGGCGTGAGGATCCGCCAGCGGTCGGGCCGGATGAGGCCGTCGAAACTGTCTTCGAGGCCGATGGTTTCCCAGTTGTGCCGGGCGGCGGCTTTGACGACGGCGCGGATGACGGCGTTCAGCCCCGGCGCGTCGCCCCCGCCGGTCATGACACCGATTCGCTTCACACCTGGACGCTTGCTCGGAAGTGAGGACATCCTTCGAAGTATAGCGAGGTCAGAGGGACGCCGGTTGACACGCAGCAACGGCGCCGAGATCACCGACGCGTCAATGCTGAATGCTCGCGCACTGACGCCGTCAATGCTGAATGTCGAATGGAAGATGAGAGCGTAGATTGGTGGACGGCAGGAGGCTCGAACTCCCGACCTCCGCGTTGCGAACGCGGCGCTCTCCCAGCTGAGCTAGCCGCCCACTCAAGGATGGATCGTGCCGGAGTTCACGGCGGGAACGCCGTGTGGTGGCACGAAAAGACAGTCTACCACGCGGCCCGCACGGCCGGCAACGCGCGTGCGGCCTACGTGGTCGCGGCGCGCCGGGTCTGCATCGTGTTCACCAGCCCCCGCAGGGCGGCGGACGCGATCGCATGCGCCGCGGTGACTCTCGCCAGCTCCTCGAGGTCGTCCGCGCCGATGTCGCCATGCTCGTCGAGCGCCTCGATCTTCGCCTGCAGCGAAGCCAGCGCGCCCGCCGTATCGATCGCTCCGCGGAAACTTGCCTTCAACGCCCTGATCTCATTCGGATCGCTCATGCCTGAAGAATCCTACCCCAATCCACCTGGCCGGATTACAGGAACGACAGCCGGGTCACGGTCTTGTAAGCGCCGTCCGCCGGCATGCCCTCAAATTCGTCAGGATCCGGCCGATTTCGGTTGGTGGACCGCGGTGCCCACGTGGAGCGTGGGTTGCAGTCCCGAACAAGCACCATACACCTGAACATGTCCGCCGTCCGTCAACCTCGCGCCGTCTCGGTCAGCACTGCCGGCTACGAAGATGGCCTGGGGCGGCGCTCTGTACGTTTCGACCGCGAAATCGGCGGGATGCTCGAATGCCTTCAGCTCCGGCCGGAGTTGTGGGCCTTTCAGGAAACGCTGCAGCGGCGCGCCCACGCGATCGCCAGCCTCGAGGACGAACGATTCGTGCGCGTCCGCGCGATCGAGCGCGGCCCGCAGGGTCTGACCGTCGTCTCCGAACTCGTCCCCGGGGGACGGCTCGTCGACATCATCGAGGCCCGCCAGAACGACGATGGAGCCTGTTTCGGGATCGATGCAGCCCTCGGATTCCTGTTGCGCGTCCTCCCGGCGCTCTCGAGGTTGCACTCGAACTCCATCGCCCACGGCGCCCTCGCCGCGGGCCGGATCGTCGTCACTCCCGCCGCGCAGCTCGTATTGCTGGACAACATCTACGGAAGCGCGCTCGAACGCCTCAACCTGAGTCGCGCAGCGCTCTGGAGCAGCCTGGGGGTGCTGTCACTGCCCTTCGCGGGCGCGAGCCGGTTCGACCGGCGGTCCGACGTCATGCAGGCGTCGCTCTGCGCCGCGACACTGGCGCTCGGACGCACCATCGACGATGTGCCGACGCAGGCATCGCTGTCGGCGCTCGTGCGCGAAGTGGCCGAACTCGGCCAGATTCGAGCCGGCAGCCGTTTCAGCCAGGGCGTGCTCGAGTTTCTGACCGCCACTCTGCCGGTGACCGGCCGTGCGCCTGACATGGCCACCGACGCTGCCGTCACCTTCGTGGAGCGCCTGGCAGGCCTCATCGGCGAGGACGAAGCGCACGCGGCATTCGAGGCGTTCGCCGGCTACGAATCCCAATCCACGAGCGAACTACCCCCCGAATCCGAGGACGACGACTTCGATGCTGCGGGCGAGAGTCTCGAGTCTGAAGGTGCGGAGGCCTTCTCCGAACATGAGGACACGGCTGAGGAAGAGGCGTCCGACGACGAAGACGAAGAAGATGACGACGATGGGCTGACGGTCGGCGCCGACGCAGAGCCGGCGCCCGTGACCGCAGCGCCGCCGCCACCGATCCCGGCGGCGCCCGCCGCCCAGGTGCCGGAAGTACCACCGCCGGCTGCGCCCGCGGCCTCCGCTCCGCCACCGATTGCTCCGGCGCCTCCTGTGACCCCACCGCCGATTGCGCCTGCACCCGCACCGACTCCTTCGGTCGCGGTGCCGCCAGTTGCGCCTGCGGCGTCCGTCTCACCGATCGCTCCGGCGCCACCGGTAATCCCACCCCCGATTGCCCCTGCACCAGCACCGACTCCCTCGGTCGCGGTGCCGCCGGCTGCGGCCGCGCCGTACGTGCCGCCGATCGCCCCTGCCCCGCCGCGGATCGCCCCGCCGATTGCGGCGGCACCGCCTGTGGTCGTGCCACGTGTCACGCCGCCGGCGATCCACGCACCCGACGTGGCTCCGCCTGGCCCGCCGCCCATCGCCATCACGGTTGCGCCTCCGGCGCCCGTTCGCGTGCGGACGGAGCCGCCCGCGGGCTTCACGCCGTCGCCAGCCCCCGACGCCCCGCCGCCGGTCCGCGCGCTGCCGTTCGTCGACCGCGTGCCCGTCGAGGAGCCACGCACGTTCCCCTGGAAGATCGCAGCCGCGGCCGTCATCCTCCTGGCTATCGCGGGATTCGCCGCGTGGAGCTATCTCCCGGGTTCGTCGGAGGTCGCCAGAACGGCGCAGACGGAAGCGACGGAGGAAGCGCCTCCCGCCGCGGCGGCAACGCCCACGACCGGGCACCTGGGCACGCTGTCGGTCGAGAGCCAGCCCGCCGGAGCGAAGGTGCTGATGGACGGCAAGGAAGTGGGCATCACTCCGCTCACGCTCGATGCGCTTCAGCCAGGACGACGGACCATCACGGTCACCAACGGCAACGCGACGATCCGGCGGACCGTGCGGATCGAAGCCGGCCGTACGGTATCGGTCGACGTGCCGATCTATCCCGGCTGGATCTCGGTCTTCTCACCGATCCGGCTCGATATCGCCACGGCCGGCAAATCGATCGGCAGCACCGAGACCGGCAAGATCATGCTGCCGCCCGGGACGCACGTCCTGACGCTCTCGAACCAGGAGTTCGGCTACACCGACACCCGCCGCGTGGAGATCCATCCCGGCGAGGAGCGCCCGCTGAACATCGAGCCGAGGGCCACGGTCAACCTGAACGCACACCCCTGGGCGGAGGTGTTCATCGACGGAAAGAAGGCCGGCGACACTCCGATCGCCAATCTCCCCGTGCTGCTCGGCACGCGGGTGTTCATCTTCCGCCACCCGCAATTCGGTGAACGCCGCATCACGCAGACGATCACGAGCGCCGGCGCCGCGCTGAGCGTGGATCTCACGAAGAACTGACCCGCCCCGGCGGCCCGACGGCACATACCCATACCGAGTCGGTCGTTCACCCGATCGATTTCAGGGACGTAATTGACGTACATCTTTGGCGTGTCGCGTGAGGCCGTCGTCCACGGAGAACGAGAGCCCTTTCAAGCGACCTCACGAAATTCACGCGTCGCGCGCGGCCGTTGTAATCGAAAGGGCTGGCATCGCGATTGCGAGCGCGCGCGATAGTTCCCCAAGGTACGCCGCTATGTGGAGTTGGGTCTTCTGCTACGTGATGGGCCATGACTACAGCGTGAGCTGCCACAGTGGCTCGATGTTCCTTCGGTGCATGAACTGTGGCCGTCGGTCTCAGGGTTGGGTCGTCAAGGATCAGGATCACGCGCACGCGTAATCGGCCCGTAAGTCCGTAAGCCCTCAGGTTCGTGCCTCGCGGTTGACGAGTCTAGTACGCTGGGTCGGTGACCGGTACGACCCTGGCCGCTGCCGTACGGCAGCTTGCCTATCTGCATGACATCCGCGGCGAAGACGGGAGCGACCTGCGCGCGTCCGTCGATGCCCTCGATCGGCTCTCTCCTGCCGAAGTCGCCGGCCTGCTGCAGGCGGCCCGCGATGGCCATGTCCCGGGCGTTCACAGTTTTTCACCTCGCGTTCAGCGCACGATCCGCGACGTCGCGCTCGTCGGCGCCGATGCCGCCACGGCCGCGCTCCGTTCGCGAATTCCCGGCCTCCTCCGCCATCTGCTCGAAACGGCTGTCGTCACCCACGACCAGGCGGCGGCGATGGTCCGCGACCTCGGGATCGTAACCGTCGACGACCTCGACGCGGCGGTAGCCGACGACCGACTCGATCACTGTCCCGAACCGCTTGCCGAGCGCCTGCGAGCGGCAGCATCGCTGCTGGCGCAGGAGTGGCGTCCCTACATCCTCAGCCGCGCCTGGGAACTCCTGGAGACGGTGCGGTCGGCGATCGCCACAGCCTGCCCGCTCGTGACCGAAACCTGCCTGGCTGGCGATACGCGGCGCTACGAACCACTGGTGAAGAACCTCGCCATCGTCGCGGTCACGGCCGACACGCCTGGCGCGATCGCGTGCCTTGCAGCCCTCCCCGGCGTCGAGGAGGTGGTCCATCGGTCCGGCCGGCGAGCGATCCTCAACTGCCTGCAGTCGGAGATCGACGTCCGCTTCGCGGCCGCCGACGATCTCGGCACGATTCTCTTCACGACGACCGGATCACACGCACATGTGTCCGCGATCACGAAGCGACGCAGGCCCGGGCTCTGCGCCCGTGAGGCAGACGTGTACGCACGTGCAGGCCTGGCCTGGATCCCGCCAGAGATCCGTCATGACAGCGGCGAGATCGAGGCCGCGGCGAGCGGACGGCTTCCGCAATTGGTCAGCCGCGGCGACATCCGCGGTGACCTCCATATGCATACGACGTTCAGCGATGGCCAGGACACGCTGGAGACGATGATCGCAGCCGCCGCCGCGCTCGGGTACGAGTACATCGCCATCACGGACCACTCGCCGGCGGCGTCGGCCTCGCGGACGATCACGGCCGACGGGTTGAAGCGACAGCGGGAGGCGATCGATGCGCTTCGCGATCGATACCCGGCGATGACCATCCTCCGTGGGGCCGAGGTCGACATCCTCCCCGACGGCAGCCTGGACTTCCCTGACGCCGTCCTCGAAGATCTCGACATCGTGCTGGCCTCGCTGCACGATGCGGCAGGACAGGATGGCCCGACGCTGACCCTGCGGTGCATCCGCGCGATGCGGCATCCCCTCGTCAACGTGATCACCCACCCGACCAACCGGCTCGTCGGCCGGCGAGACCCGTATCCGCTCGACTACCCCGCCATTTACGCGGCCGCAGCGGAAACCGGCACGGTGCTCGAGATCGACGGCGGCCCATCCCATCTCGACCTCGACGGAGAGCGGGCCCGCGAGGCCGTAGCCGCCGGGGTGACGGTGACGATCGACAGCGACTGCCACCGGGCGCGTGCGCTCGATCGGCAGATGGGGTTCGGGGTTGGCACCGCCCGACGGGGATGGGTCGAGTCCCGGCACGTGCTCAATGCTCGTCCTCTAGCCGAGGTGAGAGCGTTCGTGACCGCCAAGCGCAACGCCCGGCGGCCGTAAAGGGCTGCGCTACAATGGCTTCAACCATGCGCGCCCTCGCGCTTTTCTCCGCCGCCCTGGTCCTTGCACTGTCGCCGGCCGCGGCCCAGCCGCAGTCGCCTGCCCAGGTTGCGGCTGCGCTGCAGGCCAAGTACGACACGATCCGCGATTTCTCGGCGGACTTCACCCAGCAGTATGAAAGCGGGGTCCTCCGGCGCAAGCTGACCGAACGGGGGCACCTCAGGGTCAAGAAACCGGGGAAGATGCGCTGGGATTACACTGATCCGGAGAAGAAGCTCTTCGTTTCCGACGGCTCACGCATCTACCTGTGGGTTCCGGCCGATAACCAGGTCACGGTCAGCGACGTCCCGAAGCAGGACCAGGCGACCACCGCCGTGCTGTTCCTGGTTGGCAAGGGGGACCTCACGCGCGACTTCAACGTCTCGTTTGCCAACGGTCCGGCGGCTGCCGGGACGTACGCCCTGCGACTCGATCCGAAGCTGCCCGAACGCGATTACGACTGGCTCGAAATCGTCGTGGATCAGAAGACGATGCAGATCCGTTCACTGACCGCAGCCGACCGCCAGGGCGGACAGTCGACGTTCCACCTCTCCAACTTCAAGGAGAACGTGGGAATACCGGACGGCGTTTTCGCCTTCAAGATCCCCAAGGGTGCCGATGTCATCACTGCTGGTGGTTCGACGCGCTGATCTGCTGCGCGCGGGCGCGGTCATCGTCGCCGCACTGAGTCTTGCCGGCTGCGCGACCGCCATGCGCGCGGGCCAGCGTGCCGAGCGTGCGCAGGACTACGATCGAGCCGTCGTCGAGTACACCAGGGC
Organism: Vicinamibacterales bacterium; assembly: GCA_036401215.1. Taxonomy (GTDB): domain Bacteria; phylum Acidobacteriota; class Vicinamibacteria; order Vicinamibacterales; family 2-12-FULL-66-21; genus JACDCA01. The sequence continues at coordinate 30,328 of DASWVN010000099.1, read as the reverse complement.
GGCTCAAGCCAACCCGGATGATGCGAACGCCCGAACAGCGCTCCATCGAGCGCGCCTCCGCGCCGCGCAGGACCATTTCGCCCGCGGACGCCGGCTCGCCGCGCTCGAGCGCTACGAAGAGGCGGTCGTCGAACTGCAGCTTGCCTCCGAACTCAATCCAACCGATGCGCTCGCGGAAGCCGAGCTGAAGGAGGTCCGCCAGCGACTCAGAACGCGCCTCGCCATCTCACACGAGGGACGGACCGAACTCCAGTCACTGATCGAGCGAAGCCGCACGTTCGATCCCGTCGGGATGGACCTGCCGAAGGACGTCACGCTTCCCGACTCGATGCGGTTCGGCAACGGCGCGACGAGCAAGACGGTGTTCAGCGCCCTCGGCCGCTTCGCTGACGTCAACGTCATCTTCGATCCGGCGTTCCGCGATGCTCCCCTCTCGATCGACTTGCGCAAGACGTCGCTCGAGGATGCGCTCACCGCCCTGACCGCCAGCACGCAGACCTTCTACCGCGTGACCGCGCCACGGACGATCACCATCATCCCCGACACGCTCGAGAAGCGCCGTGAGTACGAGGAGTCGATGGTGCGCGTCTTTCATCTGAGCAACGCGGATATCAAGGAAGTCACCGACCTGCTGCGGATCGTCGCCGATGTCCGGTTCATCTCTCCGATGACGGCGACCAATTCGATCGCGATCAAGGACAGCCCGGAGCGGATCGCGGCCGCCGGCCAGTTGATCGCCGCCATCGACAAGGCCCGCCCGGAGGTCGTCATCGAGGTGGAACTGCTCGAAGTGGACCGCACCCGGCTGCGCGAGTGGGGGCTCCAGGTCGCCTCACCGGATTCTCCGGGGATTTCGGGAGTGGTCGACGTGAACCGCCCGGGTCTGACGCTACAGGATCTCCGCAACCTGACGCAGGCGGACGTCTTCACGGCGGGGATCCCGGGCGTCTACTACCGGCTGCTGAAGAACGACGTCAACACACGGACGCTGGCGAACCCGCAGCTGCGGACATCGGACGGCCTCGCGGCGCAGGCACGATTCGGTGAGCGGGTCCCCGTTCCGGTCACGACGTTCGCGCCGCTCGCGGGCGGGGGCATCAACCAGCAGCCGATCACGTCGTTCGTTTACGAGAACATCGGCGTGAACATCGACATCACCCCGAGGCTCCACCACAATGACGACGTCTCGCTGGCGCTGAAGATCTCGCTGAGCAGCATCTCGGGCGAAGGCTTCGGCGGCCTGCCGACCTTCGGCAACCGCGAGATCAACACCACGATCCGTCTGAAGGACGGCGAAACCAACATGCTCGCCGGGCTGATCCGCGACGACGAGCGGACCGTGCTCTCGGGAGTGCCCGGCTTGAGCGACCTGCCGATTATCGGGCGCCTCTTCGCCAACGAACGGCGGAATACGCAGCAGACCGACATCATCCTCACGCTCACCCCACACATCGTCCGTGTCCTGGAACTGTCGGAGGAGGACCTCCGCCCGTTCAAGATGGGGCGCGACTACGGCGCGCCGGCACGAGGCGAGGACCTGCCCCGGTTCCCGATGCCGCCGCGCGACGAGCCGATCCTGCCGGGCATGGAGAAACCGGCTCCGACGCCGGCCACGACGCCGTTCCCGCAGCCGTTGGTTGGCACGTTGCCAGGCACGCCGGTGAGGAAGCCGGGCGGCGGGGGATAACGCCCAACTACCAACTCCCAAGTCCCAAACTTGAGTTTGGACTTTGGAGTTTGGAATTTGGAGTTTTATTCCCTCCGCTCTACCTGCGCTCCCAGCATCTTCAGGCGTTCCACCAGCGAGCCGTAACCACGCTCAACCGTCTCGAGCGGCGCGATCTCACTCTCCCCTTCCGCGGCAAGCGCCGCGGCAATCAACGCCATCCCGGAACGCAGATCACGGCTATCCAGTTGCCGGCCGCGCAGCTTCGTCGGGCCGGTCACGATCATCCGGTGCGGGTCGCACAGAAACAGGTCGGCGCGCATCGCGCTCAGTTGCTCGAGTGCGAACAGGCGCAGTTCGTAGAGCCAGTCATGGACGAGCGTGCGGCCGTCGGCCTGCGTGGCGAGAACCGTGACGAGACTCACCATGTCGCTCGGGAAGCCGGGCCAGAGACCGGTGGTGATCCGTGGAGTTGCCGTGAGTGTCGAGGGTGCCACCGTCAGGACGTCATCGTCGTACCGGCAGCGCAGCCCCATCTTCAGAAGGGGGGCGGCAATCACCTCGAGGTCGGCGGTGCGGGCTCCCGCGACTTCGATCTCGCCGCCGGTGATGCCGGCCACCACACCCCAGCTGCCCGCCTCGATGTAGTCGCCGTCCAGTCGATGCTCCGCACCGCGCAGACGGGAGACCCCCTCCACGCGAATCGTCGGCGTGCCCTCCCCTTCGATGTCGGCCCCCATCGCCCGGAGGAAGCGGCACAGTTCCACCACGTGAGGCTCCATGGCGGCGTGACGGATCACGGTGCGGCCCCTGGCGGTGGCGGCCGCCAGCAACGCGGTCTCGGTTCCCGTGACCGACGCCTCGTCCAGATACATCGAAGCACCGGTCAGCCCCTCCGGCGCGTCCAGGGTGTGGGTGGGGCCGTCGACGATCCGGCTGCCGAGCGCCACCAGTGCCTGCAGATGCGTCGAAATGCTGCGGCGGGCGGGGAAATCCCCTCCTGGCGGCGCGAGCCGGGCCGATCCACGGCGCGCCAGCAGCGGTCCCAGCAGCAGGACGGACCCACGCAGCCGACCGACGAGCGCCGGGTCGGGCGTATCGGTCCTCAACTGCTCGCACGTGATGCGCAGCGTGCCGGTCCCGGCGCCATCGACGCTGGCGCCCAGACCACGCAGGATGTCGGTCAGCACCTCCACGTCGCGGATCTGCGGCACGTTCGTCAGCACGCACTCGTCCGGCGTCAACAGACACGCGACGATGAGCGGGAGCGCGGAGTTCTTGTTCCCGCCGACCGAGAGCCGGCCCGAAAGCGGACGGCCGCCTTCAACCCTGAGACTCGCCATGTACCTCCTTTTGAGCGAACCCGAGTCGGACGACTTCGTCGCGCAACTCGACGCCGAACGCCTCCCGCACGCGGTCTCGGCACCGCTCGATCAATCTCACGATGTCGGCCGCCGTGGCCGTGCCATCGTTCACGATGAAGTTCGCGTGCCGGGCCGACACGTGAGCGCCGCCCTCGACGGCCCCTTTGAGTCCTGCGCGGTCCACCAGCGCTCCGGCGGAAGCGGGAATCCCGGCAGGGACCACGTCGCGCTGCGGATCGGGATTCTGGAAGATGCAGCCCGCGCTGGCGTTCGCGAGCGGTTGCGTCCGCTTGCGGAACGCGAGCGAACGCCGCGCGATCTCGCGCAGCACGTGCGGATCACCGGTGCCAACGCGGAAGTCGGCCGCAAGCACGATCTCTCCGGTTCGGTGCAGGCGGCTGTAGTCGTAGGCGAATTCCATGTCCGCCGCTGCAACCCTCGCCACTTCTCCATTGCGGGATATCAGGGTAACGTGGCCGATCAACTCGGAGATGAGCCGGCCCTGGAAATGTGCGTTCCCGTAGATGGCGCCGCCGACGGTGCCGGGCGTGCCGGCCCACGCCTCGATGCCGGCGATCCCTCGCGAAACCGTCCAGCGCACGAGGCCATTGATCGTGACGCCCGCATCGGCGCGAACGGTGTTTCCGTCAACGGCGCGGACTTCACCACCGTGCACCCGCACGACGAGGCCTCGAATCCCGTCGTCGGCGACGAGCAGGTTCGCCCCCCCTCCGATGAACGTGAGGGGAACCTGGTGGGCATGCGCAATCCGGACGGCGTGCGCGATCTCGTCCGCCGTCCTGGCGCTGATCAACCAGTCCGCTAGCCCTCCGACCTTGAAGGTCGTCAACGGGCCAAGAGGCGCGTTCGCCGCGATGGACTCCGCAGGGAAGGCTGCACGCAGGTCCGCTTCGAGCGTCGTCACGGCGCCGTTCCGACCAGCGACGCTTCGCGTCGTCGCAGCGCCTCGATCGCGGCGGTGCGGCTGCATGGCTCGAACTCGATCCAGTCGCCAGGCGCGAGCTGGCCCGCCAGCGGCAGATCGGCGGAGATCACGGTGGCGATTTTCGGATACCCGCCGGTCGTCTGCCGATCGGCCATCAAGAGGATGGGCGCTCCCGACGGCGGAACCTGCACGGACCCCATCGGCGTGGCATCCGACAACAGCTCCTTGCGGCCGGCGTACTCGAGGCGGGTCCCATCGAGGCGATATCCCATGCGGTTCGAATCGGGCGTGACGACGTAGCGAGTCCGTGAAAAGACCCTGCGCGACGCCTCCGTGAATCGATTCTCGTGCGGCCCCATGATCACTCTCAGGCGAGCCCCTCCCCGTGGAAGCGGAAGCGGACGCCCCACCTCGCGCCGCCCGGTGGCGGACGGCTGACCGATCGGCAGAACGTCGCCGATCCGCACGGCGCGCCCGTCGAGCGGCCCCAGCCGGGCGGTGAGGCTCGTCGAACGACTGCCGAGCACCGGACGCACGGCGAAGCCGCCGTTGACCGCCAGCGTCGCCCTGGCGCCGTCCAGGCGATTCCCGAAACGGAGGCGCTCGCCGGCATGCAGGAGGAACGGCTCCTGCCACCGCACGCGACGATCCCCCGCGGTCACGTCGAACTCGGCACCCGCGACCGCGCACAGCACGTCGGCATCGGAGACCAGGTCCGGGCCCATCAGGGTGATCTCGAGGGCCGCGGCATCGGGAGCGTTCCCCAACGCGCCGTTCGCCAGCCGGTGCGAGTACCAGTCCATCGGACCGGCAACCGGCACCCCAAGGTGCTGCTGCCCCCAGCGTCCGAGGTCCTGGACGGTGGTGAGCATTCCGGCCCGGATCACGGTCATGGACGCCATTACGAAACCGCGCCTTCGAATTCGTCGGGAGAGATCGCGCGGAACGTCACGCGATCCCCGGGGCGAAAGAGGACCGGCTCGAGGCGGGCCGGGTCGAACGGACGGACCGGCGTCCGGCCGATGAGATGCCATCCGCCAGGCGTCTCCATGGGGTAGATGCCCGTCTGCCCCGCCGCGATCCCCACGGATCCGGCCGGGACGCGCGTCCGGGGATTGCTTCGACGCGGCAGCGCCAGACGCTCGTCGACAGGTCCCATATAGGCGAACCCGGGCACGAATCCGACGACGAAGACACGGTAGTCGACGCGAGTGTGCAGGGCGATGACCTCCTCTTCGGTACACCCTGCCTGCCGGGCGACAGCGGCGAGATCGGGACCGTAGATGCCGCCGTAGCAGACCGGCACCTCGATCGTAGCGCCGGGCGCGTCGGCGCCCGGCGGGATTTCGGAGGCGATCTCCACCATTTGCGATTCGAGCCAGCGCGCGTCCACCCCGAGCGGGTCGAAATACACCGTCAGCGTGTGGTAGCCGACCACGGCATCGCGGATCACCGAGCCGCACCGCGCGCGAAGGGCGGCGGTGATGGCCACGATCCTGGCGCTGGTCGCCACGTCAACTCGCGGCGGCAGTTCCAGAACGAGCGCCGCGTCGCCGGCGGGTGTGATGCGAACGTCCGGAGCGATCACCGTGCCTCGCGTGCCGCGAGCGCGTCGAGCAGCTTCTGGTGGATGTTGTCGAAACCGCCGTTCGACATGACGATCACGAGGTCCCCTTCCCGCGCCTGCGTGGCCACTGTGCGCACGATGTCGTCGGTCCGAGGGATGTAATCGGCGTCCACGCCCTCGCGCTTCAGGTCCTCGACGACGGCTTCGGCCGAGAGCCGCTCGCTCTCCGGGAGATTCGACCGGAACACCGCTGGAAGCACCACGCGATTCGCGCGCCCGAGCGCACGCGCGAAGTCCGCCTGGAACACGCGCCGGCAGGATGTGGCGGACCGTGGCTCGAAGATCGCCCAGATCCGTCGCTGTGGATGAGCTGATCGCACGCCCGTCAGCGTCTCTTCGATCGCCGTGGGGTGATGCGCAAAGTCGTCGTACACCATGACCCCGGCCGCCGTGCCGCGATGCTGCATCCGGCGGCGCACCCCGCGGAACCTACGCAAGCCTTCGGCCATGGTGTCGCTACTGAGCCCCACGGCCGCGCCGACCGCGATCGCAGCGGTCGCGTTCCGCACGTTGTAGGCGCCCAGGAGCGGCACGGTGAAGCTGCCGATCGGCTGGCCGTTGTGCCTCAAGCTGAACGCGGTCGACGACTCCGTGACGCGCAGGTCATGCGCCTGCCACGTGGCGCCGTCGTTGAGCCCGAACGTCTCGACCCGGCACCGCGCGTGGTCGCGCAGTGCGAGGGCGTCGGCGTTGTCGGCCCCGAGCAGCAGCAGTCCGCGACGCGGGACGAGGTTGACGAACCGGCGGAACGCGAGCCGGATCGCGTCGAGGTCCGCGTAGATGTCCGCATGGTCGAACTCGATATTGTTCACCACCGCGATGTCGGGCAGATACTTCAGGAACTTCGCGGTCTTGTCGAAGAAGGCGCTGTCGTATTCGTCGCCTTCGATCACGAACTCGCGGCCGCCGCCGAGTCTGAAGCTCCCTTCGAAGTTCTCCGCGATCCCGCCGATCAACACGCTGGGGTCCGCCCCGCCGTGCGTCAGCAGCCATCCCGTCAGTGCCGTCGTCGTCGTCTTGCCGTGGGTGCCCGCGATGACCACGGACCGTGCGCCCCAGAGAAATTCGTCGCGGATCGCCTCCGGCAGCGAGCAATACCGGATCTTGCGGTCGAGCACCTCTTCGAGTTCCGGATTCCCCCTCGAGATCGCGTTGCCGACGACGATGAGGTCGAGGTCCGCCGAGATGTGTTCGGCGCGATAGCCTTCGAGCAGCGTGATCCCCTGCTGGCGAAGGAAATCGCTCATGGGCGGATACACCTGCTGGTCGGATCCGCGGACGTCGTGCCCGCGGGCCTTGAGCATCGCGGCCAGCGTGCCCATCGCCGTTCCGCAGATCCCGATCAAGTGAATACGTGTCACGCCTGCACCGCCGATTCCTCGATGATCAACCCGGGTAGTGCCTTCGTATCGATCCGTGCCGTGACGCCGAACGGCACCGTGAGCATCGGCCCGTCCGTATGCCCCGACGGCAATCCGAACAGCACCGGCCCCTCGAAGTCCGAAGCCAGCGCCCTGACCACGTCGCTGACGACCGGTGCGCCGGATGGTTCGTCGCACCGCGGCAGCTCGTTGAAGACGAGCGCACCGGCGCGGTCGATGACGCCGGCAAGTTTCAATTGCGTGAAGAGCCGGTCGATACGGTACGGCCGCTCGGCCACCTCGTCGAGGAACAGGATGCACCCCGACGGGGGATCGAATGCATAGGGCGTCCCCAACGACGCCGCCAGCTGCGTCATCGTGCCGCCGACGAGCATTCCGGACGCTTCGCCCTCGCGATACACGTCGACGCCCGGTGCGGTGACGAGGCCCACGGGCGCCTCGCGAGAGACCGAATGCAGAAAACTGTCACGATCGTATCCAGCCGGGCCGCGCGACAGCCGCCGATCGATCATCGGGCCGTGGAACGTCACGACGCCGCAGGTCAGCGTGAGCCAGGTCAGAAGCGACGTGTTGTCGCTGTAGGCGATGAACGCCTTCGCCGGGCCGTTCTTGAACTGCTGCGCGTCGAGCAGGGGCAACAACTGCACGCTGCCATAGCCGCCGCGCGCGGCGACGATGGCGGCAATGTCGGGGGCCTGCCACGCGCGCCGCAGCGCTTCGGCCCGCACCTCCGGCGGGCCGGCCGTGTAGGCGGTCCGCTGGAAGATGCTGTCGTCGTATACGGGCTCGTAGCCGAGCGACCGCAACTCCTCGCAGCCTGCCTCCAGTTCTTCGACGGGGAACGAACTGGCTGGTGCGACGATGGCGATCCGATCGCCCGGCCTCAGCGCGCGTGGCTTGCGCATCAGGCGAAGCGGAACATCTCGGCGGCGACCGCCTGGTGTTCGTCGCGGCCGAGCACGCTCCGCAGCTCCGCACCGCGCAGCGGCGCGGGGCGCTCGACGAGAAACCGTTCCTTGACCCGGCGATGCCGCGCGAGCGCGTCTTCGGCGCGCTTCAGCGGGATCGAGCCGTCCTCGACGGCATGGATGACAGCCTCGAGCGCGCGCGCCTGGGCGTCGTGGTCCTCGCCGCACATCAGCACCGCGTCGCAGCCCGCGGCGATCGCCAGGACGGTCGCTTCGGGGATCCCGTAGCGTCCGCTGATCGCCTTCATCTCGAGATCGTCGGAGAGCACGAGGCCGTCGTATCCGAGCTGCGTCTTCAACAAGCCGTCGACGATGTTCGACGACAGCGTGGCCGGGCGCTCCTCGTCGAGCGCCGGGATCAGGATGTGGGCAGTCATGATCGAGGCGACGCCAGCCTCGATCGCCGCCTTGAACGGGACGAGTTCCACGGCCTCCAGCCGGTCGGGGGGATGCTCGACGAGCGGCAGTTCGAGGTGGGAATCGACGCTCGTGTCGCCATGCCCGGGGAAGTGTTTTCCGCTGGCCGCGATGCCTTCGGCCTGAAGCGTACGGATGATCACCGAACCAAGGCGGGCAACGTCTTCGGCGCGTTCCGCCAGCGAGCGGTCGCCGATGACCGGATTGGCTGGATTCGTCGCAACGTCGAGCACCGGGGTGTAGTCGAGCGAGATGCCGACCGCTTTCAGTTCCGCGGCGAGCGCACGGGCGAACCGCGCGGCGAGATCGTCGCTCCCGCTGCGCCCCAGTGTCTGCATCGGCGGCCAGACCGTGAACGGCGACTTGAGACGGGCGACCCGCCCGCCTTCCTGGTCCACACTCACCCAGAGCGGCAGTTCCCGGGCGAGTTCCTGGGCTTCACGTGACAGTTCGGCGACCTGCTCCGGCGATTCGACGTTCCGCGCGAAGAAAATGACCCCTCCGAGATCGAACTCCCGCGCCAGCGCCTTCAACCCCGCCGGGATCGAGTGGCCGCTGAATCCTGCGATGGCGATCTGGCCCGCCTGTCGCCTGAAATCCCTGAAAGACATCTTCAGAATTATCACCCAACGTTTCGGAGTTTGCCTTTGGAGTTTGGCCTTTCGCGTTTGGCGTTTGGCGTTTGAGAGTTTTATCATCGGGCGTGCTCATCGAATCATCCGCGCCGACGCGGATCGACCTGGCGGGCGGCACGCTCGATATCTGGCCGCTCTATCTGTTTCATGAGAATGCGCAGACGCTGAACGCGGCGATCAGCCTGCGCGCCTACTGTTCGATCCGTCCTCGCACCGACCGGCGCATCGCCATCGTCTCGGAAGATACCGGCGTGCGTGTCGAAGCCGACGGCTGGGCGGAACTGCGCACCAGCCACGACCTCGAACTGCTCGGGCGCCTGCTCCACTACTTCCAGGCCGAAGGGCTCGAGTTGCGGACCCGGTCCGACTCGCCATTCGGGGCGGGGATTGCTGGATCGTCCGCGCTCAACATCGCGGTGTGCGGCGCGCTCGCCGAGTGGTGCGGCCGCACGATCCCGGCCGATCTGCTGCTGCAGATCGCGCAGAACGTGGAAGCGCAGGTGATCGACGTCCCGACCGGCGTTCAGGACTACCGGCCCGCCTACTACGGCGGCATTTCCGCGGTGGAGTTGAACGTCGACGGCATTCGGCGCATCGCGCTTCCGGTCAGGGCCGAGGATCTCCAGCAGCGGATCGTCCTTGCGTACACCAACGCCTCACGCAACTCCGGGATCAACAACTGGGAGGTCATGAAGCGCCACATCGATGGCGACCGCGAGGTGCAGGCGCGCTTCGAGCAGATCTCCGCCATCGCGAGCCAGATGCGCGCAGCGCTCGAGCGGGAGGACTGGGCGGCTGTGGGCAAGTTGGTTGCCGCCGAATGGGAGAACCGCAAAGGGCTCGCGCCCGGTGTGACGACGCCGGCGATCGATGCCATGCTGGCCGCCGCTCGCGCCGCCGGAGCCTATGGCGGCAAGGTCTGTGGCGCCGGTGGCGGAGGCTGCCTGTTCTGCATCGCCGAGCCGGAGAGGCTGCCGGACGTCCGCCAGGCGCTGGCTGAACACGGTGCGCGTCTGCTCGACTTCCGGATCGAAACCGAAGGCTTGAAGGTGGAGACGCGGCGGAGCGCCACCGCGAGCGCCTAGCTCGCGCCGGGCATGGACAATCTCGCTGTTGCGCGCGTGCTCGCCGAAATCGGCGACCTCCTCGAGATCAAGAACGAAAATCCGTTCAAGATCCGCGCGTATCGCAACGCCTCCGATGCCATCGCCCACCTGGGCACGCCGATCGCCGGCATGCCGCCCGACGAACGCCGCACCATCCCCGGCATCGGCAAGGACCTCGCGGGCAAAATCAGCGAACTGCTCGAGACGGGCAGCATCGCCTACCACCAGGAACTCCTCCAGGAGTTCCCGCCGACGGTCCTCGATCTCCTGCGGCTCCAGGGGGTCGGCCCCAAGACCGTTTCCCTGCTCTATCACGCCCTTGGGATCCGCAATCTCGAGGACCTCGAAGCGGCCGCCCGGGAGGGTCGCATCCGCTCGCTCAAGGGCATGGGGGCCAGGAAGGAAGCCCTGATCCTCAAGGCGCTCGAGGAACGTCAGCGGTTCACCGGGCGCCGGCTCCTCGCGGAGGCCTCGGACACGGCAGCCGCCCTGGTCGCCGCGCTCCGCGAGCATGCGCCCGGCGCCGACATCACGCCGGTCGGCAGCCTGCGCCGTGGATGCGAGACGTGCGGGGACATCGACATCCTCGCCGCGGGCGCGCCCGCATCGATCATGGAGGCGTTCACGAACTATCGCCTCGTCGAACGGGTGCTCGCGCGCGGAGACACGAAGTCGAGCGTGCTGATCTGGGGTGGCTTCCAGGCCGACCTGCGGGTCGTTCCCCTCGAGAGCCTCGGGGCCGCACAGCAGTACTTCACCGGATCGAAAGCGCACAACATCGCGCTGCGCGACCGTGCCATCGGGCTCGGCTTCAAGCTCAATGAGTACGGCCTCTTCAGGGTGAGCGACGACACTCGCGTCGCCGGCGAGAACGAAAAAGGCATCTACGCGGCGCTCGGCCTGCAGTTCATCCCGCCCGAACTGCGCGAGAACCGCGGAGAGATTGCCGCGGCCGCAGCCGGGACACTCCCGGCGCTCCTGACGTTCGAGGACCTCCGCGGCGACCTGCACATGCACACCACCGCGACGGACGGCCGGGCCGACGCCGAGACGATGGCGCGCGCAGCGCGGGACGGCGGCCTTCAATACGTGGCGATCACCGATCACAGCAAGTCGCTCGCCATGGCCAACGGCCTGGACGAGGCGCGCGCGCTCGAACACGCCAGGAACGTCCGCGCGCTGAACGAGCGGATCGAGGGGATCACCGTGCTCGCCGGAATCGAGTGCGACATCCGCCCCGACGGGTCCATGGATCTCGACGACGACTGCCTCGCCCAGCTCGACATCGTGATCGCCTCGATTCACTCCGCCTTCAACATGGACGAAGCCGAGATGACGGAGCGGATCCTTCGCGCGATCGCCAACCCGTACGTGGACGTCCTCGGCCATCTCACGGGAAGGCTGATCCTGAAGCGCGACGGCTATCGGTTCGATTTCGAGAAGGTGCTCGACGCGGCGGCAGCGGCAGGCGTCGCCATCGAGATCAACAGCCAGGTGGATCGGCTCGACGTCGACGACGTGCGCGCTCGGGCCGCGAAGGAGCGCGGGGTCAAGATCATCATCGACTCCGACGCGCACTCCCCCGCCGGACTCGGTGCGCTGCGCTGGGGCGCCATTACAGCGCGCCGCGCATGGCTGGAACCAGCCGATGTGATCAACACGCTTCCGGTCGAGGAATTCAAGGCCTCATTGCGGCGAAACCGGCAGCGCCTCGTCTAAATGGCTAAACGGATCCAGCTCACGCCCGTCACACCGCCGCAGCGGTCCACCGACGAGATCCTCGCCGAGATCCGGTCGCTGTACTTCAAGACGACGAAGTCCACGATCCACGAGGACTTCGATCGGGCGATCGATCTGCTCAAGAGCATTCCGACGCCGGAGGAGCGTCAGAGGGCGACGGTCTTCATGGACGGCCTGGCCGAGATGCGCCGCGAGTTCAGCGCAGAGCCTTCGAGACGAACTTCCGGGCGGCCAGGCGGATCGGCTCGGAAACGTTCCGGTCGATAGCCAGCATTTTCAGATCACGTTCGTTCAGCCGCTGGAGAAATCCCATGGCCAGCGCCGTCGGCGTTTTGGGATTGCGCGTGAGCGCGGACACGACGTTGTAGTTCTTGACCCAGGCGCGATTGGTCGCGATGACGCGCAGCACGTCCTCGGAAAGATTCGCCATGCGGGCGTAACCTTCGACCTCGGTCTCGGTCAGTTTGGGATTGCTGAGCACCGCGATCGACACCATCTTGTTCGAGTCGCGGATCAACTGTCCGCGCTGCTCGCGGCTGCCGCGCATGGCGATCTTCAAACGTTCCACGACCGGCAGCGTGGCCAGCACGCGCGGGTCGGCGCTCTCGGCTTCTTCCGTCGTCCCTGCTTCGTCGCCGATCGGATCATCTCCGGCGTCCTCCACTTCTTCCGGCTGGATCCCACGCGCCGCGAAGTAGTCGCGCATCGGCTGCGGAACGTCCTTGCGGCCGAGGAACCGGGCAACCGGCTGCGCCGGCAACGCATCGATCGTGCGGGCCGCCGTCGCCGCCACCACCGGATCCGCGTCGTCGCAGAGGATCAGCAGAAGCGCGAGCTGCTCCAGTGCACGCGGGGCAAAGGCCCCCTGCGCGGCAAGCAGCCGAACATCAGAAGCGACTTCACCGCGACGGAAGAAGTCGATGAGTGGAGATCGGACGCCCGGGTCCATCAGACAGGACGTTGTCCCAGAATGAAGAAAAGGATGATCCCACCGACAATGAGCATGAAAATCACGGCAAGGACGAAGACGATCGCCGAGCGCTTCCTCCGCCGGTCCAGTTCGAGGTCCACTCAGGCACTTTAGACATTGCCTGAATGGACTGTCAACGCGTCGCGCAGCTCACGCACCACGGCGCCGATGTCCTGTGCCTCGCTGAACAGGCTGATGGCGGCGGCGCCGGCGGCGCCCGCGCGTGCGATGTCGCTCCCCCGCCCCGCTGACACACCTCCGATCGCCACGACCGGAATCGTGACGGCCCGGCAGACCCGCGCAAGAGCGTCGAGACCGGCGATGGCATGATCGGGGGGCTTGCTGCGCGAAGGGAACACGGTCCCGAACAGCAGGTAGTCACTGGCGCCGGACCGCTCGACCGCCACCGCCTCGTCCTCGGAGTGGACCGACCTCCCGACGATGAATTCCGGCGGCACGATACGGCGAACGTCGTCGGGCGGCGGCCCGTCGCTCTTCAGGTGGACGCCGTCCGCACCAGCCGCAAGCGCGATGTCGGTGCGCTCGTTTACGGTGACGAGCCCGCCGGCTGGACGCACCGCGCCGACAACCTCGCGAACGAAATCGGCCAGATCACGGTCTCCGAACAGGCGCTCGCGGATTTGGACCATCGTCGCTCCCGCCTCCGCCGCGGTCCTCAGACGGTCCAGCAGCGCGATCCGCTCCGATGTTCCGGCGCCACCGCGCGCGCGTGTGACGATGCAGATGATGGGACGCTTCAGCCGAGGTCTCATCCGGCTCCCTGCTCGTCCGGCTCGGCATTCGGCTCACGTCGCCTGAACGCGGCCGCGAGTTCGACGAACCCCGCAACCGTCGTGATCAGTCCGATCCCCGACACCGCGCCGCGCACGAAGGCGTTCGACAGCCAGGCTGCCACCGCTGGCGTCTGCGCAAATGCGTTCCGTTCCCAGAAGCCGGACCACGGGGCGACCATCAGGACCAGACCTGCTTCGAGGAAGTACGCGGCGAAGATCAAGCGGGTGAAGAGCGAGATGATCAGCCTTCCGTTTCAGCTCCGGACAGCCGGCTCACGCGTTCGGAGACGTCGCGATAGTCAGGAGCCTCGGCGCGAAGCTCGAGGAACACCGCCAGAGCGCGCGCCTTCTCCCCTGCCGCCTCGAGGACATCTCCGAGATCGTACAGCAGGCCCCGCCCATCCTCCGGGCTCGTGGGAGGCGCCTGTGCCGCACGCTCGAACCATTCGATCGCGTCCGGGATCTGGCCCTGCTGGCGATGGATGCCGCCGAGCAGCCATGCGGCGGCGAACCGATGGCGCGGCGACCGGGCGGCAATCTCCAGCGAGCTGGACGCTTCGCGCGTCATACCCATCTCGATGAACGTGCGCGCCAGCGCCAGGTGATCCGCGCTGGTGTCGGCATCCTCGTCGCCGGCGACCTCGCTGCGGATGTCGGTGAACACGTCCTCGAGGTCGCGGGGCCTGCGCTGCGCCGCCGCCATCTGGGTTTCGATTTCGTTCAGGACGACGTTCAGATCGATCTCGACGGGATCCTGCCGGGGCTTTGGCGGCGCGGCCGCCACGTTCGCGCGATCCAGCGCCTCCCGCGCGCGCGCCAGCCGGATGTGGTGTTCTTCTCTCGCCGGTTCGCGCGCGACCAGGTCCTCGGCAATCACCAGCGCCTCAGCCGCCCGGCCCGCAACGAGGTACGCATCGGCCAGCATCGCCTGCCCGTCGAACATCAGCGCCTCGAACCCGCCGTCCAGGCAGACTTCGATGAAGCGCAGCAGTGTCGGGATCCGCCCGGGCACACGTACGAGAAAGTCCTGCAGGAGCGTTGCGGCATCGCCGAAGCTTCCCGCGATGATCAGTTCGTCGACGGCCAGCTCGATGCAGGCAGCGGCGTCGTCCTCGCGCCCGTCGCGGAGGAACTCGTCGGCGATCTTCAGTGTGGCGTCGCGGTCGATGGACAAATTAGCGGATCAGGTGCTCGGAAGTTCGTCGATGTTATCAAACAGTGAGGGTGGGCGGAACGAACGGCGGTGCGCCGGCGAATAGCCGAAGCGGCCGACGGCGGCGAGGTGATCCCGCGTGGCGTAGCCCTTGTGCCGGTCGAATCCATAGCGTGGATCGGCGGCGTGCAGTTCGGTCATGGCACGGTCCCTGGTGACCTTGGCGATGATGGACGCCGCGGCGATCGCGGTGCACCGGGCATCCCCGTGGACGACCGGCTTCTGGGCCATCGGCAGGTTCGGCACGCGAAAGGCATCGACCAGCACGATGTCGGGCAGCGGCACCAGCGACATGATCGCCTTGTTCATCGCGCGGAGCGACGCCTGATGGATGTTGATGTCGTCGATTTCGGGAGGATCGCACGCCGCAACCGCCCAGGCGATCGCGGACCGGGTGATGCGCTTGTAGAGGCGCTCACGCTCGAGCGCCGTGACGGTCTTGGAGTCGCAGACGCGCGGGATGTAGCGGTTCGGGTCGAGCACGACGGCGGCGGCCACGACCGGGCCGGCAAGGCAGCCGCGTCCAACCTCGTCGACACCAGCGACGTGGTTGAAGCCCATGCGCCGGAGGGAGTTCTCCAGCGTCCTGAACGCCCGAACCTTGACCACGAAAGAAACTCCGAACTGTGAACTCCGAACTATGAACTGGGAACCGCGAATCAGTCGTTCTGCGTTCGT
The DNA here is from genome assembly GCA_036401215.1 of Vicinamibacterales bacterium. Lineage (GTDB taxonomy): Bacteria > Acidobacteriota > Vicinamibacteria > Vicinamibacterales > 2-12-FULL-66-21 > JACDCA01. The sequence goes on along the minus strand of DASWVN010000099.1, from coordinate 14,822 downwards.
CGTTCGGAGGTCATAGTTCGGAGTTTTAGGCGGTGGTCTTCTTCGTTTCCTTCATCCTGGCTGCCTTGCCGCGCAGGCCGCGCAGGAAGTACAGCTTCGCACGCCGGACCTTCGCGGTGCGGATCACCTCGATCTTGTCGATGATCGGCGAGTGCAGCGGGAAGATGCGCTCGACGCCCTGGCCGAACGACACCTTGCGAACGGTGAAGGTCGCGCGGGCGCCGCCGCGGTGCTGACCGATCACCATGCCCTCGAACACCTGGATGCGCTCCTTGTCACCTTCGCGCACCTTGACGTGTACACGGACGGTGTCGCCAGCTTTCATCGCCGGACGCTGAACCATGTTCGCGCGTTCGACGGTCTCTACCGCAGTCATTGCTGTGTCTCCTTCTTGACTAACTCGCTCAGTATCGCCCGGTCGTCCGGGTCCAGGTCGGCGCCGGCCAGCAAGTCCGGCCGCCGCTCCAGTGTCCGAGCCAGCGCCTCGCGACGGCGCCAGCGTTCGATTTCCGCGTGGTGCCCCGACAGCAGCACGGGAGGCACCGCATAGCCCGCAAATTCCGCCGGCCGCGTGTACTGCGGGAAGTCGAGCAACCCGCGCGCGAACGTGTCGCGCGCCACCGACTGCTCGTCTCCAACCACCCCCGGCACCAGCCGGGCCACGGCGTCGACGATCACGAGCGCGGGCAGTTCGCCGCCCGACAACACGTAATCGCCGATCGAAATCTCCTCGGTCGCCAGGTGCTGCCGCACCCGTTCGTCGACCCCTTCGTACCGGCCGCACAGGATCACGACATGATCGAGCTGTCGCAACCGTCCGGCCAGGTCCTGCGTCAGCTTCGCGCCGTCCGGCGACGTCAACACGACCGCACCCGGATTCCCGCGCTCGGCCCTGATGCTCTCGACCGCCCGGAACAGCGGCTCGGGCTTCAGCACCATTCCCGGTCCACCGCCGAACGGCACGTCATCGACAACGCGATGCCGGTCGGTCGTGAAGTCACGCAGGTCGTGGACCTTCACGTCGAGCAGCCCCCGCGCGATCGCCCGTCCGACGATCCCCTCTGTCAGCGGGCCCCGCACCATCTGCGGAAAGATGGTGACGATGTCGAATCTCACGACTTTGCGTTCAGCTCGATCAGCCCTTCCGGCGCCGCAACGCGGATCCGTCTGGCCGCCGGGTTGACTTCGACGCAGATCTCGGCGACGAGCGGAATCAGCACTTCGCCCTGCGGCGCATGAATCACCAGCCGGCTCCCCTCGAGCGGACCTTCCACCGCCGCGACGGTCCCAATAGCCCGTCCTTCGGTGTCCTCCACCTCGCACCCCACCAGGTCGTGCCGGTAGAACGTGCCGTCCGGCAGCGGCGGGATCTCGGTCGCCGCCACCTTCAACTCCGCTCCGGCCAGCGCTTCGGCGTCGTCCATCGTCTCGACACCTTCGAGCGCGATGATCGGCCGCCCCTGGTGGAACCGCGCGGCGACGATCTTTCGTGGCTCGCCACGCTCACCGACCCTCAGCGTCATGCCGACGACGAAGCGGTCCTCCGCGAAATCGGTGTCCGGATTGACGATGACCTGCCCCTTGTTGCCGTGCGCCCTGGCCACACGGCCCACGAGGAGGAGATCTTCAGCCATCGTCGCCCCGACCGGCCCGCGGTCCGCCAGGTTACTCGTCGCGAAAATCGACGGTCACTCTCGTGCCGTCGAGTTCGGCGGCCAGATTCGCCAGGGTCCGGATCGCCGCCGCCGTCCGGCCCTGCCGGCCGATGACCCGTCCAAGATCGCCCGGCGCCGTCATGAGTTCGACGAACGTCTGCCCGCGGGCCTCACGCTCGGTGACCCTCACGGCGTCCGGCTTGTCGGCCAGCGTGCGCGCGACGACCTCGACGACCTCGCGCGCGCGGCTCACGATGCGGCCTGCTCGGTCGCGGTCTCGGCTTCGGCGGGCGGCATCCGCGCGACCAGCGTCCGGACTGTATCCGACGGCACCGCACCCGACTTCACCCAGTAGTCGAAGCGCTCGCGATCGATCTTCAACGACTCGGGTGCGAGGCGCGGGTTGTACGCCCCGAGCACTTCGACGAAGCTGCTGTCGCGCGCCGCCCGCGAGTCGGTCACGACGACGCGGAAGAACGGACGCTTCTTGGATCCGGCCCTTCTCAAACGAATAGCTAACATAGATGCCTCTGTCCCTTACCTGTTCATCATCGACTTCATCATGTTCAGGTTCGGGCGCTTCATCTTCTTGCCGCCTCCGAACCCCGCCATCCCGCCAAGCTGCTTCAGCATCTTCTGCATCTGCACGAACTGCTTGAGCAGGCGATTCACCTCTTCGACCGACGTGCCGCTGCCCTTCGCGATCCGCTTGCGCCGCTGGCCGTTGATCAGCTGATGGTTCCGGCGCTCCTGCGGCGTCATCGAGTTGATGATCGCCTCGACCCGCGCGAGCTGCTTGTCATCGACCTGCTCGCGCGCGGCCGCCATCTCCTTCAGGTTGCCCATGCCGGGCAACATCCCGAGGATCTGCTCGATCGGCCCCATCTTCTTGATGGTCCGGAGCTGGTCGCGGAAGTCCTCCAGCGTGAAGGCGTTCTTCCGGATCTTCTCCTCGAGCTTCTCGGCGTCTTCGAGCGAGACCGCCTCTTCGGCCTTCTCGATGAGCGACAGCACGTCTCCCATCCCGAGCACGCGCGACACCACGCGATCGGGGTGGAACGGCTCGAGATCCTGAAGCCGCTCACCGCTCCCGACGAACGCGATCGGCACGCCGACGACGCCGACGACCGACAGCGCCGCACCGCCGCGCGCGTCGCCGTCCATCTTTGTGAGCACGACGCCAGTCACCCCGATGCGGCGATTGAACTCGCCCGCGCTCTTGATGGCGTCCTGCCCGGTCATCGCATCGGCGACGAACAACAGGTCCGACGGCTGCACGGCCGACTTGATGGCCTGCAGTTCCGTCATCAGGTCATCGTCGATGTGCAGGCGCCCGGCCGTGTCGACGATCACGGCGTCGAACCCGGCGTTCTTGGCTTCGGCGAGCGCGCCCGATGCCCGCTTCACCGGATCCATCTCACCGGCAGGATCGTGCACGCGCACACCTGCCTGCTTCGCGACGACATTCAACTGCTCGATCGCCGCCGGCCGCCTGACGTCTGTCGACACCAGGATGGGATGCTTCCCCTGCTTGGCCAGCCAACGCCCCAGCTTGCCGCTGGTCGTCGTCTTGCCCGACCCTTGAAGCCCCAGCATCAGCACGACCCGAGGCCGCTGCTGCGTCGGGGGGAGCCCTCCCTGTGTTTCGCCGAACAGGGCCAGCATTTCGTCTCGCACGATGCGGACGACCTGCTGCGCTGGCGTCAGACTCTTGAGAACTTCCTGGTCGACCGCCTTGTCACGAACCCGATCGATGAACGCCTTGACGACCTTGAAGTTGACGTCTGCCTCGAGCAACGCCAGGCGGATTTCACGCAGCGCGGACTCGACCGTCTCTTCGGTCAGGCGGGCTTCGCCGCGAAGGGAGCGAAAAACTCCCTGTAGCCGGTCGCTGAGCGATTCAAACATGGGTTCGATCCGGGATGCCCTGCGGCTGTAAGAGCTTCAGACGCAAACGGTTATGGTAGTCGAAGGGGTGGATACCTGTCAATTTGGTCCGGCGCGCTTCGCGCGGCCGGGGGTTCCACGAGGGGTTCTCAACGGGTTCCAGAGGGTTCCAGGGGGTTCTCGAGGGTTCCAGCGGGTTCCAGGGGGTTCTGGGTTCTCGGGTTCTGGGTTCCTGGTTCTTGGGGTTCTTGGTTCCTTGGTTCCTTGGTTCCTTGGTTCCTTGGTTCTTGGGGTTCTGGGTTCTTGGGGTTCTTCGCGCAAGCCGCGATTCTGAGTTCGTAGTTCGCCGTTCGTAGTTCGCAGTTTCTGAGTTCGTAGTTCGCCGTTCGTAGTTCGGAGTTTCCGAGTTCGTTGTTCGCCGTTCGTAGTTCGGAGTTCCCGTCCCTCTCCTAGACTCCCGTCAGCTTGTGGCCGAGCTTGACCTTTTTTGTGGTCAGATACCGCCGGGTGTGCTCCGAGGCCGGGATTTCGAGCGGAATCCATTCGCTCACGGAGAGCCCGTAGCCCTCGAGCCCGACCAGCTTGCGGGGATTGTTCGACAGCAGGCGCATCGACTTGACGCCGAGGTCGCGCAGGATCTGGACGCCGATGCCGTAATCGCGCTGGTCCGCCTTGAAGCCGAGCCGCTCGTTCGCTTCGACGGTGTCGAACCCCTGGTCCTGCAGCTCGTACGCGCGGATCTTGTTCGACAGGCCGATGCCCCGTCCCTCCTGGTTCAGATACAGCAGCACACCGCGCCCTTCGGCGGCGATCCTCTCCATGGCGCTTTCCAGTTGCGAACCGCAATCGCACCGGGAGGAATGAAAGACATCGCCGGTCAGACAGCGCGAGTGGACGCGGACCACCACGTGCTCGCCGTTCCCGATATCCCCCTTGACCAGCGCGATATGCGTTTCGCGGTCGATGAGACTCTCGAATGCGATCACCCGGAACTCGCCATGGTCGGTCGGGAGCGCGGCAGACGCGACGCGGCGAACGAGCCCTTCGGTGCGCATGCGGTACTGGATCAGGTCCGCGACCGTGATCATCAGCAGCTTGTGCTTTTTGGCAAACTTGGTGAGGTCCGGCACCCGGGCCATGGTGCCGTCCGGATTCATGATTTCGCAGATGACGCCGGCAGGATACAGACCGGCGATCCGCGCCAGGTCGACCGCGGCTTCGGTCTGACCCGCGCGCACGAGCACACCGCCGTCGCGGGCCCGCAGCGGAAACATGTGCCCCGGACGTGCGAGATCGGCCGGCCGCGTCTTCGGATCGATGGCCGCGAGAATGGTGGCAGCACGATCGGCCGCCGAGATCCCCGTGCTCGTCACCCCCTTCGCTTCGATCGACACGCAGAACGCCGTATCGAACGTCGTCGTGTTCTGCGAGACCATCAGCGGGATGTCGAGTTCCTCGAGCCGCTGCGGCGTCATCGGCATGCAGATCAACCCGCGGCCGTGCGTGGCCATGAAGTTGATCGCCTCAGGGGTGACCTTCTCCGCCGCGATGGTGAGATCCCCCTCGTTCTCGCGGTCCTCGTCGTCGACGACGATGATCATGTGACCGTCGCGAATCGCCGCGACGGCATCCTCGATGGAGGCAAAGGGAGATTTCGGAGTGGATCTTCGTTTTCTTTCGGTGGCCATGGTGCGCCGTTTCAGCGTTTGTGAAGTCTGTCCACTGCGTGGACGACGTACTTTCCGAGTATGTCGCATTCCAGATTCACCGTGTCGCCCGGCCTGTTGTCCTGCAGGTTCGTGTGCGTCCAGGTGAACGGGATGATCTGAACGTCGAACCGGCGCTCATCGGCGCCGGCAATCGTGAGGCTGATGCCGTTGACGGCGATCGATCCCTTTCGGACGATGAATGGCGCCATCGGCGGTGGAAAGGTGACGGTGACCCAGTGTGAGTCCCCTTCCACCCGGATCTCTTCGATCGCGCCGGTGCCGTCCACGTGCCCCTGGACGAAGTGTCCGCCGACGCGTCCGTCGGCTCGGAGCGGACGTTCCAGGTTCACCCGCGCGCCCCGCCTCACGGATCCGAGCGTGGTGACTCGTGCGGTTTCGGGGGACACATCGGCGTGAATGCCTTCGCCGTCCGCGGAAACCACGGTCAGGCAGACACCGTCGACCGCCAGGCTGTCGCCAGGCTGCAGGGCCGGAGCGAGCGAGGTCGCCACCCTGAGCCGGTATCCCGCCGGAGTCGGCTTGACTTCCGAAATCTCTCCGACGGTTTCAATCAGACCCGTGAACATGTCCCTCCAGGAGCGTATCCCCCTCGCCCACCGGGAACGCCCTCCGGTCGGCAATTCGTACCGAACTCAACACCGGCTGTTCGAGCCATGGAACGCCGGCCTCACCGAGCACACGGCTGCCTACATAGATCTGGACGCGATCGACGACGTTCTCGTCCCAGAACGCGGCGTGCAGCAGCCTCCCTCCTTCGACGACGAGCGAAGACATCCCGCGCGCGCTCAGCGCTTCGAGCGAGGATCGGACCCCGAATCGGTCGTCGACGACGAGGAACTCCGCCCCACGGGCCCTCAACTCATCGGCCCTCGCCGCAGCGTCTTCCAGCGATTGAGCGGTACAGACAATTATGACCGGTCCGGCATCGAGGGTGCGGAACAGGCGTGCGCCCGGCGGCGTTCGCAGGCGACGGTCGTAGATCACGCGGATCAACGGACGCCGTCGAAACGCCCCGCGTGCGGTCAGTTGCGGGTCATCGGCGAGGACAGTACCCGAACCCACGGCGATCGCATCGACTTCGGCGCGATCACGGTGGACCAACCGCGCGGCCTCCGGTCCGGTGATCGGCGTTCGCACACCGGGTGCCGCCGCGATTTTGCCGTCCAGACTGAGCGCCACTTTCATCGTGACGTACGGACGTCCGAGCCTCACGCGGGTGAAAAAAGGAGCGTTCAGACGATACGCGTCGTCGGCCAGGACGCCGCTGACGACGTCGAGCCCGCGCGCCCGCAACCAGGCCGCGCCGCCGGCCACAGCAGGATTCGGATCCTCGGTCGCGATGACGAGCCTCTTGATACCGGCATCAGCAACGACTGGTGCGCATGGTCCGGTGCGCCCGGTGTGGCAACACGGCTCGAGCGTGCAATACAGGGTCGCGCCGCGAGCGCGTGCGCCGGCATCGCGCAACGCGAGGACTTCGGCGTGAGGCCCGCCGGCAGCTTCGTGCGAGCCTCTTCCCACGATGACGCCGCCGCTGTCGACGACGAGCGCGCCGACCATCGGATTCGGAGATGTGGTGGCGCGTCCGCGCTCGGCGAGCTGGAGCGCCTTGCGCATGTAAAACGCGTCCATTTTCACTCCGGGGGCTTCGCCCTTGGACCCTCTGCACGCTCGCTCACGCCGACGGCGATGGGCGTTGTTACCACTTCTCCTCGAACAGCGCGTCCACGTAGTCGTCGGGCGAGAACGGGATCAGGTCATCGATCCCTTCGCCGACACCGACGTAGCGGATCGGCAGCTTGAGATCGTGCGCGATCGCGACCGCGATACCGCCTTTCGCCGTGCCATCGAGTTTGGTCAGCACGATGCCGTTCACCCCAGCGACGCTGGTGAACTCGCGGGCCTGGGCCAGCCCGTTCTGTCCGACCGTCGCATCCAGCACCAGCAGTACTTCGTGCGGCGCGCCCTCGACCTCCCGGGACGCGACGCGCCTGATCTTCTCGAGCTCGGACATCAGGTTCACCCGCGTGTGCAGCCGTCCGGCGGTGTCGATGATCACGACGTCGCGGCCGCGGGCCTTGCCGGCTACGAGCGCGTCGAACACCACGGCCGCGGGATCGGAACCGGTTTTGGCACGGACGATGTCCACGCCGGCGCGCTTCGCCCAGATCTCGAGCTGTTCGACCGCCGCCGCCCGGAAGGTGTCGGCTGCACAGATCACCGGCGTCTTGCCGCCGTCACGCAGCAGCTTCGCAAGCTTCCCCACCGTCGTGGTCTTGCCGGTGCCGTTGACGCCCACGATCATGATGACGTGCGGTCTATGGCCGTTCTGCGGCGGCTCCTCGGCGCCGTGGAGGATCGAGCGGATCTCTTCCTTCACGAGCGTCCGCAGCGATTCGCCGCGCTCGCGCTTCGCCTTCACGGCGTCGATGATCTGGCCGGTGGCGGCCATGCCCACGTCGGCGGAAATCAAGGCCTCTTCGAGCGCCTCGATCGTCTCGAGGGCGACCGGGCGACTGCGGCTATCGGGAGCCTCGGAGAGGTTGACGACCTCCTCGAAGCGCTCCTTCGTACGTGTGAGGGACTGTTTGATCCGATCGAAAAAACCCATGATGAGGTTCAGAAACTCCGAACTATGAACTCCGAACTATGAACTTTGAACGCCGAACTCGCAGTTCATAGTTCGGAGTTCGGAGTTCATAGTTCGCAGTTTTACCCGTCCACCTCGGCTCGCTGGCGGCGCAGCATCAGCGTCTCCACGGCGCGAAGCGGCGGCGTGCGGCCGTCCAGCACCTCCTGCATCTGCGCCGCGATCGGCAGCTCGATCCCGTGGCGCGCCCCGAGCGCCAGCGCCGCCCTCGTGGTGCGCACTCCCTCGGCCACCATGCGCATGCCGCTCAGGATCTCGTCGATCTGGCGGCCGCGGCCAAGCTCGATGCCCACTCTCCGGTTCCGGCTGAGATCTCCCGTGCACGTCAGCACGAGATCTCCAAGCCCGCTGAGGCCGGCGAGCGTCTCACGCCTGCCCCCGACGGCAATCGCCAGGCGCGTGATCTCGGCGAGGCCTCTCGTGATCAACGCCGCGAGCGCGTTGTGCCCCAGGCCGAGGCCCTCGACGCATCCAGCCGCGATGGCGATCACGTTCTTCATGGCGCCGCCGATCTCCACGCCGACGACATCATCGTTGACGTAGAGCCGCAGGCCACGGCCGCGGAAGTGCTCCTGCACGGCGGCGGCGGAATCGCTGGTGGTCGACGCGGCAAGGACGGCCGCGGGCAGGCCGAGCGCGACCTCGGCGGCGAAGCTCGGTCCCGACAGCACGACGGTCGTGCAGCAGCCCTTCGTCTCTTCGCCGATGACTTCCGACATCCGTTGCAGCGTGTCGACTTCGAGCCCCTTGGTAGCGCTGACGAGAATGGTCCCGCGCGCGAGGTGTGGCTCGAGCCGGCGGGCAACCGCGCGCAAACCGTGGGACGGGACCGCGAGGACGACGAAGCGCGCGTCGCGGACGGCTTCCTGCAGCGAGTCGGTCGCCGCGATGGCGTCCGGCATTGGAACGCCAGGCAGATAGCGGGCGTTCTCGCGACTCGACCGAAGCTCCTGGACGAATGCGGCATCGCGCGCCCACAGACGCACTTCGTGGCCGGCGCGCGCGAGATGGACGGCGAGCGCGCTTCCCCAGCTGCCCGCGCCAAGAACGGCGGTTCGCTTCACGCCCGCGCTCCTACACGACGTTCGGTGCCGGTGCGCAGCCGGTGCCAGTTGGCGCGATGCCGGAACAGGATCAACGCGGCGCTGCCAAAAGCCACCAGCACCACCGGCTGCGGCGAACCGAGGACCCATGCGGCCGGAGGCAACGCCAGAGTCGCCGCAATGGATGCAAGCGAGATGTAGCGGGTGGTCCATGCGATCGCCAGAAAGACCGCAGCCGCCGTTGCCGCCGACACGGGCGTGAGCATCGTGAACACGCCGGCGGCTACCGCAACTCCCTTGCCTCCGTGGAACCGCAGCCACACCGGATAGATGTGCCCCACGATGGCCGCCGCGCCCGCCAGCGAGGCGGTCCCGGCGCCGCTCGACATTAGCTGCGCCATCGCAACGGCGGTCATCCCCTTCATCATGTCGAGCGCCATCACGATCACGCCCCGCCAGGGACCGGTCGTGCGCAGCACGTTGGCGGCCCCGACGTTGCCGCTGCCCGCCACTCGCACATCGATCCCACGGCGGCGCGCGAGCAGGAAGGCGAAGGGAACGGACCCCGCCAGGTATCCCAGAACAATCGGGAGCATCAACTCAATGGTACTCGCAGCAGCGGCTCGTAGGTGGCGCCGTGCGGGGACGTTCGGCTGCGGAACACGGTGAGTTCCGTGATGCGGCACGAACCGGCATCGGCCTCCTCATGAGCGATTGCCTGCCGGATCGCCGCGCGGGCGGCCCCGTGCGGCGGCTCCTTCACGCGCGCGATGGTGAGGTGCGCGGAGTAGGCGCGGCCCTCGGGTGGAAATCCCCACGGCTGCAAACGCGCGCCGACCTCATCGTGCACACGCGCGAGATCCTCCAGCCCTTCCGTCACGCCCATCCACAGCACGCGAGGCGGCCCGGCCGGTGGAAACGCGCCGAAGCCGGCAATGTGCACGTCGAACGCGGGCGTCTCGAGTTGGGGGCGCAGCGCTTCGAGAACGGCACCGGCTCGCACGTCCGACACTTCCCCGAGGAACCAAACCGTGAGGTGCATGTTGGTGACCGGCACCCAGCGGATCCCCGCCGCGGCCTTCGCCCTCGCCAGGCGGTCGTGCAACCGCCGCGCGCACGCCTCCGCCGCCGCACGCACCTCGTCCGATGGTTCCGCCGCTACGAAGAGACGCATTCAGATACGCTTCCGTGTTCCTTCTCGTGTGCTTTCCGTGGCCAACATACGGCGTACACGATCGAGCGCCATCTGGCACGACTGCAGCCGCACCATCTCCCGTCCCCCCGGGAACAGGTGGGTCCGAAGCGACAACGGCTGCCCCGCAACGAGGACGCCGATGACGACGGTCCCGACCGGTTTCGTGTCAGATCCGCCGCCCGGACCAGCAATCCCGGTGATGGATACACAGACGTCCGCGCCGGTCCGCTCACGAATGCCGTCCACCATCGCTGCCGCCACCGGTTCGCTGACGGCGCCGTGCGCCTCGAGCAGCGCAGGATCCACACCGAGCAACTGGATCTTCAACTCGTTGCTGTAGGCGACCACGCCACCCTTGACGTACGCCGAACTCCCGGCGACGTCCGTCATTCGCTGCAGCAGCAGTCCGCCCGTGCACGACTCGGCCGCCGCGAACGTCAACTCTGCTTCACGCAGCAGGTCGCCGACGACGTGCGGCAATGGGCGTCCGTCGATGGAAAACACGCTTTCGCCGAGGGCCGCCGCGAGCTGCGCGCGCGAACGTTCGAGGATGTCCGTCGCGCGCTCGCGATCCTCGGAACGCATGGTCAGGTGGATCTCCACCTGTCCTGGCGCCGCGAGGATCGTCGTGCTGATCGGCTCGGCCGCATCCCGCCATCGCGAGTAGATCGGCTGCACCAGTTCCTCGACACGCGATTCCGGCAGCCCGGCCGTGTACAGCGAGGCAGTGAACAGCCGTTCGCGTCCGGCTCGATCCGCGATGGCGCCACCCTCGGTACACAGAACGGTCAGCATCGGTTGGAGTTCGCGTGGAGGTCCCGGCAGCAGGACCACCAGCTTTCCGTCGGTTTCGATCACGATGCCGGGTGCCGAGCCGTTCGGATTCGGGAGCGAGCGGGCGCCCCGGTGCACCATCGCCTGGCGCCGATTCACCTCCGGCATGGGCAAACCGCGCCGTTGGAACCGTGCACGGATCCGGGCGGTGATCGCAGGATCCTCGACCAGCTCGAGACCGAGCACGTCGGCCACCGCTTCCCGCGTCAGATCATCGTCGGTCGGACCAAGTCCTCCGGTGAGAATGACCAGGTCGGCACGCCCCAGCGCATTCCTCAGCACATCCGCCAGGCGCCCACGATCGTCTCCCACGACCGACTTGGTCTTCAGCTCGATGCCCAGGCGCGCGAGCTGGTCCGAGATGAACAGCGAGTTCGTATCGAGGCGCGTGGTTCCCAGCAACTCGCTACCGACCGCGATCACCTCGGCGGTCGCAAGCGGCGCCGTCATGCGATCCATCCCGGCAGCAGCCACAGGAGGAGGCGAAGGCTCACGTTCGCATAGACAGCCGCCATCGCATCGTCGGCCATCACGCCGAGACCGCCGTGCAGCCGCTCGAGCCGCGACGCAGGATAGGGCTTGATGACGTCGAAGATGCGAAAGAGCACGAAGCCGGCAAGCGCGCCCGACAGCCCGATTCCGGGAATGAACGCGAGCGTGATGAGCATGCCGACCACTTCGTCGAGGACGATCGGGCCCGGGTCGACGCCGCCGAAGTAGCGCTCAGCGGTCGTGCCAGCCCAGACACCCGCGGCAAACAGCGCAACGATGAAGGCGACCTCGAACACCGGGGACGCCATCCACCAGACGAGGACGTAGAACAGCAGGCCGACCGCAGAACCGACCGTTCCCGGCGCAAACGGGAAGTACCCGGAATAGCCGGCGGTGGCGATGAAAACGGCGAGGCGCGTCACGCTTTCACGACGCGCGTGTGGGCGATACGGTCGTGCACGGCGCGTCCATCGGGACCGAGGAAGGCAGGAAGAAACCCCAGACCGGCGGGCAGCGCCGAGACGAAGTACCCGACGGCCCGAACGATCGCCTGACCGAGCGGGACGCGATCGGTCCACGCCGATTCATCGGCATTTACGACCCGTGTGCCCGCGGCCATCTTGCCGATGCTCTGCCCCCCTGCCGCGGTGAAGGCCGTCGCGTAGCCGCCATTGAGCAGGGCAAGGAACGCAAGAAACGGCGTCAGTGGAAGGGCGGACGCCTGGGAGAACTCGAGGTCGCACATTCGCAATGTCAGATACAGCAACGCCAGATCGATGGCGCCGAGCAAGCCGACGTCGATCGCGCCGCCGAGCAGGCGGGCGGAGGCCGGTGCGGTTCCGGTTTCTGCCGCGGCGACGTCGGACGGTTCCGGCGTCTGCTGCTCCGCCGGCTTTCGCACTGCGGCAACCGCCACCGCTGGTTTGCGTACCGCCGGGACTTCGGTATCGATCTCCGCATCCTCAAGCGCCAGCCGAGGCGGCTCGGTCCGCGTCGACTTGCGGACTGCGACCGGTGCTCGCGGCACCGCCGGCAGCCGGACGAGCGGACGATCATCGTCCAGACCGCGGTCCACGAACAGGGGCAACTCGATTGCGCGCTCCTTGCGGGCGCGCGGACCCGCCAGAGGGGCCGGCGTCGGAGGCGGCGTGGGATCCGGCTCGCCGGGCCTCGAGAGATCGAAGTCGGCCAGCGGTCCAAGCGCCTCGTCACCGGTCTTGATCGGCAGGTCCAGTTCGGGCACGTCGACGGTCAGCGAGAAGTCATACCCGCAGTTGCGGCAGCGGTCGCCTCCGTCGAAGGTGATGTACTGGCACTTGGGGCACTTCATGGTCGACGGGTGGCCCCTTCGGTCGCAGTCCCGTACCGCGAGCGAGCGGCGGCGAGGAGTTGCCGCTGGATCGCGCTCACGAGTTCGTCGGCCCGCGCCCGAAGTGGATCGCCTTCCGGCACCTCCGCGAGCACCGCGAGCGCCTGGTGCAACTGCCCCCGCGCGAACAAGGCCTGCCCCCGCGTCACCGCGATCTCCGCTGTCGATGGCACGGGCAACGGCGAGTTGAGGGTCGAGACCGGAATGGTCTCGGGCCTGCCGAAAAAGGCCGCCGGCAACGCTCCCTGCAGGAATCCAGCAAGCGACGCCGCGCCGAGGATGACGCCCGCACACACACCGACACCGATCCATTTCAGCCGCGCCCCGGCGGGAATCCGCGCCGGTACTGCGGAGCCGATCGGTCCCGCCTGCTGACGGACCGGGGTGCTAGCGGGAAGCGCGGCCGCCTCGAGCCGGTCGATCCGGGCCATCAGCGAGAGCGCTTCGTCGGACGACGCGCCGTGCTCGACCGCCGAGGCGACGAGTTCCCGGGCCGCACCCGCGTCCCCGCGGTCGAGCGCTGCCGTGCCCGTGTGCAGGAGTTCGTCACCCTTCCGCTGCCGCTCGCCAATCGCCCCACGCGCCCGTTCGATGTAGGCGCGGGCCCGCGCGTGTCCGCGGTCGATGAAGAGGACACGCGTCCAGACATTGATGGCCAGTTCGTATTGTTCGGCGAAGTAATGATCGAGCCCGGCGAGCAGGAACTCCTCGATGCGGGCATCGCGTTCCTGGACGTCTGCCGGCGAGGGCAGGCGGGGTGAACGCAGCGAATCGGTCATGTGCAGGTCTGGAGCAGCGAACGCTTCCGGAATTATAGTCTCCTGATGGCCATTATTGAATCGATTCCGAACGTGAGCGAGGGACGCCGTCAGGATGTCATCGAAAAGCTGATCGGCGCGATCACCAATACTCCAGGGGTCCGCCTTCTCGACCATTCATCAGATGCATCCCACAACCGCTCGGTGTTCACCCTTGTCGGTGACGCGCCGTCGCTGAAAGCCGCCACCCTCGCGCTCTTCGAAGCCGCCGTGGCCAGCATCGATCTCCGGACGCACCAGGGAGAACACCCCAGGCTCGGCGCCGTCGACGTCGTCCCCTTCGTGCCGATCGAGGGGGTCACGATGGAGGATTGCGTGGCGCTGGCGAAGGACGTCGCCGCAACGGTCGCGGAGCGCTTCGCGGTGCCCGTGTACCTCTACGAAGACGCCTCGACGAATCCTGTGCGCAAGAATCTCGAGGACATCCGCCGTGGAGAGTTCGAAGGGCTGGCAGCCAAGATGGCCTCGCCTGGCTGGGCGCCGGACTTCGGTCCTGCCCGGCCGCACGAATCGGCGGGCGCGTCGGTGATCGGCGCGCGAATGCCGCTGATCGCCTACAACATCAACCTGAACACCGATCGTCTCGACGTCGCGAAGAAGATCGCCGCCGCGATTCGACACAGCGGCGGCGGCCTCCGCTTCGTCAAGGCGATGGGCGTGATGCTCGAAGACCGCCGGATCGCGCAGGTCTCGATGAACCTGACGAACTATCAGAAGACCCCGATCTTCAGAGTGTTCGAGATGGTCAAGCGCGAGGCGGAACGCTACGGCGTCTCGATCCTCGAGAGTGAAATCGTCGGCCTGGTTCCGTCTGCTGCGCTGCTCGCGTCGGCGGAGTACTACCTGCAGGTTGCCGATTTCAGCGCCCGTCAGGTCCTGGAGAATAAGCTGCGCACCTGACGGGATGGTAAATGGAAGATGGTAGATGGTAAAGAACAGGACGCGAGCGGACGGGGCGAATTCGGGACGATGTACGCAGCTGTCTAATGGCAACGTCTTCCTGATGCAGCGGTTTACCCGGACGGGTCGAATTCGGGACGACGTACGCAGCCGTCTAACGGCAACGCCTTCCTGATCCAGCGCTTTACCCGGACGGGTCGAATTTCGGAACGACGTACGCAGCCGTCTGACGGCAACGCCTTCCTGATC
>DASWVN010000098.1:0-7417 GCA_036401215.1 Vicinamibacterales bacterium | reverse complement strand
CTGCCGCAGGGTGAACCGAAGCGGCTCACCACCAGCAACGCGCTCGAGTTCTTCCCGTCCTTCTCACGCGACGGACAGTGGATCGTCTACACGACCTGGACGGACGCCGACAAGGGGCGCGTCCGCGTCATCAGACCGGACGGCACCGGCGGTCGCGACGTGATCTCGAAGCCCGGCCACTACGTCGAGCCGTCGTTCTCGCCCGACGGGCAGAAGATCGTCTACCGTCACGCAGGCGCGGACCTCACGCGCGGTCCGCTCTACGGCGACGGCGCCGGCATCTACGTCGTCCCCGCATCCGGCGGCGAGCCGCTGCTCGCGCGTGAAGGCGGATCGGAGCCGGAGTTCGATCACACCGGCACGCGCATCTACTTCAGGGACTTCCGCAACAACCAGAACACGCTGGTGAGCATCGCGGTGCCGGCCACCGCGTCGCCGCTGCCCGGCCGCGACGAGATCGAGCACATCCGCAGCCAGAACGCCACCGACTACGCCATTTCGCCCAACGGTGAATGGATCGCGTTCGAAGAGCGGTTCCGCACGTACGTGGCACCCTTCCCGCGCACCGGCCGCGTCGTCGACATCAGCCCGACGACATCCGCGTATCCGGTGCAGCGGATCTCGCGCGATACCGGGTTCTTCCTGCACTGGTCGGGTGACAGCACGAAGGTGCACTGGACGCTCGGCCCCGAACTGTTCACGAGAGAGCTGTCGCGGACCTTTCCGTTCGTCGAGGGCGCACAGCCGAAGCCGGACGAGCCCGAGGCGAAGGGGATCAACATCGGATTCACGACGGCGTCCGACAAGCCGGAAGGCGTGGTGGCGCTCGTCGGCGCGCGCGTGATCACGATGGCCGGGCTGAAGCCAGGGCCGATCGAGGGGACGCCGGGCGTGATCGAGAACGCGACGATCGTGATCGACAGGAACCGGATCAGCGCCGTCGGGCCGTCCTCGTCGGTGCAGATCCCGTCGGGCGCGACGCGCATCGACGTGAAGGGCAAGACGATCATGCCGGGCATGGTCGACGTCCACGCCCACGTCGGCGGCGAGTCGAGCGGGCTGCTCGCGGAAGCCAGCTGGCCGCTCGCCGCCAATCTCGCGTTCGGCGTCACGACGTCGCACGATCCATCGAACGACACCGTGACGGTGTTCACGAACGCCGAGATGGTGCGTGCGGGCCTGAAGCTCGGGCCGCGTCTCTTCTCGACCGGCACCATCCTTTACGGCGCCGAGACGCCGTTCAAGGCGGTGGTCGAAAACTATGAGGATGCGCTTTCGCACATGCGCCGGCTGAAGGCCGCGGGCGCGATCTCGGTCAAGAGCTACAACCAGCAGCGGCGCGACTCGCGTCAGATGCTCGTCAAGGCCGCACGCGAGCTGCAGATGCTGAACGTGCCCGAGGGGGGCTCGCTGCTCTACATGAACCAGACGCACGTGCTCGACGGCCACACCGGTGTGGAGCACTCGCTTCCGGTGCCCCGGATCTACAAGGACACGATCGAGCTGTTCGCGAAGAGCAAGTCCGGGTACACCCCGACGCTGATCGTCGGTTACGGCGGGCTGTCAGGGGAGTACTACTGGTATCAGACGACCAACGTCTGGGAGAACGAGCGGCTGCTGCGCTTCACGCCGCGCGAGGTCGTCGACGCGCGGTCGCGCCGCAGGACGATGGCGCCCCTCGACGATTTCAATCACATGCTGATCTCCCGCGGCGCGAAGCAGATCATGGATGCGGGCGGCTCGATCCAGCTCGGCGCCCACGGCCAGCTCCAGGGCCTTGGCGCGCACTGGGAGCTGTGGATGCTCCAGCAGGGCGGGATGTCGCCGATGGAAGCGCTGCGCGCGGCCACGATCGACGGCGCGCGCTACCTCGGCATGGACGCCGACATCGGCTCGATCGAGACCGGCAAGCTCGCGGACCTCGTCGTCCTCGAGCGCAATCCGCTCGAGAGCATCCGCTACTCGGAGACCATCAGCATGGTCGTCCTCAACGGCCGTGTGCTCGACGGCAAGACCTTGAACGAGGTCGGCGACGAAGGGCGTCAGCGCCTGCCGTTCTGGTGGGAACGGGAGAGGAACTGACGCCTGTCAATGACGAATGACGGATGCCTTCGCGTGTCAATGCCGCTTGCTGAATGAGGTGCTCGCTGGCGCGTACGCGGCGCCGGCGTTGTGGCGATAAACCAGCTCGCCGCCGGCATGGCCCAGGCCTACCGCCAGGGCCGCGACCACGAGGGTGCCGATCACGGTCGCCGAAGCCAGCAGTCGTGCGGCCCGCTGCCGGCGGCCGGAGGCGAGCACCATCAAGCCAACCAGCAGCGTTGCGCCGGTGGCCCAGATGAACTGATCGGCGAGTTCTTCGTGCTGCTCGATCGCGTCGTGCGGGACGAGCGACTCGACCCGATCCTCCTCGTGCTCGCCGGTGTTCATGGCGACGAGGCCCCCGCCAAGCAGGACAGCCTGCAAAGCAACGATGGTGATCCAGGCCCGCGTAGAGATCCGCCCCGTCCAGAGCGCCCAGGCGAACCCCGCGGCGAGGAAGGGCAGCACGAACGCCAGCCCGAGTGGAAGATGAACAACAGCTGGATGCAAAGGTAGTGATGTCACGGCCGTCTCCTTGTTGGTGTGCCGTCGCAGGCACTTACCGGCTGTGACGACGGCGGGTGGCCACGCGTCATCGCACGGATGTACGATCGACCGCAAGTCCATGAACCAGGGGGAGATTCCGGCAGGCGATCGTACGGATGGAGGATCACGGATGATCCCGGTCGCGGTGGTCGTGTTCGCGTTGATTGCGCTGCTGATCGCCTGGGACATCGCGATCGACTACCGCGCCGGAACGGACCTGGTTCACCTCATCAGTGAATCCGCCGTCATGCTGCTGGCGCTGGCTGGCGCGGTGGCGCTGACCTGGCAGCTCAGGTCATCCCGGCAGCTTGCCAGACAGCTGACCGTCGACCTGGTCGCCGCCCGGCGCGAGGCCGCGCAATTCCGCGAGGAAGCTCAGACGTCCCTTCGTGGTCTCGGGGAAGCCATCGACCGTCAGTTCGAGCGGTGGAAGCTGACCGCGGCCGAGCGGGAGGTTGCACTCCTGCTTCTCAAGGGACTCAGCCACAAAGAGGTCGCCAGCGTGCGGTCCACCAGTGAATCCACGATTCGACAGCAGGCGCAGGCGATTTACCGGAAGTCGGGGCTTCGCAGCCGGTCCGAGCTGTCGGCGTTCTTCCTGGAGGACCTGCTGCTTCCGTCGGCCGAGCGGTGAGCCGGGAGGCGGGGCCGTGGCGGTGGGAGCTTTTCTGTATACTCCGTCACGATGCGTCTCCACCAGGGTGCGACGGTGGGTCCATACGAAGTCCTGTCGACGCTCGGCGCCGGCGGGATGGGCACGGTCTATCTGGCCCGCGATCGAAGGCTCGATCGCCGCGTCGCGCTCAAGGTCCTCCACGACGATCCCGGCGGTTCCGCCTGGGCGCAGCTCCTGCACGAGGCGCGGGCGGCATCCGCGCTCAATCACCCGAACATCTGCCATGTGTACGACGTCGGCGAACAGGACGCCATCCCGTGGATCGCGATGGAGTACGTGGATGGCGAGCCGCTGGATCGGTCGATCCCGCCAGGAGGGCTCGATCCCGACGAGGCGGTGCGCCTTGCCATTCAGATCGCGGACGGTCTCGCTCACGCACACGGGCGGGGGATCGTACATCGCGATCTGAAGACGGCCAACGTCGTCTGCGACCGCGACGGGCGGCCGCGTATTCTCGACTTCGGCATCGCGGGCTGGCTGCCCGATGCGATTGCCGAGCACGTCACGCGATCGCAGACCGTCGTCGAGGGCGGCGCCATCGCCGGCACGCTGCCGTATATGGCGCCCGAAGTGCTGAAGGGCGCACGCGGCAACGAGCGGTCGGACCTCTGGGCGCTCGGCGTGGTGCTGTACGAGATGCTCGCCGGCGCCCGGCCGTTCCGCGGCGACACGCCGTTTTCGCTCGCGTCATCGATCCTCGAACAACCCCCTCAACCCTTGCCGCCGCACGTTCCTGCGGGCATCGCCTCGGTCGTCTCGCGACTGCTGGCCAGGAACCCGACGGATCGGTTTCGCAGCGCCGCGGAAGCCCGCGCCGCGCTCGAGGCGTTGCGCGCGGCGACTCCGCTCCCGGCTCGCCAGGCGATCGGTACCCGCGGCGCCTGGATCGCTGCGGCCGCGGTGCTGGCGATTGCCTTCGGCTGGTTCGTGTGGATGTGGAGCGCGGGCCCGACGCCGCTGTCTCTGTCGGACCAGCATCTGCTCTCGGTCTCGGGCCGCGGTGAGCGATCACCAGCGCTCTCGCCGGACGGCTCTCACGTCGCGTTCGTCGCGGCCGATCCCGAAGGCGTTCCGCAGATCTTCGTTCGCACGCTCACGTCCGATACCGCCATCCAGATCACGGACGGCCCGGCGGCATCGCGCCCGCGGTGGACGCCGTCCGGCGAGCAGATCGTGTACTCGGCCGGCAGTGCGATCTGGCGCATCCCGCAGCTCGGCGGGGAACCCACGCGCCTGATCGACCGCGGCACGAACCCCAATCTCTCGAGCGACGGCTCGCGCATCGTCTACGAGCGGGATTATCAGATCTGGACCGCTGCGGCCGACGGCAGCGACGCAACTCCTGTCGCAGGCGTTCCGCGGAAGTACTACAGCATCCCGTCCGGACCGGCCTTCTCCCCGGACGGCAAGTGGATCGCGTACTTCCGTCCCGACAAGGGACCGAACGGAGACTTCTGGATCGTCGCCGCGGACAGCGGAACGCCGCGGCAACTGACACACGATCTGCGCGAAGGCGGCTGGCCGGTCTGGACCTCCGACGGCCGGTGGATCGTGATCTCGTCGGCGCGGGCCGGCAGCCGTACGCTGTGGCAACTGCCCGTCGACGGCGGCGATCCCGTTCCACTCACGACCGGCGCGGGAGAAGACGACGAGCCGGATCTTTCGCCGGACGGCAGCCGCATCGTGTACTCGAACGTGCGGCACACCTGGGAACTTCGCGTTCGCGATCTGGCGACCGGCTCGGAGCGCGCGCTGCTCGAGCGCCGGACCGAGCTGCTGTTTCCGCAGTTTTCACCCGACGGGCAGCGCCTCACGTTCTTCGGCCGCGACGACTTCGCCATCGCGATCTGGGTGATCGGGGCGGACGGGAGCGGCGTTCGCCGCCTCACAGGCGGCCGTGAACTGAATCATCAGCCGCGCTGGGGACCGGAGGGCCGCGACATCTTCTTCTTCCAGGCAGCGCCCGAGGTCTCCTTCCGGCGGATATCCGCCCTCGGCGGCGCGAGCGAGGCGTTCCGGAACTGGTCGTGGGAGGAGAAGACGGCGCCGTTCTTCGATCCGACCGGCCGCTACATCGCCTACACGCGAATGCCGCCGCTCGACGGGTCCTCGAACGAGCCGGAGGCCGTCGTCATCCAGGATCTCGAGACCGGAGAAGAGCGCGTTCTCGGCGACGAACCGTTTCGCATGGGGCGCTGGTCGCCTGACGGGCGTGAGCTGGCCGTGTGGAGATGGCGCGGCGAGACGTCCACGTGGCGCTGCCAGGTGGAGAGCGGCGCGTGCCGCATGCTCACGCAGGGCTTTCTTCCGGCCTGGTCAGCCGATGGCGCCCGCATCTACGTGCTGCGCGGATCACCCGCACGCACGGAACTGTGGTCCGTGACGCGCGATGGCGGCGACGTGCGCCTCGAGACAACGCTGGGGTCGTTCCGTTCGCCCGACCGTCACTTCGACGTGTCGCGCGATGGCCTGCTCGCCTGGGCGCCGTGGAGCCCCGGCGATCATGAGATCTGGAGCGCCACCATTCAATAGGTGTTACGTGGCGTTCCGCGCGAGGCGAAACCCGTAGTCGGTGTAGCGGAACGACGGATCGATCCGGCTCCGTGCGGCGCAGCGGCTGATCGTGATCGCATGCCGCCAGGCGCCGCCGCGCGACGCACGCCGGCTGCCGCTCGCCGGTCCTGGCGGATTGCGATCGGGTGAGATCGCGTAGTAGCCGGACGCGTACCAGTCGGCGCACCACTCGTGGACGTTGGCGCCGATCCCGTAGAGGCCGAATGCGTTCGGCTCCCCGAGCGTGACCGGCCACGGTCCGTCGAGCGGACCACGCCCGCCATCCGGAATCCAGCCGGGGATCTCGTCCCCCCACGGGTATCGTTGCCCCTCGACTCCGCCGCGCGCCGCGCGCTCCCACTCGGCTTCGGTCGGGAGACGGACCGTCTCCGCATCGCGTCCACGCCACTCGCAGTACGCCTGGCAATCGAACCAGCTCACGCCGACGACAGGAAGATCCGGCGAGGAATCGAAGGATTCCCATTCGCGTGGCCTCTCGTGTCCCGTGCCCTGGAGGAACGTCTCGTACTCGCGGCGAGTGACCGGGTAGACGGCGAGATCGAAGGCGTCGACCCAGACGCGATGCACCGGACGTTCGTCCTCGACGCCATCGTCGCTTCCCATCTCGAACCATCCGCCGGGGATGCGGACGAAGGGATCGATGCCGCCGGTCGACATTACGTCCGGACCTGGATTCCCGGTGGTGTGCGCAAGGTCTGGAGGACGACGCAGTAACGCTCGGTGAGGCGGATCAGGTCGGCTCGTTTCGACTCGTCGGCGTCGGTGTCGAGATCGAACCGCAGGCGGATGTCGCGGAAGCCGACCGGCACCTCTTTCGAGACGCCGAGCGTTCCGCGGAAGTCGAGGTCGCCTTCGGCCGTGATCCGCGCATGACGAAGGTCCACGCCGATGGCGGTTGCCACCGCCCGCAGCGTCACGCCGGCGCACGCGACCAGCGCCTCGAGCAGCATGTCGCCGGAGCAGGCGAGCGTGCCGTCGCCTCCTGTCGCCGGGTGAAGGCCGGCTTCGACGAGCGCGCGTCCTGTTTCGACCTTGCACGACACCGCTCCGGTGGCTTCGCCCGACGCACGGAGCGTCACGACGGCTGACTCCGGATCGTCGCGATATTTCTGCTTCAGTGGCGCCTGCAGCGCGCGCAGTGTCTCGGCATCCATCGCCGACGATGTTAGCACCCGCGCCGCTCGCTATACTCGCGCTGATGTCCGGTACGGAACTGCTCGGCGGCGCGATCGGCGTGACCATGCTCGCGCTCGGGCTGGCGTCGGTCCTGGCCTGGACGCTCACTCGCGCGCATCGCGACCGGTCGCTCGTGTTGTTCGGAGCGTGGTGCGGTCTGTATGGCGCGCGGTTGGTGGCCGAACAGGAGCCGATCGTGGAGACGCTCGGCGTCTCGTCGCTTGTGGCGGACTACTTCATCGCGTTCGTCACCTACGCGATCAATGTCCCGATCGGCCTTTTCGTCGAATCGGTGATCGGCAAAGGCTGGAAGCAGTCGATCAGAAGGGTCTGGCAGCTGCAGGCCGTGTATGCCGTCGCGGC
>DASWVN010000097.1:0-28659 GCA_036401215.1 Vicinamibacterales bacterium | reverse complement strand
ATATCCTCGATCCGACGCGCCAAATCCTGCTTGCGAGTCAGGAGCGCATCCATCTCGTGGTCGTCCCCGCCCTGTTCCTGGAGCCGGTCGATTTCCCGCTGCACTTCGGCCCGTTCCCGGTCGAAGCGTCGTTTTTTCAGTGCCAGGACGCAGTCTGCGGGATGCGCCGGCGCGGTTGTCGGCCGCCCGAGTTCCTCGACCAGCCGAGCCTCCCCCCTGGTTAGACGCTCAACCAGCGTCGAAGGTAAGGATTCGGGGGGAGAATCCTGCAGGGATCGGGCCTGTTGCAGGATCGGTTCTGACGCCAATCCCGCCAGGTCCTCGTCCTCGAGGTGGGTGACTGCCTCGAGGCCTTCGGCCGGCTGGTGCAGAAGAGCCCAGATGAGTCCTTTTTCGGCCGGTTTCAGCTGCGTCAGCACCGGGATCCTGCGGTCCTCGATCGTGGTCTGCTTCTGGACGGCCGCCTTACGGATCTCGGCGCGCACGACCTCTTCTGTGATCCGGGCCCGGTGGGCGATCCGGTCGGCGAACTGATCGCGCATCGCCGCGTCGGGAATCCGGGCCGCAACCGTCAGCATCTTGCCCAGGAACTCCCGCCGGCTGTCGTCGCGGTTGAAATCATGATCGGCGGCGGTTCGCTCCAACAAGTATTCCAGGTACGGCCGCGAGTTGCGCAGCCGCTCCTGGTAGGCGGCGGCTCCCTGCTTCCGAATGAAGTTATCGGGATCGTCTCCCGCCGGCAGCATGGCGACGTTGACCTGGAACCCCTCCGACACCAGCAGTTCGGACGATCGCGCCGCCGCACCCTGACCGGCAGCATCCGGATCGAAGCTGAGAACGACTTTCGAGGCGAAACGTTTCAGCAGCCGGACCTGCATCGGGGTCAGCGCCGTGCCGGACGAAGCCACCACATTTGTAATTCCCGCCTGGTAGGCCTGCGCCCAGTCGAAATAGCCCTCGACCATCACCGCGTGTTTCGTCCTGCTGATCGCGGACTTGCTGAGGTGCAGGCCGTAGAGCGTCCTTCCTTTGACGTAAATCGGGGTCTCGGGGGAATTCAGGTACTTCGGCTGCTGCCCGCTTTCCATCGCCCGCCCGCCGAACGCGATGATGGCACCGTTGTCCCGGTGGATAGGAATCATGATACGGGTTCGGAACCTGTCCACGCTCGTCCCGCTGTCGCGCTGGACCACCAACCCGCTCTTGATCAGCAGAGCGGGCGAGAACCCCGCCTTCAGGAGGTGCGTCTTCAGGGCGTCCCGTCCGGACGGCGCATAGCCGATCCCCTGGCGCTCGATCATCTCCCGGGTGATGCCGCGCTCGGCCAGCAGCCGCCGGGCCGCCGCGCCGGCCGGTGTCGGCAGCTGTTCTCGGAACCAGGCGGCGGCGACCTCGTGTACCTTCAGCAGCGCCTCGCGGTCGCGGCTCGCTTCCGCGTCCTCTTTCGACTCCTCCGGCTCGGGGACCGGCAGGCCGAATCGGCTGGCGAGCTGACGCACGGCCTCCGGGAACGGCAGCTTGTCGTACAGCTCGACGAACTTGATCACGTCCCCGCCCACGCCGCAGCCGAAGCACTTGAAGTACCCCTTGTCGCCGTGGACGTTGAACGACGGGGTCTTCTCCCCGTGAAACGGACAGAGCCCCTTCCACGACGCGCCCGCGCGGCGGAGCGGGACGCGCTCCTGCACGACCTGCACGATGTCGGCGTGCGACTTCAGGTCGTCGATGAAGGAGGGGGGAAAGAGCGGCACTCTCGACCTATTCCTTCAATTCCACCACGGTGGCGCCGCCGCCGCCCTGGTTTTCCGGGGCCGGACCGTAATGCGCCACGAGCGGATGCGTCTTGAGGAACTCCGCGACCGCCCGCCGGAGCTGTCCTGTGCCGAATCCATGCACGATCCGGAACGACTTCGAGTCGCTGATCATCGCCTCGTCGAGGAACTTCTCGAGGCGGGTGAGCGCTTCGTCGACGGTGTTGCCGATCAGGTTCAGTTCCGTGATGCTCCCCGAACGTGGCTGGAGGTCCAGGTTGACGCGCACGCGCGCGGTCTGCGCCGATGCGGGCGTCACGACGCGCAGGTCGTCGATCTTCGCGCGGAGGCGCTTGCCGCGAACGTCCACGTCCGCGGTCCCGTCGTGAATCGACTGGACGATCCCCTCGAGACCGAGCGCGCCGACGACGACACGATCGCCAGCCGCGGCCGGTCGCGTCTGGGCCGGCACGGGTGCGGCGGCCGCCGCGGTGTCACCGCTCGACGACCGCAGCCGCTGACCGATCGCATCGATCGCGGCCCGCGCTTCCGCCCGCGCGCCGCCGCTCTGGCCGGTGGGCACGAGGCGCGCGGCACGATGCTCCGCCTGCGAGGCCAGCGTCTCGGTCCGCACTTTCAGCTTCTCGACGACCGCGTCGATCTCACGGCGTGCTTCGCGAAGACGTTCTTCGATCCGTTCGTCCAGCCGCCGTTTGAACGTCTCCTCGCGGTTGCGCAGGTCGGCCTCACGCGACTGGAGCTTCGCCGCGGTTTCCGACAGCGTCTGCCGTTCGCGCGCCGCCAGCCGCCGCTCGTGTTCGAGCGCCTGCATGTCCTTCTCGACCCGCGCGAGATGTTCCGCGAGCTGCGATTCCCGCTCGCTGCGATGCGTCCGCGCCTCGTCGATGATCGAGGCCGGGAGGCCGAGCCGCGTCGCGATCTCGAGCGCGAGGCTGCTCCCCGGAGACCCGTAGTTGAGACGGTACGTCGGTGCGAACGTCTGCGGATCGAATCCGAATCCCGCCGGCACCACTCCTTCGGTCGTCGCCGCGTACGTTTTCAGCGAATCGTAGTGGGTCGTGGCGACGACGGTTGCGCCCCGCCGGCGGAAGTGGTCGATGATCGCCATGGCGAGCGCGCCGCCTTCCATCGGATCCGTGCCTGCGCCCGGTTCGTCGAGCAGGATCAGCGCCGGCAGGTCGAGCGTGTCGTTCATCTCGACGATGTTGCGGATGTGCGAGGAGAACGTGCTCAGGTTCGCCGCGATCGACTGGTCGTCGCCGATGTCGGCGAACACGCACTTGAAGACCGGGATCTGCGATCCATCCGCGACCGGAATGAGGATCCCCGCCTGGGCCATCAGGGGAAGGAGCCCGGCGGTCTTCAAGGCGACGGTCTTGCCACCGGTGTTCGGTCCGGTGATCACGAGGACGCTGGTCGGCGGGATCAGGAGGATGTCCACGGGAACGGGCCCGTGTCCGCGGTCCGCGGTGCGTGGTCCGCGGTCCGCGGTGCGTGTTCCGCTGTGCGCGGTCCGCGGTCCGCGGTCCGGAGAGGGCACGGAGTCCGGGGTCCGGGGTGCGGGGTCCGCGGTCCGGGGTGCGGGATCCGGAGAGGACGCGGAGTCCGCGGAGTTTGCGGAGTCGCCCAGCCTGCGGCGGACGGACTCGATGAGCAGAGGATGCCGTGCGGCGCGAAGCTCCAGCCGCCCGTCCGCGGCGATCTTCGGCTGCGTGCCGTCGATCATCAGCGAGAAGTTCGCCTTCGCCTGCAGGACGTCGAGTTCGGTCGCCGCATCCACCGTGGCCTGCATCTCGGGCCCGCGCCCGCGGAACAGGTCCGTCAGCGCCACCAGGATGCGATGGACTTCTTCCTTCTCCTGCTGCTCGAGCGCGACGATGTCGTTGTTGATCTCGACCGTGCTGAGCGGCTCGAGATACAGGCTGGCGCCGGTGCCGGAACTGCCGTGGACGATGCCCGGGATCGCGGAACGGTGCTCGGCGCGGACGACGAGCACGTAGCGGCCGTTCCGATCCGTGACGACCTGCTGCTGGAGATACTTCGCGGTGTCCTTGCCGCGCAGGTAGGACTCGAGCGTGCCACGCAGCCGCGCACGCTGCTTCCGCAACCGCTCGCGGATGCTCTTCAACTCCGGACTCGCATCGTCCGAAACGTCACCCGCCGGATCGATCTTCGAGCGGACCTCGTTGATCTCGCGCGTGAACGAGGCCGTGCTGTCGGCGATCCCGCGCAGGATCGGGAACGCCATCCGCGCGCGCCGAATGGCATTGGCCGTCACGTCGACTGACGAGAGGAACGAGGCGACGGCGAGCAGCTGCCCGGGTTCGAGCGGGCGCCCTTCGACGCTGAGACCCTCCAGGATCGCGTCGAACTCGGGGGCGGCCTGGAGTGCGATGCGGTTGTCGATCAGGAAGCTGGTCGTCTCGGACGTTGCGGCGAGCCGCCGCGCAACGGCACTCGCGTCCGTCGATGGTTCGAGCGCCTCGAGGCGTGCTTCGCCCATGGGCGTCTGCGCAAGACCGCTGACGGCCGAGACGATGCGATCGAATTCGAGGGCCCGCAGGGCACCGGGGTGCATGGATTCGTCAGGAGTGAACGACCGCCGACAGGGCAATCGCTAACTATAGCTCAGGCTCGGGGCAACTCCAAACGCCACAAGGCCCAACTCCCAAGGCCCAACTCCCAAGGCCCAACTTCCAAGGGCCAACTTCCAAGGGCCAACTCTCAAGGGCCAACTCCCAAGGCCCAAGGCCCGGGTTGATCGTCGGACCTCAAGGTGATTGGGGCTTGGCCCTTGGACGCTTGGGAATTGGAAGTTCTCGAGGCCTCAGGTCAGGTGGTTGATCGACGAGGCGACGGCGGCGGCGCCGAATCCGTTGTCGATGTTGACGACCGAGATCCCGCTGGCGCAGCTGTTCAGCATCGCCAGCAGCGGTGTGACGCCCGAGAAGCTGGCGCCGTACCCCACGCTCGTCGGGACCGCGATCACGGGAACGTCCACCAGCCCGCCGACGACGCTCGGGAGTGCGCCCTCCATACCGGCGACGACGATCACGACCCGCGCGGTGGTGAGCCGATCGTGGGCGGCGAGCAGGCGGTGGAGGCCGGCGACGCCGACGTCGTAGATGCGGTCCACCGTGTTGCCCATGATCTCCAGGCTCACGGCCGCCTCTTCGGCGACCGGCAGGTCGGCCGTGCCGGCGGCCGCGAGGGCAACCGTGCCCTTGCCGGCAGGGGCTTCGGCGACCTTATGGGTGATCGTGCGGGCGACCTCGTTGAAGACCGCGGCCGGGATCTGTCCCCTGACCGCGTCGTAAGTTTCTGGATTCGTGCGAGTTATGAGAAGGTTGCCCCCGGCATTGACGATCCGTTCAGCAATGGCTGCCACCTGCCCGGGGCTCTTCCCCTGGCCGTAGATGACTTCCGGGAACCCCTGTCGTAATGTGCGGTGGTGATCGACGCGGGCGAACCCCAGATCTTCGAACGGACCGTGGCGCAAAAATTGAAGGATGCGGGCGTGGGCGGCCTCAGGTGTTTGGACTCCGGAACGAACCTCATCGAGAAGGCCCCGCAGCTCGAGCCTGTTCATCGCCGCAAGTCCTTGAGCTGGGCCCACTTCAAGCCGAGCTGGACTGTAGTAATATGACCGGTTGTGCCGCGTGACGGTTTCATTTTTCTATGACGTCGACTGAGACACTGATCCTCGTTCTTTACTTCTTCGTGCTCAGCATCCTGGCGATCTACGGCTGGCACCGTTACTACCTTGTTTATCTTTACATGAAGAACAGGGACCGGGCGCCCGAGCCGCCAGCGCCGCTGAAGGAATATCCACCCGTCACGGTGCAGCTCCCGATCTTCAACGAAATGTACGTGGCGGACCGCCTGATTGGCGCGGTCTGCGAACTGGACTACCCGCGGGAGCTGCTCGAGATCCAGGTGCTCGACGACTCGACGGACGAGACGAAGGATATCGCCGAGCTCGCCGTCCGCCGGTACGCGGCCAAGGGTTTCAACATCAAATACCTGCACCGCGTGGATCGCACCGGGTTCAAGGCCGGTGCGCTCGAAGCCGGTTTGAAGCAGGCGTCGGGGCAGTTCATCGCGATCTTCGACGCCGACTTCATTCCCTCGAGCGACTTCCTCCAGCGCACGCTGCCGTACTTCGCGACCGATCCGAAGATCGGCATGGTGCAGGCGCGCTGGGGGCACATCAACCAGGACTACTCGCTGCTCACGAAGATCCAGGCGATCCTGCTCGACGCCCACTTCGTGCTCGAGCACGGCGGACGGAATCGCGCCGGCTGTTTCTTCAACTTCAACGGGACCGCCGGGATCTGGCGCCGCGAGGTGATCCCGGACGCCGGCGGGTGGCAGCACGACACCCTGACCGAAGATCTCGATCTGAGCTACCGGGCGCAGTTGAAAGGCTGGCGGTTCATCTTCCTGCCGGATCTGGTGGCGCCCGCCGAAGTGCCGGTGGAGATGAACTCGTTCAAGTCGCAGCAGCACCGCTGGGCGAAGGGTTCGATCCAGACCTGCATGAAGCTGCTGCCGAGGATCCTGCGTTCGAACCAGCCGTTCGGCGTGAAGGCCGAGGCCTTCTTCCACCTGTCCGCGAACTTCAATTACCTCCTGATGTCGGTGCTGTCGATTCTGATGTTCCCGTCCATGTACGTGCGCTACAGCATGGGATGGACGGAGATGATGCTGATCGACATCCCGCTCTTTGCCGCGGCGACGATGTCGTTCTGTAATTTCTACATGGTGTCGCAGCGGGAGCTGTATCCGGATTGGAAGGCACGCCTGAAGTACCTGCCGTTTCTGATGTCGATCGGCATCGGTCTGTGCGTGAACAACACGCGCGCGGTCATCGAGGCGATGTTCGGCAAGCAGAGCGAGTTCGCGCGCACGCCAAAGTACGGGATCGAGCGTGACAGCGACGACTGGGTCGGCAAGAAGTACCACCAGTCGGTCGGCGTGCAGCCGATGATCGAGCTGGCCCTGGGCCTCTACTTCACCGCGACGGTCTTCTACGCGCTGGCCAACGGCATCTACGGCACGCTGCCGTTCCTGATGCTGTTCCAGGTCGGCTTCCTCTACACCGGCCTGCTCTCGATCTTCCAGCAGTTCACGGGCGAGAACGTGATGCTGAAGTCGCCCGAAGTGGCCAAATAAACGCCAAACTCCAAACGCCAAACTCCAAACTTCGATCAAGCTCCTTTTGGAGTTTGGAGTTTGGAGTTTGAAGTTTGGAGTTGACAGGACCGTCCCCCGCAGCCCGCCCCCCCGAGTACAATCACCCTATGTCCACAGCAGAGGGGAAGCCCAGGGGCGGTCTCGAAGACGTCGTCGCGGCCACATCGTCGATCTGTTACCTCGATGGCGATCGCGGCGTGCTCGCCTATTACGGCTACGACATCCACGACCTCGCGCGGGGCGCGTCGTTCGAAGAGGTCTGTTACCTGCTGTGGCACGGGCGGCTGCCCAATCGCGCGGAGCTGGGAGACCTGCAGTCGCAGCTCGCGGCCGATCGTCCGCTATCGGAGCCGGTGTTGCGTCTCATGAAGCAGCTCCCGGCGAACGATGGCATGGACATGCTGCGGACGCTGACGTCGGCGCTCGGGCAGTACGATCCGCTCACGGGTGACAACTCACCACAGGCGAACTACCGCAAGGCCGTCCGGCTCACCGCGCAGATGGCGAGCGTCGTTGCTACCTATGGACGGATGAAGGCAGGCGGCGGTCCCATTCAGCCGGATCCGGCGCTCGGGCATGCCGCGAATTTCCTCTACATGCTGACCGGCGAGCGGCCGAGCGCGCTGGCCACGCGGGCGTTCGACATCGCGCTGGTGCTGCACGCGGATCACGAGCTGAACGCGTCAACGTTCGCGGCGCGCGTCGGGGCCGCGACGCTCACCGACATGTATTCGGCGATCGTCGGGGCGATCGGCGCGCTGAAGGGTCCGCTGCACGGGGGCGCCAACGCCGACGTCATGCGGCTGCTGATCGACATCGGACCGGACGCGTCGCCCGAGAAGATCGACGAGGCGATCCGCTCGCGGCTCGCGCGCAAGGTGAAGATCCCCGGCTTCGGCCACCGCGTCTACCGTACCGAGGACCCGCGCGCCACGCACCTTCGGCGCATGTCGAAGGAGCTTGGGGAGAAGGCCGGCAACACCCGCTGGTTCGAGATGTCGCGCCGCATCGAGACGCTCGTCACCGGCGAGAAGAAGCTTTATCCGAACGTCGACTTCTACTCGGCGTCCACCTACTACACGCTCGGGATCGACATCGATCTCTACACGCCGATCTTCGCGGTCAGCCGCATTTCGGGGTGGACGGCCCACTGCCTCGAGCAGTACGCCAATAACCGCCTGATCCGTCCACGGACCGACTACATCGGCCCGCAGCATCCGCAGACGCTCGTCCCGCTGGATCAGCGCTAGAACCCCGCACCGCGGCACCCCCGGACTGCGCCTTTCTCGCTTCGCTCGCTCAGGGCAGGCACGGCGGACCGCGCCGACCGGTTCACCGGCGGACGACGAGGAGGTCGCCCGCGCGCGCACCGGGCCGGACGATCCATCCGTCCGCGAGTGTAAGTGTCCAACCATCGCCCGTCAGGGTGCGCCCGGCTGACGAGGCCGGCGCCGGCAGCGCGATCGTCGTGCGGTCGCTGCTCATCAGCACCTGCTCCGCCTCCAGCGTTCCCCACTCCGCCGTCGTCCGGTAGCGGGGGTACACCGTGCCCGCGCCTGGAATCGGCACCATGCCGGCCGTCACGAATGACGCGCTCCGAGGCCTGGGCAGCACGATGACGGGGCCGTCCACGAATTGCCGCCGCAGCTCGGCGAGGCGCGCGGCATGCGCGGCGGCGCGGCGCTCCTCCGTCGCCCGCAGTTCGTCGCCGCCGTAGCGCGCGGCGGCGGCCTCGACGTCGGTTGCCGGAACAAGATCGGCTGCCTTCATGAGCAGTTGGACCGGCTCGTCCGTCGCGGAGAATCGTCGCGTCCAGTCTGGCGAGAAGGCGTCGAGCAGCAGTCCGTACGCCGGACCCGACACATACGCAAACGTGCGGACGAAGGTGTCGCGTTGCGCGGCGCCATCGAGGAGCGCCAGCGCCGCCTCGATAGCCTGCGATCTCGAGGTCGTGCCGGCAATCACGCCGGTATAGTGCGCCAGCCCCTCGTTGATCTCGAGCGCATGTTCGTGCTTGCGCGCGCTCGGAAAGGCACTCTGCCTGGCCGCGCGAAAGGCGAGCGCATCCTCTATGGCCGCTGTGGATTCGTCCTCTGTCGTCCGGAGCGCGCGGGCGAGCGCCCGCCACTCCAACTGCAGCCAGTAGCGTCCATCTATTGTGTCCAGGTGGCTGTTGTCGAGTTCCTGCACCAGCAGTCCGAGCTTTGGCTGGACGCGGTGAAACAGCTCGTGCATCAGCAGGATGCCTCGATCACGCTCGCCTGCCGGGATCAGCTGCCACACCAACGTCGTCCAACGCGTACCGCCCCAGTTCATGGCGGCATTCGCGAACCCCAGCGCCGATGGGCGAGGCGCGTCGGGTGCCGGCTGGTTCGTCGCGACGGTGCCGGTCTTCGGATCCGCGATGGCAATCGGGCCGCAGAGCGACACTCCCCAGAGCCGGCCGCCTTCGGCTTCGCAGAGAGTCGCGGCTTCTTTGAAGTACTGTTGGGCGCGCTGCTGGTCCTGGCCGGCTTTCGGACCGGCTGGCGCCATGACGAGCATGACGGCCGGCAGGAGCGCGGATACGCGGCGACAGCCGATGGCGTTGCCCAGGTGCATATCGATTCCTTCCTCTCTGTTACGGAAGTTTTCCTACGATTCTGCCGCTGACTCGCAGCGAAGATCACCAGCGTCGAAATTACCTGTCAGAATCCCGGTAGCGCCGTCCTTTGGACCGCCGTACTCTGGGGCCATGCACTCCCTTCCACCCTTCGCCGAACTCTACCGGGCACTCATCACGCGGGACCCCAGCTACGAGGGTGTTGCCTACGTCTGCGTGCGCACCACCGGCATCTTCTGCCGGACGACGTGCCGGGCGCGAAAGCCGCTGGCCGCCAACGTCGAATTCGTCGCGACGATCCAGGAAGCGCTTCATCGCGGCTATCGGCCGTGCCGCGTCTGCTCGCCGCTGGAGCGTCCTTCGGATCCGGCGTGGGTGGCAGCGCTCATCGAGCGGGTCCGGACCCATCCCGACCGCCGCATCACTGACTCTGACGTGCGCGCCATCGGAATCGATCCCGCGCAGGCGCGCCGCTACTTCAAGTCGCATTACGGCATGTCGTTTCACGCCTATCAGCGGGCGTGGCGGCTCGGTCGTGCGATGAAGGGGCTTCGCGAGGGGAGCGATACGCTGTCGACCGCCCTCGACGCGGGGTTCGACTCCGAGAGCGGTTTCCGCGAGGCGTTCGCCCGCGTCTTCGGGGATGCGCCCGGACGTTCGCGCGCGCGTCCGCTGCTCACGGCCCGCTGGCTCGAGACGCCGCTCGGGCCGATGCTGGCGATTGCCTCCGAAACCGGCCTGGTCCTGCTCGAGTTCGTCGACCGCCGGGCGCTCGAGACCGAGTTGCGCGATCTGCGGAAGCAGTTTGCGACGGCCATCGTTCCTGGCGATTCGGTCCTGCTGGATCGAACCGCCTCTCAGCTCGATGAATACTTCGCTGGAACCCGCAAGGACTTCGACGTTCCGCTCGATCCCCGTGGATCGGCGTTCGAGTTGAAGGTCTGGCGCGAGTTGCGAACCATTCCCCACGGCCGGACCCGCAGCTACGCGGAGATCGCCGCGGCGGTCGGCGGCACCTCGCCCCGCGCGATCGGCCGTGCCAACGGCCGCAACCGCATCGCCATCGTGATCCCGTGCCACCGGGTGATCCGTGCCGACGGAGCCCTCTGCGGCTACGGCGGCGGCATCTGGCGAAAGGAGTGGCTGCTGTCCCACGAGCGGTCGTCCCAATCAACGACAGTCACAGATGGCCTGAATCTCACGGAGTTCGGGGAACTCACACAGAGGGCCCCAGAATCGGGGGACGACGAGGGCCTGCGGCGCCGGCCCACGGCCGGCGTAGTGGCTGGTGAGTAACCACGAACACGAGCCGCTTCACGTAGGGCGCCGGATGCGGTTCGTGTTCGCGGTTACTCACCAGCCACACCGCGCGAAGCGCGGCCGCAGGCCCCGCGAATGCTGCGACCCTGGGGTGCCTCCGCGAATTCGGCGAGCTCTGCGAGATTCCCGCGGCTGTGGCTGTCGTACGAAGGTGTTCTGTGGCTGCCGTGGAAACGTGGGTAGTGGCTGCCGCACGGCCCCGGGTACGACAGCTATAATTAAAGCTTCGTACTTCGCATGGATCAGCGCTTCATCCGCAACTTCTCCGTGATCGCCCACATCGATCATGGCAAATCCACGCTCGCCGACCGGTTCCTGGAGATGACCGGGGCCCTCCAGAAACGCGAAATGGAGGCCCAGGTGCTCGACAGCATGGACCTCGAGCGCGAGCGGGGCATCACGATCAAGGCGCACGCCGTCCGGCTGACCTACAAGGCCGACGACGGGAACACGTATGTGTTGAACCTGATCGATACGCCCGGGCACGTGGACTTTTCCTACGAGGTCACCCGCTCGCTGGCCGCGTGCGAAGGAGCGCTGCTGCTGGTCGACGCCTCACAGGGCGTCGAGGCGCAGACGCTCGCCAATGCCTACCTGGCCGTCGACAACGGTCTCGAGATCATTCCGGTCATCAACAAGATCGACCTTCCGGGCGCGCAGCCGGAGGAGGCGAAGCGCCAGATCGAGGATATCGTCGGTCTCGATGCCGACACCGCCATCCTCGCCAGCGCGAAAGAGGGCACGGGCGTTCACGAGATTCTCGAGGCGATCGTCCATCGCCTGCCGCCTCCCAAGGGTGATCCGGAGGCGCCGCTGAAGGCGTTGATCTTCGATTCCTGGTACGACGCGTATCGTGGCGTGATCATCCTCACCCGCGTCATCGATGGCACCCTCCGCGCCGGCATGAAGATCCGTCTCATGGCGAAGGGGCAGGACTACATCGTCGATCAGGTCGGCGTGTTCTCGCCGAAGCCGAACGCGGTCGAGGAACTCGGGGTCGGCGAGGTCGGCTTCATCTTCGCCGGGATCAAGACCGTCACCGACGCGCAGATCGGCGACACGATCACCGAAGCGGCGCGGCCGACGGCGGAGCCGTTCCCCGGCTTCAAGGAGAGCAAGCCGATGGTCTTCGCCGGGTTGTACCCGGTCGAAGGGAGCGAGTATCCGCAGCTGCGCGACGCGCTCGAAAAACTGCGCCTGAACGACGCCTCGTTCTTCTTCGAGCCCGAAACGTCGGCGGCGCTCGGGTTCGGGTTCCGCTGCGGCTTCCTCGGGCTGCTGCACATGGAGATCGTGCAGGAACGGCTCGAGCGCGAATTCAACATGGACCTCGTCACCACCGCGCCGGGGGTTCTCTACCGCGTGACGACGACGGATGGTGAGCTGCTCGAGATCGACACGCCGTCGAAGCTGCCCGATGCGAGCCGGATCGAGAAGATCGAGGAGCCGATCATCACCGCGATGATCATGACGCCGACGGAGCACGTCGGCGCGATCCTGCAACTCTGCCAGGAGAAGCGCGGCGTCCAGAAGTCGATCGAGTATCTGAAGTCGGACCGCGTGCTCATCACCTACGAGATGCCGTTCAACGAGGTGGTCATGGACTTCTACGACCGGCTCAAGACCATCTCGCGCGGCTACGCCTCGCTCGACTACCACGTCACCGGCTACCAGGAAGCGCCGCTCGTGAAGCTCGATATCCTCGTCAACGAGGAGCCGGTCGACGCGCTGTCGACCATCGTCCACAGGGATTCCGCCTACGCGCGCGGACGGGCGCTGGCGTCGAAGATGCGCGAGCTGATCCCGCGGCAGATGTTCGAGATCGCGATCCAGGCGGCGATCGGCAGCCGGATCATCGCCCGGGAAAGCGTGAAGGCGCTCCGCAAGAACGTGCTCGCGAAGTGCTACGGCGGCGACATCAGCCGCAAGCGCAAGCTGCTCGAGAAGCAGAAGGAAGGCAAGAAGCGCATGAAGCGCGTCGGCCGGGTGGAGATCCCGCAGGAAGCGTTCCTGGCGGTGTTGAAGGTCGGCACGGAATCGTAAGCCTCACCATGGCCGAGTTCAAGAAGTCGACGGTTCGCGAGTACTTCGAGACGATCGTCATCGCGGTGACGCTCGCGCTGTTCGTGCGGACGTGGGTGGTGCAGGCGTTCAAGATCCCCACGGGATCGATGGAGAACAACCTGCTGATCGGCGACCATCTGCTGGTCAACAAGTTCGTCTTCGGCCCGGCTCCCACGGCGCTCGAGAAGGCGATCCTTCCTGTCGACCGGATCGAGCGCGGCGACATCGTCGTCTTCAAGTATCCCGATCAACCGGAGCGGGACTTCATCAAGCGCGTCATCGGTCTGCCGGGAGAGACGCTCGAACTTCGCAACAAGAAGGTCTACATCAACGGGAATCCGCTGGACGAGCCCTACGTCCATTTTCTCGAGGCCTCGCACGGCGCGTCGGAAGTCACCTCGTTCGACGTCCGCGAGCGGTACGGGCCCGTGACCGTTCCGCCGGACCAGTACTTCGTGATGGGGGACAACCGAGACAACTCCCAGGACAGCCGCTACTGGGGCTACCTGCCGCGGCACTACATCAAGGGCAAGGCCCTGATGATCTACTGGTCGTACGAAGCGGAGGGGGAGGACTACGCCGACGAGAGCATCGGCGGAACGGCGAAGCGCCTGTTCTCAGTCGTCACCCACTTCTTCACGCGGACTCGCTGGGAGCGCCTGTTCCACCAGATTCACTGAGCAGGCGTGCGGCCTCGACCCGCACGCGGGCCACGTAGTCCTCGTCTTTCAAGCTGCCCAGGTTGATTTCGACGTTCTGGTGCGCGCCGCGCAGCCCGGCGCGCAACATGCTGAACGCCACCTGCACGTCGCTCGACGCGTTGGGGTTGCCCAGCCGGTCGACCGCGTGGAGCGTTTCGAGGCCCTTCGCGCACAGACGCATGACCTGGAGCGGCGTTTCCGTCGCCGCCGTGAGCGCCCGCTGGATGGCGCTGGTCCGGGCTGCCTTCTCTTCATCGGTCCCCTTCGGCAGGCGGAACGCCCCGACGACCAGATCGTAGGCCGCGCTGTCGTCGTCGATCAGCTGCTCCAGCTGGATCGCCAGTTCCGTGCATCGCGCCCCGGCCTCGGCGAGCTGCCGCCGGTCATCGTCGGTTGCCGCCGCGGGCTTCGGCAGGCCTGCGACCATCGTCAGCAGCGATGCGCCAACGGCCCCCGCCAGGGCAG
Source organism: Vicinamibacterales bacterium (assembly GCA_036401215.1). GTDB lineage: Bacteria > Acidobacteriota > Vicinamibacteria > Vicinamibacterales > 2-12-FULL-66-21 > JACDCA01. Next base: position 14,539 of record DASWVN010000097.1, on the reverse strand, counting down.
CAGCCGAGCCTCCGCCCGGAGTCGGTTCGGATGACCGGAAGGCGGCCAGCAGTTCCGTCACCGTCAGATTCGTCAGTTTCATCACGCCACATTCTCCCGTCTCACGACCTTGCCACTCTTGATCACGGCCGCAATCGAAGGGGCCCCGATCCGAATCAGGTTGATGGCGTCGCCGGCGACGATCACCGCGTCGGCGCGCTTGCCGCTTTCCAGGCTGCCCGTCTCGCTCGCAATGTCGAGCGACCAGGCGCCGTTGATCGTCGCCGCGGTGAGCGCCTCCTCGAACGTCAGGCCCATCGCAAAGCAGCCGAGCGCGATCGCAAACGGCATGGACGGCGAAAAACCGCCGCCGGGGTTGACGTCGGTCGCCAGCGCGACCGGAACCGACGCATCGATGAACGCGCGGGCCGGAGCGAATCGTCCGAGCTTCAAGTAGAACGCAGCCGTGGGCAGAAGGGTCGCGACGACACCCGCACGGGCCATCGCGGCGATGCCCTCCTGCGGAGCGAAGATCAAGTGGTCGGCGGAACGCGCACCGACGCGCGCGGCGACCAGCGATCCGCCGCTTGGTCCGAGTTCGTCGGCGTGCACTCGCGGCTTCAAGCCATGCCGGGTCCCCGCTTCGAGGATCTTCTCGCTTTCCGCCGGCGTGAAGACGCCGTCCTCGCAGAAGACATCACACCAGGCCGCGAGCCGCTCGGCAGCCACGGCCGGGATCATCTCCCGGATCACCAGATCCACGTACGCGTCACGATCGTGCCGGAACTCCCGGGGCACTTCGTGGGCTCCCATGAAGGTCGGGACGACGTCGATGGGATGTTCGGCGGCGAGTCGCGCCGTCGCCCTGAGCATCCGCAGTTCGGCCTGCAGCTCGAGGCCGTATCCGCTCTTCACCTCGCACGTGGTCGTGCCGCACGCGAGCATCTCGTCGAGGCGGACGCGCGTCTGCTCCACGAGGTCCGTTTCGCTCGCGGCGCGCGTCGCCTCCACGGTCGAGACGATCCCTCCGCCTGCCGCCGCGATCTCGGCATATGTCGCGCCGGCGAGGCGTCGCCGCAGTTCGTGACGGCGATCGCCGGCGAAGACCGCATGCGTGTGCGCGTCGACGAATCCGGGCACGATCGACTGACCGGACGCATCGATCTGGACCGCGCCGGCCGCGGCCGACACGTGACGGTCGAGTTCGCTCGACGGACCGACGTAGACGATCCGGCCCTGGTGAGCGGCAAGCGCTCCGTGGGAAACCGGCGAGGTTTCACGCTGACGCGAACCGGTGAGCGGCGCCGGGCCGGCGCACGTGAGGATCTCGCGTGCGTTCCGGATGATCAGATCTGCGGGTTGCATGTCGGCTAGGGTGCGGCGTTCAGGATAGCGGAAAGGCGGGCCGCGAGATCCGTCTCGCTGATCCCCTCGATCGATACGCGCTTGTCGCGGGACTTGTGTCCGGAAACGATCGTCACGTTCCGGCGCGGCTGACCGAACGCTTTGGCCAGGAATTCGACGAGGGCCTCGTTGGCCGCGCCCTCGACGGGTGGCGCGGAGAGACGCACCAGGAGCGCGTCGCCTCTCTTACCGGCTATCGCCGACTTCGATGCTCTGGGGATGACGCGAATATCCAGGATCACTCGTCAATGCTAATGCCCATTCGGCATTCGTCATTCGTCATTCAGCATTGACAAGCGTACGGGAGCGGTCGCCGTCCTGTTCCCGGATGAACTCGAGTGCGTGGTAAAGCGCCTGGATCGAGGCTTCGAGCGTCCCCTCCACGCCGCGGCGGCGCAGCCGCATGTCGTTGATGTCCCGTTCGATCGCTTCGATGCGCGCCTCCGCCTTCTGCACCATGAGGTCGCTGCGGCCCTGCGCTTCGCGGACGATCATCTCCGCTTCCTTCTGCGCCGCCTCTTTCATCCCGTCGGCCAGCTTCTGCGCCGTCGTCAGGGTGTTCCGCAGCGTGGCTTCGCGTTCGCGATGCTCGGCGAGGAGCGATTCCATCCGCGTCAGGTCCTGGCGCAGGCGGTCGATCTCACGGAGCGCGTGTTCGTAGTCGTCGGCCGCCTCGGTGAGCAGCGCGACGACCTCGGTCTTGTCGAAGCCGCGGAACACGGTCTTGAACTTGTGCTGCCTGAGGTCGAGCGGAACGACGCGCATGACGCGGCCCGGGGGGAGGGAACCGGTGCCGCCGGCAATCGTGCTTCCCGGGAGTGGAGTGTCGGGCGTGTGTTCGGACATTCGGTTCTCCCGGCGCGGCGTAAAGCCGCGCCCTACGTACGGCCGCGGACTGAAGCCCCACCTTCGCCGCTGTGCGGCTACGGCGGGCAAGCCGCGCCCTACGTACTGCCTGGTGGCGGCCGCTTGCCGAAAATGGCGGTGCCGACCCGGACCATCGTGGCCCCTTCCTCGATGGCGGCCTCGAAGTCGTGGCTCATCCCCATCGAGAGATGCCGGAGCGCGTCGCGCGGCACGCCTTCCGCGATCCACGCATCGCGCAACGACCGGAGCCGTGCAAACCAGGGGCGCGTCTGCTCCTGGTCGTCGTTCCACGGCGGCAACAGCATCAATCCCGCCAGCCGCACCGCCCGGCACGCCAGCGCGGCATCGACGATCCGCCGGGCCTCTTCGACCGGCGCGCCGAACTTCGTGCTCTCGCCGGCCAGGTCCACCTGTACGAGCACCTCAGGTGTCGCACCGGTGTCGGCCGCGGCGCCGTCGAGGCGCTCGAGCAGGCCGATCGAATCGACGGAGTGGATGCACGCGAACGGCCCGGCGGCTCTACGAGCTTTGTTCGATTGCAGATGGCCGATGAGGTGCCACCTGATCTGGATATCGGCTGTTTCGCCGATTTTCTGCAGGGCTTCCTGGACCTTGTTCTCGCCGAAGTCGCGCTGGCCGGCATTGAAGGCCGCCCGGACGCGATCGGCGCCAAACGTCTTCGAGACCGCGATCAGGGTGACCTCGCCAGGGTCCCGGCCGGCGCGGCGGGCCGCCGCGCCGATCCGTGACCGGACGTCCTCGAGGTTCTTCGCGATCTCGCTTTCGGTTGGAGACAACGCTTACTTGATGTACTGCTTGAGCATCTCGTAGTTCGACTTCGCCTTCTCCGCGTTCGGGCCATCCGGCGCGATCTTGGTGTAGGTCTCGAACTCCTTCGCGGCCTCCGGCAGTTTGCCGAGATTCAGGTAGGCCTGGCCGAGCATGAAATGCGCCTCGGCGTGCTTGTCATCCGCCTTGACCGCGGCCGCGAACAGCTCCTGTGCCTTCTGGAAGTCGTTGCCGTTCCACGCGATGACGCCCTGGTTGTACAGGCTCTCGGCGCCGCCGCCGGCGCCCGACGCGGCGCCGCGCTTGCTGGCCTCGGCGCTCATCGCCTGCGCTTCCTTGAACTTCTTCTGCGCGTTGTAGACGTTGGCGAGGCCGTTGTACGCGTCAACCGAGTCCGGATTGACTTCGAGCGCCTTCTTGTAGGCCTCTTCGGCCTTCGGCCAGTCCTGCTGGCGCGAGTGGATGGCGCCGATGTTCACGTAGCACTCGGTGCACTTCGGAACCGAGACGAGGACCTCGTTGAACTTGGCGATCGCCTCGTCGTACTTCCCGGCATTGCTCAGCTCGGCGCCTTCCGCGAACGCCGCCTTGATGCCTTCGACGCGCTCGGCTTCCTTCTTCGCCTGCTCCGCCGTCATCTGACCGCCTGCTCCGCCAGGCTGCAGGGAGAAGTTGACCTCCTTGGTCTCGATGCCGACCTTGACGTCGAACGACTGGGTCATGCCGTCCTTCTCGGCAGTCACCGCGTAGTTCCCTGGCGCGAGACCGATCTGCATCCACTCGCCGTTGCGGTTGGTCTTCGTCTCGAACTTCCGGTTCGTGTCGACCTGCAGGATCGTGATCTTCGCGTCGGCAATCGGCCTGTTCTGCCCATCGACGACCTTGCCTTTGAGCTGCCCGGTCTGAGCGACCGCAGGTACGGCAAAGGCGAGCAGCGCAAGCACGAGCGCGCTCATGATCGCCGCGCGGCCGATGTGCAATGCCTTCATGAAATCCTCCCTAACTGTAACTGTATACGCGTGATAGCAGGATCAGTTTACAACGTGCGACGTGCGGCGTGCGGCGTGCGAGGTGCCTTATCGGGTTTCTGAAAGGAACCGTTCGATGTCCTCCAGCTCATGCGTGACAGGTGCCGGCGGAATTGACGCCAGAAAGCGCCGCCCATAGCCCATGTTCTTCAACCGGGGATCGAGGATCGCGAGCACGCCCCGATCCTGCCGGTGGCGGATCAGCCTGCCCAGCCCCTGTTGCAGCGTCAGGATCGCCAGCGGGATCTGGTACTCGCCGAACGCCGACCGGCCCTCGGCGTTGATCGCTTCGATGCGCGCGGCGGTGATCGGATCCCCTGGCGAGGCGAACGGGATCTTGTCGATGATCACGCAGCTCAGCGCTTCACCAACGACGTCGACGCCCTGCCAGAAGCTGGACGTGGCGAGCAGCACCGCGTGCGGGGTGACCTTGAACTCGCGCAGCAGCGCGGACCGCGGCGCCTCCCCCTGCACGAGCAGTGGGTAGGACAGCTCCTGCGCGGCGATCGACTGCACTTCGCGCAGGTTCGCGTAGCTCGTGAAGAGCACGAACGCCCGGCCCTCCGTGCGCTTCAGGATCTCGATGACCTCTCGGGCCGCGGCTCGCCCGAACTCGCGTGACCGCGGATCCGGCATCCTGCGCGGCAAATAGAGGATCGCCTGGCGCGTGTAGTCGAACTCGGATGCCAGTCGAATCTCTCGTGCGTGCTCGACGCCGAGACGGCTCTTGACGTACGCGAACCCGCCATCGACGGCCAGCGTCGCCGACGTGAGCACCGTCGCCTTCTTCTCCTCGAGCAGCAATTCCCGGATGATGTCGGACACGTCGATCGGCGCGGCGCGAAGGAACGTTCCGCGTCCGCGGACCTCGAGGAAATAGACGTAGGCCGGATCGTCCGCCCGCATCAGGAAGTCGATGTTGACGCGCAGCTCCGAGGCGCGTCTGGCGAGCGCGAGCACATCCTCAGGAGCGTTGGGCACGAGGGACAGATCCGCCTCGAGCCCCTGGAGCGCTCCGTTCAGCGATCCGGCGTCATCCCAGAGCGCCAGGAGCTGCTCCGGCCGGATGCGGATCCTCGACTCGGTGCCGCTCAGCCCGATCGACGCGCCGCCCGAGTCGAACCGGACCATCTGCAGCGCGGAGAAGAACGTCCGCGCGTGATCGCGCAGGCGCTCGACCCCCCGCCGGATCTCGTGTTCGCGATCCGGATCGCTCACCAGCCGCGCGCCGACCGCCTTGTCGATGTCGCGGGCGAGGTCGTCGATGCGGTAGTTGCTGACCGCGATCCCGAAGTACTGCGTCGCCACATCCTCCAACTGGTGAGCTTCGTCGACGATCGCGTAATCGCACGAGGGGATCACCTCGCCGTAGGCGTTCTGCCGGACGGCGGCATCTGCGCACAGCAGGTGGTGATTGACGATGACGACGTCGGATTCGGCGGCGCGCTGGCGCATCTTCGTGACGAAGCAGTCCTGGTACTGCGGGCAGTCGGATCCGATGCAGTTCTCGACGCTGGCCGAGATGTCGTTCCAGAACGGCAGGTCCTCGGGCAGGTCCTCGATCTCGGCGCGATCGCCCGTGTCGGTACCCTTGCGCCAGTCGTCGATCAGCTTGATGTAGTGCGTCTCGTCGTGGGAGTGGATGCCGTTGTCGCGAAGATCCGCGAGGCGATGCAGGCAGAGATAGTTGCCGCGTCCCTTCATGTACGTCGCCGTGAACGGGATCCCCAGCGACTGGCGCACCACGGGCAGGTCCTTGAAGAAGATCTGTTCCTGGAGGTTCTTCGTCCCGGTGGAGATGAGCACGCGGCGGCGGCTCAGGACGGCGGGAACGAGATAGGCGAGCGTCTTGCCCGTGCCGGTGCCGGCTTCCGCGAGCAGCACGCCCCCTTCGGCCAGCACGGAGGCCACTTCGGCGGCCATCTCGCGCTGTCCGCCGCGCGCCTCGAAGCCCGGCAGCGCGAGCGTCAGCGGACCGCCGGGCGCGAAGACGCCGGTGACGTTGCTGCGGAGCGCGGCGCCGTCGTGTCGGCGGTCTCCTAGATCTCCGGATACAGCGGGAACTTCCGGCACAGCGCCTCGACTTCCGCCCGCACCGCGTTGAGCACCGCGTCGTCGTCTGGCGACGCGAGGGTGCGGGCAATCAGCTCTGCCATCGTGTCCATCTCCGGTTCGCGCATGCCGCGGCTGGTGACCGCGGGCGTGCCGATGCGGATCCCGCTGGCCACCATCGGCGGATTCTGGTCGAACGGGATGGCGTTCTTGTTGACGGTGATGCCGGCCTTGCCGAGCGCCGCCTCGGCAGCCTTGCCGGTGATCCCCTTGGAGAACACGTCCACGAGCATCAGGTGATTGTCGGTGCCGCCGCTCACGAGGCGGAACCCGGCGTCCGAGAGATTCGAGGCGAGACGCGTGGCGTTGGCGACGATCTGCTTCTGGTACTCGGCGAAGGTCGGCTCGAGGGCTTCCTTCAGGCAGACCGCCTTCGCGGCGATCACGTGCATGAGCGGTCCACCCTGGATCCCGGGGAACACGGTGCGATCGAGGTCCTTCGCGTACTGCGCGCGGCAGAGCACGAGTCCGCCGCGCGGGCCGCGCAGCGTCTTGTGCGTCGTTGTCGTCACGAAATCGGAATGCGGCACCGGGCTGGGATGGATCTTCGCGGCGACGAGGCCGGCGATGTGCGCCATGTCGGTGACGACCGGCGCGCCGATGTCGCGGCCGACCGTGCCGATCCGCTCGAAGTCGATGATCCGCGGATAGGCGCTCGCGCCCACCATGATCATCTTCGGCTTGTGTTCGTGCGCGAGCTTCTCCAGCTCCTCGTAGTCGATGCGTTCGTCGTCTTTGCGGACGCCGTACGGGACGATCGTGTAGAGCTTGCCCGAGAAGTTCAGCGGGTGCCCGTGCGTCAGGTGGCCGCCGTGGGCCAGGTTCATGCCGAGCACGGTGTCGCCCGGCTTCAACAACGTGAAGTAGACGGCCATGTTGGCCTGCGCGCCGGAGTGCGGCTGGACGTTGGCGTGTTCGGCGCCGAACAGCTCCTTCGCGCGATTGATGGCCAGCGTCTCGGCGACGTCGACGAACTCGCAGCCCCCGTAGTAGCGCTTACCGGGGTAGCCTTCGGCGTACTTGTTGGTGAGGACGGATCCCTGGGCCTGCATGACTGCCTGCGACACGAAGTTCTCCGAGGCAATCAGCTCGAGGCCGGTGTTCTGCCGGTGACGTTCGTCGCGCAGGACCTGCGCGATTTCCGGATCGGTCTGGGCGAGGGCGCGCCAGCGCGCCGGTGTGTCGGTCGTGGTGTTGGACATCTTATTGGCCGTTCTCGATCTGCATGATCTGGTCGACGCGCCGCTGGTGCCGGCCTCCCTCGAAGGCGGTCTCGAGCCACAGCGTCACGATCTCATCGGCGAGACCGGGGGCAACGATCCGGCCTCCCATCGCGAGCACGTTGGCGTCGTTGTGCTCGCGCGACATCCGCGCGGTGTAGAGGTCGTTGCACAGCGCGGCGCGGATCCCCCGCACCTTGTTCGCGGCCATCTGTTCGCCCTGGCCGCTGCCGCCAAGCACGATGCCGCGGTCGGCGCGGCCGTCCACGACCTCGCGCGCCACCTCGGCGCAGATCGCCGGATAATCCACCGATGCGTCGCTATGCGTGCCACGGTCGTCGACGTCGTGCCCGAGCTTCCGGAGAACCCCGACCAGATGCTGCTTGAGGGAGAAGCCGGCATGATCGGCCCCGATCGCGATACGCATGTTGTGAAATTATAGCGTTTGTACGCATGCCGAACGTCGTCGTGAACCGCCGTGGTGAGGACCGGATCTTCTCGGGGCATCCGTGGGTGTACCGCTCCGACATCGCGCAGGCCGATGCGGCAGCTGGCGACATCGTGACGGTCTCGGGGCCGCGGGGACGGATACTGGGTGACGCGCTGTTCAGCGATCGCTCCGAGATCACGATCCGCATGCTGACGCGCGGCGATGTTCGCGCCGATGACGATCTGTTCCGGAGGCGGCTCGAACAGGCGATCCGCTTCCGTGAGTCGCTGAAGATCGACGCGACCGCCTGGCGCGTCGTCCACGGCGAAGCCGACCTTCTGCCATCCCTCGTGGTGGACCGCTACGGCGACTACCTCGTCCTGCAGACGCTGTCGCAGGGGATGGACCGTCTGCTCCCGACCCTCACGCGGCTGCTCGCCGACCTGCTGTCGCCGGCGGGCATCCTCGCGCGCAACGATCCTCGGGTGCGGCTGCTCGAAGGACTGGAGCAGCGCGTGGAAATCGTCCATGGCCACGTGCCGCCCACCATCGACGTTCGCGAAGGGCACGTCACCTACGTCGTCGATCCGTTCCACGGGCAGAAGACCGGCCTGTTCCTCGATCAGCGCGAGAACCGCGTCGCGGCGGCGCGCTACGCGACCGGGCGGCTGCTCGACACGTTCAGCTACAACGGCGGGTTTGCGCTGGCGCTCGCGCCGCAGTGTAGCGAGGCCCTCGCCGTCGACATTTCGGAGGACGCCGTCGGGCGCATCCGGATGAATGCCGGGCGCAACGGGCTCGCCAACGTGCAGGCCCGGGCGATGAACGTGTTCGACGAACTGCGCGAACTCGAGAGACGAGGAGAGCGGTTCGACACCATCGTGCTCGATCCTCCCGCCTTCGCGAAGAACAAGGCCTCGATCCCGAAGGCGCTTGCGGGCTACAAGGAGATCAATCTCCGCGCGCTGAAGCTGCTCGAACCGGGTGGGTATCTCGTGACCTGCAGCTGCTCGTACAACGTGAGCGAAGCCGCCTTCGCCGACGTGATCGCCTCCGCCGCCGCCGACGCGCACGCGGACGTGGCGGTCGTCGAGAAGCGGATGCAGGGGAGGGACCACCCGGTTCTCATGACGGTGCCCGAGACCTACTATTTGAAGTGCTTCATCCTCAGAAAACTCGCGTAGGACCCCGTAGGGCGCGGCTCTACGCCGGGGTTTACGCCGCCAATCGGGCGCGCGATTTCAGGCCTCGCTCAATTCGGAATCCGATCAGCACAACGGCTTTTGGACGTCGGTACGGCTGCGACGGTTGCTGCAGCTGCAACAGGTCAAACGGGCAGTCATCCGCTATTCGAGGCGGAGTCGGAGGTTAACGATTGGGTTAGTTGGACTAGGGTGTTCAGGGGATAGCACTGGTTCCAATCCTGACCCTAACATGCACACGCGGATTGCTTGGTGCAAGATGAAGGAGGTGGTGACCATGGCCGCACGTCCGCGAAGTTCCTTCGGAGCCGCCAGCGCGCCAGCGACACGAGCATCGCCGGTGTCCATACGCAAGGCGCGCCAAGACTACGTTGCCACGGCGACCGAGCAGACCATCGATACCGCGGATCATAGCGACACCGCAACTTCCGCTACGGTGCAAGTACATCTCCGGCTACTGCCGACGGATGCACTACTCCTTCGGCGATTGGCCGGCGATCGTGGGCAAACGCTATCAGGAGCGATCCGCTACCTCCTCCGCAGAGAATTTCAATCGGGACGAAAACAGCGTGCCGACCGGGTCGAAGACTAGAGTCCGGCCAAAACCTGTCAGAGGGATCAATGGTTGCGTATGCTCGAGACGCTTTTATCTACGCTTGCCATCGTTCCGAATCGTTCCGGATATTCGCCATCTTCAGTACAGTGGTGTGCTCTCGCCTCAAAGGTTCTTCAAGACGGCTGCTGGTCGAATGCGCATTGCGCGACGGACCGGCACAAGTGTCCCCGTTAAACCGGCGCCGATCAGGACGAGGGCTGCGGCCACAACGCTGAGGGGTTCGAGCGTTCCGACCCCGAACATATGAGCTCGCAGCGCGTGTGCGATAACTGCGCCTAAGGTAAGACCGAGAAACACGCCCACCGTCACGCTGCGCAAGGCCGTTCGCAACAGAAACAGGGCAATGTCTCGGGGGGCCGCCCCGAGCGCTACGCGCAGCCCTATCTCGCGCATTCGCTCTCGAACGACATCACCGAGCGCACCTGTCACACCGGCGCCGGCCAGCGGCAGGGACAGTGCGGCTATTAGGAAGAGCAGGGACACACGTGCTCGCTCATCGGCGACGGATGAGTCCGCTAGTCCGCTGACCCTGAGGATGTCCCGCGACCCCTTGTCCGGCCAGATGCGCTCGAATCCCGTTCGTATCGCCTGTAGAGCCTGCTGGCCCTCCGGTCCATCCGCCAGTTTCACGACGATGTGTGCACCGGGTTCGGCGGTCAGTGTCAGGAGTTGTGGCGGAATTGCCCGATCCGGATCGTCCATGAAAAAGTCTTCGACCACACCCGATATCCGCCATATCCGTTTGCCGACAGCCAATCGCTGGCCGACAGCGTCGCCGTGCGGTGCGAGCGCGCGCGCGAAAGTGGCGTTGATCAGCGCGAGCGGTTCTCCCGCAACGACCTGGGCTGCGGTCGGCAAACGGCCGGCGACCGGCCGAAGACCCAGCACTGCGGGATACTCGGTGGTCACACGGTTCAAACGGACCGTGAACAGCACGTCCTCACGCCCCGCCAGTGTCACTTGCACGGCATCGCTGAACTGGATGGCGTCCACAGCAAAGGGGATCAGGCCGTACGCAGCACCTTCGACACCTCGCAACTTTCGGATCATATCGAGAGTGTCGCGCGATCGCTGGGCGTGTCGCTCGATGTCGACACGCCGCTCGTTCGCCTCCTGCGCGAGATTCCAGATATGCGGCGGCATCTGAAGACCCCAGACCCGCGCAGCTTCGAATCCCATGTCGACCCGTGACACCGCTGCGAAGCTCTGCGCCGTCAGAGCACAGAGGTATAACAGCGCGGCGGTGATGGTGAGTTGCACGACCACGATGCCACCGCGGACGCTGCTTGGGCGTACACGCTGGTTCTCGAACAGCCGCCCAGTCAGCAGATCGTGGACGGAGGTCCTGCGAAGGATTTCAAAAGGCGCGGCAACAAGGAGGAGCAACCCGCACACCGAGAGAGTGACCGCGAAGGTCATCGTGCGTGTGTCAGGCGAGAGAAACTGGCCACGAGTCATTTCCTCGGGCATCATCCGCACGACCGCTGCCGTCAGTGGCCACACCATGCTCGCCGCGAGGCCGAGCGCTCCAATCGCCAGCAGTGCTCCCTCGAGCAGGAAGCGAAGCATCAACCGCACGCGTCCGGCGCCGAGCGCCAGATGGACACCGATTTCATGGACTCGCCCCGCAGCAGTAGAAAACATCAGCGCGCCTGCCTGGACCCAGGTGATCAAGAGCAGAAGGCCGGTTGCGGATAGAAGAACGCCGACCGCGAGGGCGCCGTCCGGTCGCAGGTATTCCCGCAGCGGGGTGACCCGCACTCCCGGCACCACAGCTTCGAGCTGCGCCGCTGTCGCGCCGGGCGCGAGACGTGCGAAGTTGAAGTCTTGACGTTCGGCCGTCGTCGGAACCCAGACATTGGCGCCGTCCGGGAAATGGAAGTCAGGTGGCATCACGCCGACGAGCACCGGGCGGCCACTGAAGAACGCTCCCCCCAAGGCGATCGGCTTTCCTATCAAGGAGGCGTCGCCACCATACCGTCCATGAAACAGGTCGTAACTGAGCATAACGGTGCGAGGTCCGACGCGACCGTCCTGCTCCATGTGCGATAGCGTCCATCCGCCTCCCGGCTCGCGGAGAGCTGAGAACGGCCGTTCCGCACGCGCATCTGCATCCTCAAGGAGACGACCCGCGATCGGCTGTACCCCTAACAGGCGCAGAAGGGCTGGCGAAACGCGCGCCGCTCTGAGTTTCCACTCGCTCGCGGCGTGCGAGCCTTCGTCAAGAATGACAGCCCGCGCAGCGAGCGCCCGGGCGTCGATCAGAGGCGTCTCTGCCAGGAGTTCGCTCAAGCGACGACTTTCAACTCGTGGCAGACTGCGCCGCACCGAGAGCGGAAACTCGACATGAACGATACGATCTGCATTCGGGAACGGCAGCGGCCGAAACAGCAGGCCGTCGAAGATCGAGAAGAGCGCAGTATTTGCCGCAATGGCGAGCCCGACCGTGATCACGACTGCGGTCGTGAGCATGGGCTGCCGGAGCAGCCTCCTGAAGCTGACGCGTAGGTTGAAACCCATGTCATCGTGACTTCGGTAGAGTGCCGCATCCCGCGGCTGACCGTGCTCTACCGCGCCCATCCAAGAGTGCGACCCCGCCTACCCTGAGCGTGCGAGGTTAGCTTAGCCTTCGCCCTCGATTGGCTCGCACTCGCAGCCAATCGTGAGGTTCTGGTCGTCGCAATCGGGAGGACCTTCTACTCCGCCGCCGTGGCAGCTCTCGCAGGCGACTTCGCAGTACGCGGTTGCAGCCCCACAGTCCAGCGTCCCGGAGGCCCATTCCCAGTTTGCTCCAGTATCCGTGCACTCGCACGTCGAGGAGGCGCATTCTGGATCAGCTTGTACAACCTCCAAGTGTAGGGCTAAGCCGAGGGCAATCATCATGACGAGCGCGGTGTTTCGAATTGTTCTCATTTGTTCTTCCTCCATACTCGTTGAACGTAGCGCCTATTCGTTGATGTAGTGCAATCCACCCGTCGCTGCTCGCTGATAGGAGCGCGCGCCGCGGGCTCGCCGCATTCCTAGCAATGCGAACAGCACAGTAGCCGTCGCTCCGACGGCGCCAGTGAGGCCCTGGCGCGACACAGTTGAATCGGGCAGGAGTCCGTCGATAACGCGTTGAAACTCATCGAGTGGCTGGGCGCCCTTGATGATGGCGGCGACGTCGACGCGTCCGTCGGCTTGGACCCGCCCAATCAGAAAAGCAGGAGTACTCCGCAAGCCAAGGGCTGCGGCACCCGCCGCGTCTGCTCGCACCGCATCAACCGCGTCGCCCACCCTGCAGGCCGCAAAATCTTCTAGGTTGAGCCCGATCTCATCTGCAATGGCTCGGATGAGTGTTTCGTCGAGCCGGGGTGAGCTGTCGAACAATCGATCATGGAATCGCCAGAACGAGTTCTGGCGGCCCGCACAGGTCGCGGCTACCGCGGCATCAGCCGCAAACGGATGAATGGACTCCAAAGGGTTATGGCGAACAGCCAGGCGCAGTCTGCGAGTCTGTACGTAACGTTCTTCGAGTACTGGGAGAGTCTCGCGCTCGAATCGCCGGCAGAACGGGCACTGGTAATCGGTATAGATGATCATCACGAGCTCGGCGCTGTGATCTCCTCTTATGGGGCTACCATCCAGGGAGACCGGTTCGCTCGGCATGTGGACCGTGACTGGCTCGGTCCAGAGTTTGTCTCGATTGGCCCATACCAGGACCCCGCACGTCAGAAGGATTGCGCATGTGGTGACTACGTCCACGGTCGAACGCCAGGGTGGCAAGATCATAGGTTCATTTCTCAACTTTAGAGAGGTATCAAATGAGACTGACTTCCGAGACTGGGGCTGGCACTCGTCTCACAGGTCGGAGCGTAAGTCGGCGTTCTTCGAAAGAGCAAGTGAGGCGGTACCAGCTGGTACCTCTTTTTCCAGTCCGATGATCACCTGGTGAGAGCCAAGTGCCGGGCGGTCTGGCGCGCGACGATTCTCGCTACACGGCACGCCGCGGGTATCGCACACGACTGACACAGCTCGAGAAGCAAACCGGTCAGAAAGAAGCTCAGAGACGAAGGTCTGACGCGGCGACTGCGCGCCGATGTCCGTGTAGGTGAGGACTTGTGTAGACGATCCTTGAACACGGGATCTGCTTTCGGGACAGAGCGAAGGTCAAACCGGGCGAGTATGTCGTGACCTGCAGCTGCTCGTACAACGTGAGCGAATCCGCCTTCGCCGACGTGATCCCCTCCGCCGCCGCCGACGCGCACGCGGACGTGGCGGTCGTCGAGAAGCGGATGCAGGGGAGGGACCACCCGGTCCTCATGACCGTGCCCGAGACCTACTATGTGAAGTGCTTCATTCTCAGAAAACTCGCGTAAAACCCGTAGGGCGCGGCTTCAGTGCGTAAGGCGCGGCTTCAATCCGTAGGGCGCGGCCTTATGCCGCGCCAGGCCGGACGCATCCCACGCCTTCGCTCAGCGCTGGAGCGAGATCCCCCCTCACGCTCGACTCGCGTTACCGAATATGGTCACTGGCAAGCGACCGATCGGCGGAGAGTACACTTCCGGCGTGTCGAGGACTGACGGACGGGCGACGCGCGTTCGGATTCTTACGGCTGCCGTGATCCTCACATGCTGGGGTCTCGCCACACACGGGACCCATGCGGGAACTGGAGACGAGCCGCACTACGTTGTGATTGCGCACTCCGTCGCGTTCGATTTCGACTTCGACCTGGCCAACAACTATGGCGGGAACGAACCGCTGATCGGGGGGGGGGGCGCTCTTGAACCTGAGCTACACGCTCGTCCGGGTGTAGACGGCACGTTGCGGCCGGTGCACGACGTGGGTCTTCCGCTGATCCTCGCTCCCTATGTCCGACTGCTGAAGCCGCTTGTCACCCCGCTCCTCGGCGT
>DASWVN010000096.1:0-10939 GCA_036401215.1 Vicinamibacterales bacterium | reverse complement strand
AACCTGGACCTTTACGCCAGATGGGCTCACGAGGCCTTGCCCGAATGGCTGGCGCTCGAGCGCCGCACGGGTGAACGGTTGTTCGTCCGCACCGGCGCGCTGTTCGTCGGCAGTAATCGCGCGTGGCTCACGGAAACCGAGGCCACCCTGCGCACGCTCGGCATACCAACCGAGCGAATCGACGGTGCCCGCATGAGGACCCGCTTTCCCCAGCTCGCCTTCGGCGAAGGTGAAGCGATCTACGAACCGGAAGCCGGTGTGATCTACGCGCGGCGAGCCGTCCAGTCGCTCGTTCGGACCCTCGTCGCCGACGGCGTCACGCTGATCCGGGAGCGCGTCGACGCCTCGTCGTTGATCGCCTCGAGTCGAGCGGACGCGATCGTGTTCGCCGCGGGCCCGTGGCTCCCCAGCCTCTTCCCGGATGTTCTGCGGGACGCGATTCTTCCCACTCGACAGGACGTCTTCTTCTTCGGCCCTCCGCCCGGCGATGACCGCTTCTCACCTGAACGCTTCCCCGCGTGGGTGGCGTTCGACGAGGGTGTTTATGGGGTACCGGATCTCGAGAACCGCGGCGTGAAGGTGGCGTTCGATGCACACGGACCCGAGGCAGATCCAGAGAGGATGATGCGTGCGGTCGACGATGACGCCGTCCGGCGGATGCGAGAGGTGCTGCGGCGACACCTGCCCGCCCTTGCCGACGCGCCGCTGCTCGAGTCCCGCGTCTGTCAGTACGAGAACACGACCAACGGCCACTTTCTGATCGACAGGCTGCCCGATCACGACCGTGTCTGGATCGCGGGCGGCGGATCCGGCCACGGCTTCAAGCACGGTCCTACTGTCGGACGCTACGTCGCCGACCTCATCGAGTGGAGGATCGATCCCGAACCCGCGTTCGTCCTCGGAGGCCGTCCGCCTCGCCAACGGGCCGTTTATTGATGCAAAAAAGGCCGCGCAGTCACCCTGCGCGGCCAGCACTCAGCACGAGCACCCAGCACCAGCACCCCGAGCACGAGCACCAGCACTCAGCACCCAGCACGGCGCGCGAAGCGCGCTAGATTTTGGCCTTGTCCTGCAGCACTTCCTGGACGTCGGTCTTCTTCTTGCCGCCGAGCCCCTGGATCTGGATCGTCGGCTGCTCCTTCAGCACGTGCTGCCGGTACAGCTCGGCCATCCGCTTCTGTTCCGGATCCAGCTGCTTCGCCGCGGCGCGCGCGCGCAGCTTTTCCTCACGCGCGTTCTTGGCGATGCCCGCATCGTCGAGGTCGGTCTGCTTGCCGGCCGCGACCGCTTCCGGATCGAGCACCAGGTTGTGCTCGGTCGTCGCCAGCGCGACCTTCTTGCCACCGGCGAAGATCTCGTGGCGGCCGTGCTCCTCGTACCACTTCGTGAGCGTGGCCGTCATGTGCATCTTCTCGATGATGTTCCGCCAGCCGATGCCCGTGTTGTAGGCGCAGAACGAGATCTCCCCTTCCTGCGTGGCGTAGGGGATGATGCAGCGCTCCGTGCGGCGGAAGTCGTAGTTGAACAGGTCCTGGAACCACATCCCCGCGATGAACAGGAAGTTCCAGCGGTCCTGCCGGCGCTTGTGGACGTCCTCGATCGTCCGGTCCGGCGTCGACTTGCCGTAGTCCCGCCCGGTGACGCCGTAGGTCTTGTCGAACTTCTGCAGCAGGTCGGTCAGCTTGAAGTGCGTCGGCGCCTGGAACGGATCGTAGTTGCGCGCCAGCGACAGCGCCATCCCGAGCCCGGTCAGGAACTTGCCGCGATTGGCGTCGTTGACCGCCTTGATGTCGTTGGCGAGCTGCTCGGCCTTGATGAACGCGGTGACCGGGACGGCTTCCTTCGTCTCCTTGTCGATCATGACCGCCATGCCGACGCCGCAGTTCGGGTGGCAGCCGCAGGTGAGGCTCCCCCATGCCGCGGCCGGCCCGTGGACACGATCGGCCCAGTCGGAGAACGTGCCGACGAACGAGATCGGGAACCAGTCGCGCACCGACTCGCCGAGCCCCATCTGCTTCTTCACGTCGTGCGCGAGGTGCGACAGCGTGTAGCGCTGTGCGGCGCGGCGCTCGGGGGTGATCTCTTCGTCACGTCCCGTGAACGACACCGGCTGGAACGAGAGGAAGTTGATCTTCTTCGGGTTGTCGAGCGCGAACTGGATGATCCGGCCGACCTGCTCGTTGTTGACCCCGTTGACGATCGTCACGACCGGCACGATGTCGACGCCCGCGTTGTACAGGTTCTCGATCGCGCGGAGCTTGACGTCGAACAGGTTCCCCACCAGGCGGTGCGAGTTCGCCGCGTTGCCGATGCCGTCGAACTGCAGGTACGCGTAGCGCAGACCCGCTTCCGCCGCGGCCCGGGCGAAGTCGGGGCTCTTGGCGAACTCGATGCCGTTGGTCGCCGCCTGCACCGAGTTGTAGCCGACCTTCCGCGCGTAGCGGACGGCATCGAGGAAGTAAGGCGACATCGTCGGCTCGCCGCCCGAGAACTGGACGGACATCTGCCGGCGCGGCTTGATCGAGATCGCGTTGTCGAGCAGCGTCTTGATGTCGTCCCACGACAGCTCGTGCACGAAACCAACCTGGTTCGCGTCCATGAAGCACGGGTCGCACATCATGTTGCAGCGGTTGGTCAGGTCGATCGTGAGGACCGCGCCGCGGCCGTACTTGATGGTGCTGCTGCCGTGGTTGTGGAGCTTCTCGTCGTTGTGGGCGCGGATGTCGCTGCCCGGGAACGACTCCTCCAGGTGCTTGAAGAACGCCGGATCGATCGCCATGACGTCTTCGAAGTGCCCGTGCAGCGGGCAGTCCTTGACCATCATGATCTTGCCGTCGCGTTCGAGAATGGTCGCCTTGATCTCCCCGACCTTCTCGTTCAGGAGGATCTTGTAGTCACGCTTGCCGTCGAGAATCTCCTGACGCGCCTCCCGGACGCACACCGGGCAGAGCGAGTCGGTCTCGCGCGGCCAGCCGAGCGGCGGCTTCACCTTGTCCTTCGATTTCTGCAGCGGCAGGTCGGACCAGGCTGGAGTGAACGGCTTACCGGGATTGATGCGGTTCAGCGCGTTGAAGACGCCCCAGGCGCCGTGCGCCGCCAATGTGAGGCCCTTCTCTAGATATTTGATCGGCTTGTGCATGCTCCTAGCCTATTCAGATCCGAATGGATGGGGTGCCGATTTTCAGGCAATGGGCGGAAACCGGGGTGAGCGGGCGTATCCGGGCCCTAAACGGACCCAATCTCAGCTGCACGAAACGGCCAAATTGAAGGAATCTGCCATGAAGAAGGCCCGTAATTTGCTGGCACCTCAGCCAACGATATGCTCGCTCCGGACAGGTCCTGGTGACAGCGCAATCCCGCCCGATCAGACTTCTGCTCCTCGTCGACGACTGGGTTCAACCGCTCTGGGCCTCGTCGATGCTCGAAGACGTCGTCGCCGACGGGTCCGCCATCATCTGCGGCGTGGCGCTCAACGAGTCGTCCGACACCCCCGCGGCGGGTGGCAGTCGATTCGTCCGCCTGATGAAGAACTGGCGCGCGATTCCGTACGGCGTCTTCCAGCGCCTCGATCGCCGTTCGACGGCTGACGATCCGTTCAAGCCCGCCGATATCCGGCGTCTTTGCGAGGGTGTCCCCGTCAGGCCGATCACACCGCGCCGCACCGCGTTCAGCGACTACTTCCCTGACGCCGATCTCGCGTGGATGCGCTCGCTCGATGCCGACGTCGGCTTGCGGCTTGGCTTCCGGATCCTCCGGGGCGAAGTGCTCCAGGTCCCGCGCCACGGCGTCTGGTCGTTTCATCACGGTGACAACCGTCACTACCGCGGGGGTCCGGCTGGTTTCTGGGAGGTGTACGAGAACGCGCCGCTGACCGGCGCGATCCTGCAGCGGCTCTCGGAGGACCTGGACGCCGGCGAGATCCTCTATCGGACGACGGTCCCCACGCACCCGACATCGGTGTCCCTCAACCGGGCCGTTCTCTATTGGGAGGCGGCTCAAGGCTTCAAGGCGGCATTGCATCGCGCACGCCGGGGAGCCCCGCCGTCTTCCCCTTCGGCAGACATCGTCCCCTACGGTGCGCGGATGTACGTAGCTCCGGGTCCGCGCGAAGCGGTGTCGGCGATCGCGTCACTCCAGCTGCGGCGAGTCGCGCGGGGGATCGCCGCCAGGAGACGAAAGCTCCAATGGCATGTGGGTTACCGGTTCAATCGCCTGCGGACGGATGGCGACAGTCCCGAACTCTCGCCGCACAGGCTGACGATCCTTCCCTCTCCGTTTGGATCGCTCTGGGCGGATCCATTCGTCGTGAGCGAGGGCGATCGTCACTGGATCATCTTCGAGGAGGTCCCGCCCGGCGCCGCGATGGGACGCATCTCCGCGGTCGAGATCGACGAGAAGGGTAAGGCTGGTGAGGCGATACCGATTCTCGAACCGCCACACCATCTCTCCTATCCGTGCGTCTTTCGCTGGCAGGGAGATTGGTACATGGCCCCGGAGTCGTACGATGCCGGCCGGCTGGACATCTATCGCGCGAAGAGATTCCCGTTCGACTGGGAAGTCGTCCGCACCCTCTTCACCGACGCTCCCGTCGTCGATGCGACGATCTTCGAGCACGACTCGAAGTGGTGGCTGTTCGCGCTCCGCCCCACTCCCAGGACGATGATCGGAGGAGAACTGCACGCGTGGTACGCCGACAATCCGCTCGAGGAGTGGATCCCTCATCCGATGAATCCGCTGCGCGCGGGGGTGGACGGCAGCCGTCCGGCCGGCCTGCCGTTCCTGTCACGCGGGCGGCTCGTGCGCCCGGGCCAACTGGGCGCGCCGCACTATGGGGCGGGGATCGTGTTCTTCGAGGTCGAGACGCTGACGACCAGCGCGTTCTCCGAGCGTCCGATCGGCGACATCGTCCCCCGCTGGGACCGCCGCGTCGCGGGCTACCACACCGTGAACGCCGCCGGAAAAGTCACCGTCGGCGACATCCTGATGGACCGAAGGCGCTGACAGACCAGCCGGTACAGCAGCTGCCAGTTGCGTCCAGGCGGCGGATCCAGCCTTCCGGGCCCGTCGATTCTTCTTGACGCGCGTGCACAGTCACTCCAGGATTCGACATCTCATCCATTCGAGAACGCAGGGAAACCTCTGAAGTCGCGGTCTCCCTCGTGAGTCGAGGAGAACGCGATATGGGCGCTCCACTGCGCGGCACGTCCGGGGCATTCTGGATCCGTACCCTCCTGACGCGAGCGTCCTTCCTCGCACTGTTGCTTGCCGGTGCGCTGGCGGTGACGTCGGCACAGACTCAGCCCGTCCGATACGTCTATGACGAGCTGGGGCGGCTGGTCGCGGTGATCGATCAGTCGGGCGCCGCGGCGATCTACCACTACGATGCGGTCGGTAATCTGCTGTCGATCACCCGACAGAATGCCGGCGTCGTTTCCATCTTCGGGTTCAGTCCGGATTCGAGTTCCGTCGGCGGAACTGTCACGCTATACGGCACGGGATTCAGCGCGACGTCCTCCCAGAACACTGTCACGTTCAATGGCGTCACCGCGACCGTGACCAGTTCCACGACTACGCATATCGTGACCAGTGTGCCGGCGGGAGCATCGACTGGGTACATCGCCGTGACGACGCCGGGTGGCAACGCGATCAGCCCCGCACCGTTCACGGTGACGGCATCCAGCGCTCCAACGATCTCCGGCGTCTCTCCAGCCTCCGGCGTGGCGGGAACCAGCGTGACGGTCAGCGGGACGAACTTCGACACGGTGGCGAATCGAAATCGCCTGCTGTTCAACGCGTCGCCCGCGGTGATCTCGTCCGCGACGGGCACATCGTTGACTGCCACGGTGCCCCCATCGGCGACATCCGGCAAAGTCAGTGTGGCGACCCTGGGTGGCTCCGCCGTCAGCACCAGCGATTTCATCGTCGTTCCGCCGCCCTACGGTGTGAGCGACGTCCTGCTGACCGATCGCATGACACCAGGAACGAGCAAAGTCGTCACCATCGGTTCGGCCAACAAGATCGCGCTGATCATGTTCGACGGCGTCGCCGGCCAGCGTGTCAGCTTGAAAGTCGGCACCGGCATGACGAGCGGCGTGACGCTGCTCAACTACAACCACACCGCGCTGGGAGGCGTCACCGTTGGGGCAGTGGAAGCGTTCATCGATACCGTCACGCTGACCGCGACCGCCACCTACACCATCGTCGTGGACCCCGTCGGCTCAGCGACCGGGTCAATCACGCTCACGCTCTACGACGTGCCGGCAGATGTCACGGACGCCGTGACTGCGGACGGCACACCCGAGACGGTCACCAACACCACGCCCGGACAGAACGGACGGTTGACCTTCAGCGGAACCGTTGGTCAACGAGTCAGCGTGAAGGTCGGCGCCGGGCCGGTTGGAACCGTGTCGCTCGTCGGACCCGATCGCGCGGTGATCGCGTCGGTGTCCATTCCCATCTTCGGTGTCGCCCTGATCGATACTCAGACGTTGGCGCTCGCGGGGACGTATTCCGTCATCGTCGACTACTCGACGAAGAACGTCGGCAGTGTGCCCGTGACCGTGTACACCGTCCCCGCGGACATTTCAGACACGATTACGGCCGGCGGCAGCTCAGTTGCGGTCTCACCGGGAATCCCGGGTCAGAATGCCGCGCTGACGTTCAGCGGGACGGGCGGGCAGCGGGTCAGCGTGTACATCTCGGGTGTTTCGATGGTCGCGTCCGTGTCGGTACGCAACAGTGGCGGTACCGCCTTGGGTTCCGCGACCGTTACGGCCCTCCCCGGGTTCATCGAACCCGTCACGCTGCCGTCGACGGGCACCTACACGGTGTTTGTCGATCCGACCAACGCCGCGACGGGCAGCGTCACGCTCAACCTGTACGACGTGGCGGCCGATACGTCCGGAGCGCTCACGGTCGGTGGCGCCGCCGTCAACGTCAGCCTGGGGTCGCCCGGTCAGATTGGCAGCCTGACATTCTCCGGTACCAGCGGCCAGCAGATCACGGTGAACGTCACGAACTCCGACTTCCGGACGCCGGTCAATACCGTCAGCACGGTCGTGGTCAGACTACTCAAGCCAGACGGCACGGTTCTGACCAGCCAGACATCGTCGGGATCGACGTTCAGTCTGACCACGCAGACGCTACCAGTCACCGGAACGTACACCGTCATCGTTGACCCGAGCCAGGCGAACACCGGGTCATTGAGCATCAACCTCACCAATCCCTAACCGAGACACGGCTCGTGACTGGAACGCCCATGACTCGATTCGCCTCGTTCGCATTCAGCGTCGCGCTGCTGGGCCTGTTGGTGTCGAACACGCCATCAACCGTAACAGCCGTCCAGCAATCGATCACGTCCGATCGGACCGTTGGTCACTCGACCACGACCCTGCAAGATGGAACACGGCTGGTCGTCGGCGGCTTCGTCGCCGGCCAACCGACGGCCGACGTGTTCATCGTCGACGCGGCGGGCAAGGCGACCCGCTTCGCTCGGCCGCTGCAGTGGCCGCGAGCCGAGCATACGGCCACCGTCCTGCCTGACGGCCGTGTGCTGATTCTCGGCGGTGTTGGAGGGCGAGGCCGTGTTGAGAGACGCGCCGAGATCATCGACGTGGCGCAGGGCGTCATCAGCCGGTCAGAGCTCTCGCTGTCGCCGCGGACCGGGCATACCGCGACGCTCCTGACCGACGGCCGCGTCTTCATTGCGGGTGGGCGCGACGACACAGCTGCGGCGCTCGACACGGCGCAGATCGTGAACCCCGACAGCAGAGACGTCGTCGATCTCTCCCTCATCAGCCCGCGCGCTGGGCATCGGGCCGTGCTCCAAGCCGACGGGACGGTGTTGCTGACTGGAGGTAGTTCAGCCCCTGAGCTATACGTGCCCGGCGCGGACGTGATCGTGCCGGCGGGTGGAGAGATGCCATCGACGCCAGTGGTCCTGGCCGGCTCAGTCCCGGGCGATGGCACGAGAGACGTTCCGGCCGATACCCGTATCGCACTCCGGTTCTCTGGCGCCTTGTCACCAGGATCGGTCAACAGCCAGTCACTGCAGCTCTCGGGCCGCGGTATAACAGTCCCAGCATCGCTGTCGTTCGCTGAGAACGGACGCCTGTTGTTCCTTACGCCAATCGGTGGATTAGTGGCGGGCGAAACCTACGTCCTCGTCGCCCACGGCCTCCGCGCGGCGGATGGGACCCCACTGTCGACGGTATCACTGTCGTTCACCACCAAGGGCCCATCAGCGCGAGATCGCGGTGAAGCTCCAGTGCCGGGTGACGTGTGGACGCCGGGAGGACCTGATCGCTGGCGCTCGGGCACAGGACGATCACCCTGGCAGGACTTGCCACCGCTGTCCGCGGCCGAAGGGGTCACCGCCCTGGCCGGTCAGGTCCTCGGCCTGAACGGCAGACCGATCGCCGACGTCGAGCTCGAGATCGATGGTCACATCGCTCGGAGCGATCGGACCGGCCGTTTCCTGCTCCGCCTCGAGGATCTACAGACGGGCCGGCACGTGCTGGAGATCGATGGCGGGTCGGCCAGTAATCCTGGCCGGCGGTACGGGTTCTTCGAAGCTGGTGTCCAGATCGTGGCAGGCGAAACGACGGCATTGCCGTTCACGATCTGGATGCCGGTCCTTGACCTGGCTCACGCGGTCACGATCGCGTCGCCGACGACGCAGGAGACGATCATCACGACGCCCCACATTCCGGGGCTCGAACTGCACCTGCCCGCCGGGACGTCGATCCGGGATGAAGACGGCAACCCCGTCACGCAAGTCAGCATCACACCGATTCCGGTTGACCGGCCGCCGTTTCCGTTGCCAGCCGGTGTCGAGGTACCGATCTACTTCACGATCCAGCCGGGCGGCGCCTATGTCGCCACGTATGGCGACAGCTCCAAGAAGGCGCGTCTCCATTATCCCAACTACACCGCGCAAGCGGTCGGAACGCGGATGGATTTCTGGCACTACGAACCGGAGGGACGCGGCTGGTACATCTATGGCGAAGGCGAGGTCGTGCCTCCAGGCCGACAGGTTGTCCCCGACCCCGGGGTGGGCATCTACGAGTTCACCGGGGCGATGATCAGCACGGGGGGCACGCCGCCGCCGACTTCGGCCCCACCGGGCGAACCCCAGCGCGGTGATCCGGTCGGTGTCAGTTCCGGTCTCTTTCTGCTGCACAAGACCGATCTGCTGCTTCGAGACGTAATGCCAATTTCGGTCACCCGATCGTATCGACCAGGCGATACTGCCTCTCGGGCGTTTGGTATTGGTTCCACCCATGGCTATGACTTGCGGCTGTGGCGCCCGTCGCTAGCGAACTATGATGATGTCGCCCTGATTCTGCCGGATGGCGCGCGAATCGAATACGAACGGATCGACGGCGGAACTGGTTTCGTCGACATGATACTGACGCATACCACCAGCCCGACGGCCTTTTACGGATCGGTGATCACCTGGAACGGCAACGGCTTCGATCTGGCGATGAAGGACGGCACGGTCCTGGTATTCGGCGACAGCGCGCCGCTTCAGGCGATTCGTGATCGGTTCGGCAATACGATCACGCTGGTTCGGACGAGTGGACAAACAGGGAAGATCGACCGGATTCTCTCGCCGCACGGCCGGTGGATTTCGCTCACCTACGACGCAGCGCAACGCATCACTCAAGCTACGGACAACATCGGACGGTCGGTGACATATACCTATGATGCCGGTCGCCTGTGGAAAGTGACAGACGCGGCAGGCGGCGTGACTGAGTACACATACGACACCTCAGACCGGATGCTCACGATCAAGGACGCCCGCGGCATCACGTACCTGACGAATACCTACGACAGCAACGGCCGCGTCGCCACCCAAACGCTGGCGGACGGAGGCGTATTCGAGTTCGATTACACGCTCGACGGGTCGGGACGCGTCACGCAGACCGACGTGACGGATCCACGAGGATTCGTCGAGCGCTTCACCTTCAACAGCGCGGGGCGGCATACGAGCCGCACGGAGGCGTTTGGGACGAGTCTGGAGCGTACGACGACGTTGGTGCGTGACGCTACGAGCCAACGCGTGACGAGCGTCATGGACTCGTTGGGCCGCGAAACGACGTATTCTTACGACACGCACGGGAACGTGACATCCATCGTGCGGCTGGCTGGCACCACCGACGCGGTGACCACGACCTTCACCTACGAACCGGCATACCAGCAAATCGCATCGGCGACTGATCCGCTGAATCATACGACGACGTTCGGCTATGACTACGAGGGGCGGCTCACCTCGATCACCGACCCCCTGAATCATCAAACGACGTTCACCTACAACGGCGCCGGTCAGCCGCTGAGCGTGACGAACGCGGTCAACGAAACCGTCAGCTTCGGATACTTCGGCGGCGACCTGGTCTCGGTGACCAGCCCACTGGGTCACGTGACGACGATGTTCACCGACAGTGCGGGACGCGTCGTCCGCACGACCGATCCGCTCGGACGATCGAGCCAGGTGACGTATGACCCGCTCGACCTCGCGACGGCGATCGTCGACGCGATCGGCGGTACCACCTCGTTCACGTACGACGCGAACGGCAACCTGCTGACGCTCACGGATGCGAGGAGCAAGACGACCACGTGGACGTACAACAACATGGACCGCGTGGCCACGCGGACCGATCCGCTCACCCGGCAGGAGAGCTTCACCTACGACCTGAACGGGAACCCACTCACGTGGACCGACCGAAAGGGGCAGATCACCACCTACGCGCACGACGCGCTGAATCGCCAGACGTTCGTGGGGTTCGACACGACGGGTGCCCCGCCCACCTACCAAAGCAGCGTCACGACCACGTACGATGCTGGGGACCGAGCCACGCAGATCGTCGACTCGGGTGCTGGAACGATTTCGCGGACCTATGACCTGCTGGACCGGCTCACACAGGAGGCCACGCCGGAG
>DASWVN010000095.1:0-39886 GCA_036401215.1 Vicinamibacterales bacterium | reverse complement strand
GCGTCGCTCGCCGTGGTGTACGTCTCCGGCGCCGTCGCGCTCGTCGCCGTGATGGCCGCGCCGCGCACCGCCGCCCCTTGCTCGTCCCTCACGACGCCGCGCACTGATCCGCCCGACGTCGTCTGACCCAGCACCGGCGCGACGGAGCACACCAGTACCAACACGCTCGACCACAGCAAGCGTCGCATGAAACCTCCAGCCTTGAAGGGAAGCGAAATACGAATCGTGGGGCCGGCGATCAGGCCCCGTCACTCCTATATGCGCGTGACGGGCGTCACTTGTACCGGAGGGTCCGCCAATACTTCCAACAGCGCGTACGGCGGAGTGCGGTTCTTCGGCCTGGAGCGGATGGTTGACATGGGATCGGGGAGCCGTGAAGGGATTCGTACAACGCACTACGCGACGCTGAGGATGGTGAGGACCGCCGGCCCCTCTACCCCGCTGCTGCTGACTGCGGCAACACGATCATGAATGTGGTCTGTTCAGGCTGACTGGTCACACGGATCGTGAAACGTGCCGCAGTACCGAGCGGCACGCTTCACGATCGTTCGTTTCGAAATAGCGACGTCGGCCATCAGCTGGACTTTGAACCACAAGCCGACTGCTGTCGACGATTACCGGGATTTCGTAGGGATGTTCCGCATGGCGTAGCGAATGGCGGCCTCGAAGAGGGCGACGCGAGGATAAATCCTCGATCTGGCGTGCGTTGAACCCGGTGCTCCCCATCGCCGACACAGACACGTATTCCACCGGTAGACCGTGGATCTTGCGCAGATGGTGGAGCGCATCTTCCCAGGGACGTGTAGTCCTCCACACATTGGCCAAAGATCCCGGGAATCACGAGCAAGCGGGCATCGGCCGGAATGGCTGCCGGGATCGGCTCCGGCGTGGCGGACGGACTGAAATAGCGGCGGCAGAAACCCCGCTCACCAGGATCAGGCGGGTGGAGAGCACACCACTTACAAGACCTGGGAAAACGGCGTTCGAGTCCGTCTCATTAGAACCGCGGGAGTGAGACCTCGCCCACTCGCGCGCGAGCCAGGCCAGACGCGACATGGCAGGGCGGCCGAAGGGCGAACGCCGCTCCAGGGATCGCAACTGTTTCGAATGGGAGATGTCATGCATCCACTCGCTACGAATCGGCGCGAACTGCTTCGGATCGTGGAAGGCACACTCTCAGCGCTGCACGTCCAGGACCCCTCTGAGTTGATGGGGGTGGTTGCGTCGACGACGGCGTCGCCACTCGCTGACATCGAGTCGCAGCGCGACGCCGTGATCAATGCCCTGGAGAACTCGGCTCGGACGCTTCGACTGCACAATGATCTGGCGGACCTGAGCCCCCGTCCGACCGCCGGCACGTCCCCGGAGCCCCCGTTCATCCCGGAAGATCAAACGCTGTCGCTCGTGCAGAGCGCGATCGAGGAATTCAGGCCTGAAGAGACGCTGGTGACGCTGGGCCCCTTCGATCCGACCGATCCCGGCTGGGTGTCGGTCGCCTGGGAGAAGCTCAAGGCACTCTTCCGCGGTAAACACACGTTCATCGAACACACCTCATCCACGTCGTTTCAGCTTCAGCTCCCCGACGCGGCGACGGTCGCGCTGTTTTCCGACTGGGGTACCGGCGAGCACACCGCGGTTCGCATCATGCAGCAGATCAAGAACCGCAACCCCACCCATGCGATTCACCTCGGCGACGTCTATTACTCAGGCACCGAATCCGAGATCGAGAAGCGCTTCCTCGCCGTGATCGACGCCGAAGGGCCGTCCCCGGCATCCTGCAGGTACCTGGCCCTCAATTCGAACCATGAGATGTACAGCGGCGGACACGCCTACTTCGAGCTGACATTGAAGGATCGCTTCAAACAGGAGGCGAGCTACTTCAACCTGCGCAACACCCACTGGCAACTCATCGGCCTCGACTCAGGCTACGAGGACCACGGACTGAAGGACCCGCAGAAAGACTGGCTGCAGGCGCAGCTTGCGGAGGGCGGCACGAAGAACATTCTGCTGACCCATCATCAGCTGTTCTCACCCTTCGAATCGCGTGCGTTCGATCGGAAACTGCACAAGAAGGTCGGACCGCTGCTTGGCGGCGTGTTCGCGTGGTTCTGGGGACACGAGCACAGGGCCATCGTGTATGAGCAGCATCTCGGCATTCACGCCCGGTGCATCGGCCACGGCGCGATCCCGGAATCCGTCCCGTACGGTGCGCCGAAGTTCCCTGAGGTTCCCGTCAAGAAGATGGACGAACGTCCTGGGCCGGATGGCGACAACATGCACGGTTTCGCCCTGCTCAGATTCAATGGCGCGCGCCTCGATGTGGAATACATCGACGAGCTCGGACACACGTGGTTCCAGGAACAGCTCGCCTAACCCCGATCAAGGAGCATCTCTGTGCCTGTCCCAGTCATCGTCATCGTTCCTGCGCAGGAGCCCATCCGCGAGTCAGCGACAGCGTTCGCCGCCGGGAGGTCACCGACGATGGATCTGCGGTCCGCAACGATGCCGGACAAGTTGACCATCGATCCCCGGGTGCCGGCCGTCCCGCTCGGCACCGGACGGCTCCAGGACATCGGCATGGCGCCGATGACGCCTCAAGCGTCGGAGGCATTCGCCGTCCGTGCCGTCGCGAACGTTGATACCGTCGAAGAAGTGCCGGAGGAGATCGAGGGTCGCCGGGTCTTTGCCGATCCGGTAATCGATCACTTCACATGCGGCAGCACACCGGCGATCGGGAACGCCGCCCTCGTCGCCGCACACCTGAGGATCGCCGCGTTGACGGCGAACAATCGTGGACTCGATGGCAGCAATGTCGCCGTAGCCATCATGGACACCGGCATCAACCTGGCCCATCTCTCCGGCCTGGTTACGGGAGCGCGCCTCGATGTGGCAAATTCCTGGACGCCGCCGAGCGGGATGATCCTGCCTGGCAAGTATCCCGTCGATCACGGCACGGTGTGCGCGTTCGACGCATTGATCGCCGCGCCGAAGGCGACGCTGCTCGACTACCCGATTCTCGCGTCGGCGTCTCCTGGCGGCAGCATCAGCGGCCGGACCATCGCGACGGCGATGGTTGCGTTTTCGCATGTGTTCACAGGCTGGGCGGTGTCGTTCGCGCCAGGCGGTGTCTCGAAATATGCCGGACTCGTCATCAACAACAGCTGGGGAATCTATCATCCGAGCTGGGACTTTCCCGCAGGCTACCGCGGCCGCTACATCGACAATCCGCAGCATCCGTTCAATCTGCTCGTCGGTACCATGGCGGCCGCCGGACATCATCTTTGCCGCTGGGAACTGTGGTCCGCAGTGCGCCGACATTCGCTGCAAGACTCGCACGGTGCAGACCATCATGGGAGCCAACGCACACCAGGACGTGCTGACCGTGGGAGGGTGCGACACAAACGGTCAGATCGTCGGTTATTCCTCGCAGGGTCCCTCTATTGCGAACATGTTCCCGCAGAAGCCCGACGTCGCAGCCTACACGCACTTCCTTGGATCGCAGGCGTTTGGTGCGGGGAGTCCGGACAGCGGCACTTCAGCGGCGTGCCCCGTCGCCGCGGGATGTGTAGCGGCGATCCGCACACGGGTCCCGTCTGCCAGCACGCCGCCGACATCGCTGTTCGCTCAGCTGCGCGCCACTGCTCAGCTTCCGACCGGCCTGAGCGGCTGGCAACCGGACTTCGGCCACGGCATAATCGACCCAGACGCCGCCGCCACATCGCTCGGCGTCTGAGGAGCAGTGCCAGACAAAGCGTTGATGACCGTGCAGTCGAACGATGGGCCACCGTCACTCGAATCGGCGGCGCGTCAACTCGGCGTAGCGCCGGAGGCCCTGGACGACGCCTTCGGAGTGGTCACCATCGACCCGAGCCGCGGTTTGTACAGCGTGCAGGTCGACGCCGCACACCTGCCGGCGGAGGTCTCGGACGCTGACGCCTTCCGCGGTCCTTTCTCTACACCCCGAATCGAGCCGTTTGGGCCTGTCCGGTCTGAGCCGAAGAAGCCTCAGAAGAAGACGCGCTGAGCCCGAGGTCATCGTATCGGCCGTCGGCAAGCTCATCGAAGGATCGCGCTGGTTCAAGCCTCAGGATCACGGCGCAGCTGGTCGACGCCAGGAGCGATGTGCAGCGCTGGGCCGACAAGTTCCAGGGCGCGCTGGAGGACGTCTTCGAAATCCAGGAGCGCCGAACTGCGCCCGCTCGCACACCGTCGATTCCAGCCGCGGTGTGGGTTGAACGCTGGCGACGATTGCCTCCCGTTGATCCGGCAAAACTGCGATCGGATCTTGATCACCTCCTGGACAGGTCGCTGTGACTGAAACTGTCGACCAGCGCGGCCAGGGCGTGTTGAACACGAACACGGTGATCATGTCGTCGCGGCTCGCTGACGCCAGCTCCTGCCGCAGGAACCGGGCGACAAACCTGCGGAGTGACGCGCAGCAGGTCGCGACCGATCGTCTCTTGCCCTTACCCGAACGGGGCGACCTGGCCCGCGCCGCAACTCCAGGACGGAGTAGCAGCGCCTCGTCCCCTACTGTGCCGCGGCGGCCCGATGATGCTGACAGGTGACGTTCGGGTTGAAGGGCACGAAGACGCCGTTCGGGTTCTCGCGATACACCCAGACATGCCGGTCGTAATGCGCCTCGAACATGTGCGCCTCGTCCAGGGGCGTCGCCGGGTCGTCGACCATGCGATCGTACGGAACGCCGTGGAACGAGGGAGGATTCGCATGTCCGGCAGCCTGCCAGGCCGCGGCGAACACCAGGTTCTCCACCCCAACCAGTTCGTGCGTGCCGTCGGCCTGCGGCTCGTAGAGCAGGATGGCCGGCGACAGGAAATCGGTGTGAGTTCCAGTCCCGTTCACCCGCGGATTGGGAGGACCGGTGAGGCCGAGCAGGTCCGGTCGAAAGTAGTGCACCCCCATCGCGCCCATGTCGGCCGGCTTCCCCATCATGTCGGCGGTTTCGCACATGTTCATCGGATCCCGAACGTAGCCGGCGGCCAGCGCCACCTCGATGTCCTTGAACCGTTCCGCGGCCTTCCGTACCGCGTCGAGGTCAGGTTCGGCCGACGCGGTGGGTTCTTGCGACGCCGGCTGTTCGGTCCTGGCGCATCCCGCCTGCAGTGTCAAACCGGCGGCCGCGAATAGGGCACATGCTCCCAGGAGGGTACGCTTCAAGACAGTCATCGGATCCTCGCGGTTGGTGAAGTCAAGGTCGTTCACAATCTTCTGGACGCCGGATTCTACTCCTGTTCAGCTGGATTCACATCAAGGCAGTTACATAACGTGTGCGGCACGCCGCGGCTGACAGGCTTGCACCAGTTCGCAGTTCGGAGTTCATCGTTCGGCGTTACTTCCAGGTGGTGTTCGCGCATCACGTCGAATCGCGACCCTCGAGCAGGGTGCCGAGTCGGTATCGCCGTTCGCACGCCTCGAGGTAGAGATTCGCCGCAATCCGCGCGACGAGCATGCCGGCGGCGCCGGCGATGACGCCGACGATGTTCAGCGCGCCGATGGCCAGCGCCAGCACGATCGCCAGCGTGGCACCTTCGATCACCGTCGCGATCGTGATGAGCCGCGTCCGCTGGGCGACGATCCAGCGCGCCCGCTGAATGGACAGGAGGAACTCCAGCGCCGGGAGCGCCACGAGGAGGCGGACCGGCCAGACGGCGAAAACCGCGAGCCCGTGCTCCAGGCCCGAGATGTCTTCGAACCAGATCCGCTGCAGCCCCGTGAACGCAACCAGGGTCAACACGACGGACGTGAGGATCCCGAGCAGCAGCCCCGTCCGGCGCACCACGCGCTCGTGCCGCGGATCATCCGAGATGAGGGCGATCGCGACTTCCTGATACGCGACCCCTCCGCTCCGGAAGAGGAACACCATCGCGGACACGATGGGCCAGACGGCCAGCGACTCGATCGGCGCCGCGCCGTGTCCGAGGCCGAACGTGACGAGCGGCATCAGCGCCATCGTGAGCATCGACGTCAGCGCCAGCGGATAGTAGAAGCGGGCGATCCCGCGCAGGGTGAGCGGCGATGCCGTCGAGGGCTGCCCCGGAAGGCCTTCGAGCGCCGGCCCCGCCATGATCCGGCTCGCGACCGCCTCGCACAACACGCCGACCGCGAGCGCCACCGCGCCGAGCAGGGCGCCCGGCAGGCGCACGGTCAGCGCGAGCAGCGCAGCCGTCGCGGACATGCTGATCAGCCTGATCACGGTGCCGTAGGCGACGCGTTTCGGCTGCTGCGCGCGGACCAGGACCCCCTGGTAGAAGCGGCGGTATCCGATGCTCGCGGGCCAGAGCACGAGGACCGCCGTGGCCGCATGCGCCGCCTGCGCGATCGCGGGAGGCAGCCCGATCAGACCCACCGCCACGAAATGGAAGACCGGCGGCGCGATCAGCAGCAGCATGCCCATCGTCACCAGCACGTTCATGAGGAACGCGAAGCGCCGCAACGCCAGATACGACGCGCGGTCGTGCACCAGCGCGGTCGTCGCGGAGAGCAGCATCATGATCGGCGATTCGACCAGCCACGCCAGCGCGGTCGCGACGCCGAAGGCCGCAAGGTTGACCTCCGGCTCCGGCATGCGGGCGACGATCGCGCCCACGTAGGGAAGCTCGAGCGCCATCATCAGCCACGTGGCTGCCAGCGGCAGCCAGAAGACGACGATGGAGAGCGGGCGCGGAGTGCTGGTCTTCACGCGATCGGAGCGCGATGAGTGTTCCCGGCGCGGCGAGTCGCCTGGCGGACGCAGTCAATCGCCGTCACGCTGCGACTCGCGGCGGCAGTGCCGTGCAGGGACCGGGGCCGGGGAAAGAGATGTGTCCTCGTGTTCAGTGCCGCGCCACGTAGCGCTCGATCATCTGCGCGATGCGCTCGACCGCCCTGACCGCCGCGTCGTGGTTCTGCGAGAAGTTGAGGCGGATGCTGTCGGCCGCATCCGGACTGAACTCGGTGCCCGGCGTCACGGTGACGGCGGCCTGAACGCGGAGCGCGCGCACGAACTGGTGCAGCGGCTGCGACAGCCGCGGCAATCGCGGGAAGAGATAGCTGCCCCCTTCCGGCGTCCGCAGCGCGACGCCCGGCACGCTCCGGAAGATCCTCACGAGGTCGTCGCGAATCGCCTGGTGCTGCGCCGTCCGCTCGGCGAGCCAGCCGGGCGGCTCGTCGAACCATCCCCGCAGCACCGCCTGCGAGTAGCCGGCCGCGCGCAGCGAGACGATCGCCTGCAGCTTCTCCATCCGGTCGATGAGATGCGCGGCGCCAAACGCGACGCCGAGCCGGTAGCCGCTGAGCGACTCGGTCTTCGACGGCCCCATGATCGTCACGATCCGATCGGGGTCCACCGCCGACGCGCGCAGATGCGTGTAGGTGTGCCCTTCATACAGCAGCCGGGAATAGAGTTCGTCGACGATGACGGTGACGCCGTACCTGGTGACGAGTTCCGCGATGCGTGCGATCTCGGCCGGCGAGTAGATCACGCCAACCGGATTGTTCGGGTTGGAAAAGAGAAAGGTCCTGACGCCGGACTTGAACGCCTCCTCGAGCCCCTCGAGATCGAGACCCGCGCGGTCGGTGTGTCCGAAGTAGTCGAGCCGCACCGGCACGACTTCGGCGCCAAGGAACTCGACGAGCTTGCGGTTGGCGAAATAGTCGGGACGGACGATGGCCACGCGGTCGCCGGCCGTGACGGTGGCGCCCACGGCGAGAAACAAGGCGCCCTGCGTGCCGGGCGTGATGATCAGCTCGTGCTCGGATGAAACCGGGCGTCCGGTGAACGCCGCCAGTTTTCCGGCGAGCCGATCGCGCAGCTCCGCGGCACCGCGATATTCGGTGTAGGCCTGCCGTCCGCCGCGACCCACGCCTTCGACGAACGCCTCCAACGCGCCGGGTGCAGGACCGAATGCGGTCTCGTCGACGTCTCCGTGCGAGAAGTCGACCGGAACCCCGGGGATGGGATCGCCACGCAGCGATGTGTCTGGCGAGTCGGCGGCCTGCCGCACTTCCTGGCCGGGCGCGTGATCGGTGCCGAGTTTCGCGAACTTCTGCTCGATCGAAGGCATGCGCTGACGATCATAACAGGGTGGATTGGGGTGCTTCGGGGTGCTTCGGGGTGCTTCAGGGTGCTTCCGGGTGCTTCAGGGTGCGTCGGGGTGCGTCAGGGTGCGTCAGGGTGCTTCGGGGTGCTTCGGGGTGCATCGGGGTGCGTCGGGGTGCGTCGGGGTGCTTCAGGGTGCGTCGGGGTGCGTCGGGGTGCGTCGGGGTGCGTCGGGGTGCGTCAGGGTGCGTCGGGGTGCGTCGGGGTGCGTCGGGGTGCATCGGGGTGCTTCAGGGTGCGTCGGGGTGCGTCGGGGTGCGTCGGCGGTCAGGACCTCGCCGGTGGCCGATCGAGATCGATCCGATCGACGTCGGCCCACGGGACGTACTCGGGACGCGGGCTGCCGTCGATGAAGATCAGCAGGCCGCCGTTCCGCGCACCGAGATCGCCGGCGCGATCGAGCCGCGACGCCTCGCCGTCGCGCAGGCGTAGACCGGGGGATGGACGATGGGCGGAGAAATGACCGCCGGGTCGTCGCGCAGGTCCAGGCGGTCACGCGAGACGGTGTCTTTGTCCATTGGTCCGCTCCGTACCTTTACTTATGAGCACGTAGCTCCATGAAAAGCATCGCGCGCGAGTCGATCGCGCGACGCGGGAACCGTGGATCGCGTGCCTCACCTGCATCAACGCAAACGAAGCCGAAACCGAACATCCCGTTGGGGCCTCAATCGTAGTCGCGGCTGATACGTCTCACCTGACGCTCATACAGAAGAGCTGGTGCGCTGCGACTTCCGCCGTCGTTATACACTGCGTCTCCCTCTAACACGGAGCGCGCGATGGCCATCATTGAACTGCAGATACGGCGGGACGCGTTCATCACCTTCTTCATCAACGAAATCAACCGTCAGCGGCTGCCCGCCAGGAGCGTGGATGCGTTCTCGGAGATCAAAGACAAGCTGCTGCAACGCATCGAATGCACGGGGGCGACGGTCGAACCGTCGGCCGGAACGGATCGCGTGGTCGTTCAGGCCGACCTGGTGTTCCACCACAACACGCTCGCGGAAGTGCGCGCCGCGGGCAGCCTCCAATTGCCCGTCACCGCAAAGTTCGAGCGAACGCTGCCGGTCACGATCGCGATTGCGTTCGACAACAACGGCGTACCTTCCGTTGGCTGGTCGATCATGGGCGGCGCCGTCCCCGGCCGTACGATCCCCCTCGATCTGCCGGCCGAGATCGACATCGTTTCGGGGGCCGTGGTCACCGACGAGGCGATCGTCGCGATCCGCCTCGGTACGCGCACCGACGACCCGGTCACCGACATCATCGTCAATCGGCTTGGAACCGCGGATTGGGCGCAGTTGATCGGTGGCCAGGCGCTTGCGGATATCTTCACGCGCCACTTCGCGGAGGCGATCGAGGGCTCGATCAGCGACGATCTGACGCTCGACACTCCCGCCGCCGGCGCCTGGTTGCCGGCCTTCGGGGCCCTTCCAGCACGAGCCGCCGTTTCGGCAACGGTCGTCGCGGTCGACGAGTGCGTGTTCGACATCGACGTGCCGGTCGACCTGCAGCTGGTCGCCACCTTCCAGCCGAGCGGCGCATCGCTGGTGACGACACTGACGATCACCTGGGAGCCCGATTCCACCGCGTGCGAAATCGTCGCCGGCCTGCTCATGACGCCGATTGCTTCCATTGCGATCAATCAGATCGCGCAGGACAAGACCTCAGAGCGGCTGCTCGGCACCGCGCAGCCGTTCGAGGAGTTTACGGAGATCGCGCGTACCGACGAGTCGATCTCGTACCAGCGCACGACCGTGACCGACACGGTCTCCCCTCGTTTCGTGCTCGAGCGGACCGAGATCACCGACGAGGGAATCCTGACGGCCGGATCGCTGAGCCTGCAGAGCGCCAGGCGCTCGCTCGAAGGCGAGGTGACGCTACCGTCCTCGGGACTCGAGCGCGACTGCGGCCGAAAGACGGTGACCGTGAAGTTCCGGCATCCGGCGGCGAGCCTGCGGGACATCGGCGTCGAGGGCGGGCCACCGCGCCTGCTGCAGGACGGCGTGCTCTTCGATCCTCCGGGATGCTGGCGCATCGTTCCCGGACCGAGCAACACCTGGCTGGATCTCACGCTCGCGTTCGTGGATCCTCCTGGCGGCCGTCTCCCCGCGGGGACGGCGACGTCGGTGTTTCTGCACACCGACTGCGGCCTGCGGTGGCTGGACCTCGGGACGATTCCCGCCGATCGACCCGCTCCCAGCACGGGCGAGATTGCCGAGATGCTGAGCCGGTGCATGGCGATCAGCGATCGATGGGGCATGGGCGTGCTCAACCTCCACTGGCTCGTCGACCCGCCCGACCTGCTGTGGGGCCTGGACCCTCTCCGGCTCTGGACAGTCGCGGCGCGCGGCATTCCACCGGGCACGCCGATCGAGTTCATCGCCGTCGGAGGCGATGGCCGCGAGCGGCGCCTCGCGTTCCACGAGGCCCGGACCGACTTTGCCGTCGATCTGGTAACCGCCGCGACAGAGACGCTGCAGATCAGAACGGCGCGGGAACTCGACGCCCCTGCGCCGGCCGTCTGGCAGCGCTGGATGATCCCGTTCGCAGAGGTGCCGGTACACAGCGAGCGCGTGCATCTGGCCTCCGCGGGCCGGCTCATTGGCGTCGGGCGCGAGGGCGGTGATCCGCTGGTAATCGACATGGGTCCCGACGGCCGCCTTCGGTCGGAATCGATCTCGGATGCGAAGGGTGATGCCCGCCTGACGCGGCTTCAGGCGGCGCTCGGGCGTTCGAGCCGGCACGGCGGAGCCGCCGCGGGCGCAGGAACGACGGCGCGCATCGATCGTGAGACCGTCGCGGTGATCGATCGCGGCGTCGTGCGGGTAGGCAGGGTACTACCGGCCCTTCGAATGTAACGTCCAAGTGTCAAAAACCTGTCACTTGCTTCAAGTTCAGTACGCTTCCGGTCGATAGTTACTATTAGTAGATTCTCAGAACGGGAGTGAAAGGGCGGGCAGTTGCGGGAACCTCACCGTTGCGGCCCTCGATTCGTAGGTACGCATGGACGACAACGTTGTGCCCAGGGTCCCCCAGGGGGAATCATCAGTCGACAGCCCTCACGGACAGTGGACGCAACCCGGTGTCGTGCTCGTCGCCGATGACATGCCGTCGCACCGAACGCTCCTCGCGCGGCACCTTGCGCGTGACGGCCATGAAGTGATCCCCGCAACGAACGGTTCCGAGGCGCTGAAGCTGGCCAACAAGTACGAGCCGGATGTCGTCCTCGCCGATGTGATGATGCCGGAGATGGACGGCATCCAGCTGTGTCGCTCCTTGAAGTCGAAGCCCCAGGGCTACCTCACTCCCGTGGTGCTCGTGACCTCGCTCGACGGGCGCGACGACCGCATCACCGGCATCGAGGCCGGCGCCGACGACTTCATCGTCAAGCCGTTCGACGGCGAAGAGGTGCGGGCGCGCGTGCGATCGCTCGTGAAGCTGAAGCGATCCACCTCCGATCTGGATTCGGCCGAAGCGGTGATCATGAGCCTGGCGATGACCGTGGAAGCGCGCGATCCTTCGACTCAGGGGCACTGCGACCGCATCGCCAGTGGGGCCGTGCGGCTCGGGCGGCGGCTGGGGCTTCCCGATGCCGACATCAGCGCGCTCCGGCGCGGAGGCGTGCTGCACGACATCGGCAAGATCGGGATCCCCGACGCGATCCTGCTCAAGCCCGGCCGGCTCACGCCAGCCGAACTCCAACAGATGCAGCAGCACACGGTCATCGGCGATCAACTCTGCCGCGGGCTCAGGCTCCTTCAGCGGGTGCGGCCGATCGTCCGCAGCCATCACGAGCGGCTCGACGGCTCCGGGTATCCCGACGGGCTGAAGGGATCGCAGGTCCCCCTGCTGGCGCAGATCGTGGCGGTCGTCGATGTCTACGATGCGCTCACGACGGCCCGTCCATACAAGCCGGCGCTGTCGCCCGCACACGCGCTCGAGCAGTTGCACGAAGAAGCGAAGTTTGGCTGGCGCGACGCGGCGCTCGTCGCGGAGTTCGCCGCGATGTGTGCGGCGTCTCCCCTGGGTTCGTTCCACGTGCGTCAGGGCGGCACGTGATGAACATCTCCATTCGCAACCGCCTGTCGGTGTTCATCTTCGCGTCGCTCGGCGTGCTCGGTGCGCTCTTCGCCGTGATGGCGTACTACGAAGTGCACGACGCGCTGCGCACGACCGGGATGCGGCGGATCGAAGCGGCCGCCACGCAGGTCGCAGACCTGCTGGCCCAGTCCGCGGCCGCCCGTCTGGACGAAACCCGGCGCCTGGCGACGATCCCCGAAATCCGCGACACCGTGTTCGCTCCGGCCAACGCCAGGGCGCCGGAGATCGTGCGCACGCTGCTCGAGCGAAACCCCACCGTCAGCCTCTGGATCTCGGAGAGCGACGGCACTCTCGTGCGCCGGCTGGGAGCCGCCCCGCAGGGAGCAACACCGGCCGACACGCCACTCGCGCCAATGAAGGAGGGGATGAGCGGGCTGCAGGCGGATGGACGCCGCGTCTGGTACACGACCACCGTCACGGTTCCGTCGGAAACCCCCGACGCGCCGCCTCGATTGCTGTCCGTGCAGCGACCGCTCAACCAGTCACAGGCGGCGGAGGCGCTGGAGCGGTTGATCGGTTCGGGAGCGAGCCTCAAGTTCGGCAACGCGAGCGGCGACCTCTGGACCGACCTCACGGTCCCGACCGCCGCGCCGCCGATCGCCGCGCCGCACGTCGCCGCGTCATTCGTCGACGAAGCCGGCGAGGCGTCGAGCGGGATCGCGGTGGAAGTGCCGAACACGCCGTGGCTCCTCTGGGTCTCGGCGCCGGACGCCGCGATGCTGGCGCCGGCCAGGGAACTGCTGTGGAACATGCTGCCGATCACGCTGGTCCTGATGGCCGCGGGCGCGGTCGCCTTCTACAGCCTGAGCGGACGGATCGCGCGGCCGATCACGACGATGGCCAGGGCCGCCGAGAGCATTGCGGCCGGCGACTACTCGCATCGCGTGGAGATCGAGCGCCGGGACGAAGTCGGCCGGCTGGGCATCGCCTTCAACGCCATGGTCGAACGCGTCAGCGCCGCGCACGAGTCGCTGGAGCGACGCGTGTCGGAACGCACGCAGGAACTCGAGCGCGCCCGCCAGGAACTCGACCGGTTCTTCGATCTCTCGGTGGATCTGTTGTGCATCGCGGGGAAGGACGGCCGGCTCCGCCGGGTCAATCCGGCATGGGTGCGAATCCTCGGATGGCCGGCCGAGGAGTTGATCGGGGTCTCGCACCTCGACTTCGTGCACCCCGAGGATCGCTCCGCCGTGGGAGGCGCAGCGACATCGCTGGCGACCGGCGCGACCACCTTCAGCTTCGAGTGCCGCTATCGCTGCAAGGATGGATCGTACCGGTGGCTGAGCTGGAACGCGGTGCCGTTTCCCGAGGAGGGGATCGTCTACGCGGTGGGCCGCGACATCACGCCGCAGAAAGACGCCGAACAGGCGCTCCAGCGACAGGCCGCCGACCTCGCCGCCGCCAACAACGAACTCGAGGCGTTCAGCTACTCCGTCTCTCACGACTTGAGGGCCCCGCTCAGACACATCGCCGGCTTCGCGGCGCTCCTCGACAAACACGCCGCGGCGGGACTCGACGAACAGGGACGGCGCTATCTCACGACGATCTCGTCAGCCGCGGCGCAGATGGGACGGCTCGTCGACGATCTGCTCCAGTTCTCGCGCATGGGACGAACCGACATGCACCGCGGCACCGTGGACCTCACCAGCACCGTGCGGCAGACGATCGCCGAACTCGCATCCGAGTCGCCCGACCGCAAGGTCGAATGGACGGTTCGCCCGCTGCCCGAGGTCGTCGGCGACGCCGCCATGCTCCGCCTCGCGATCTCGAACCTCGTGCAGAACGCCTACAAGTACACACGGCATCGCGACGTGGCGAGAATCGAGATCGGTCCGGCACAGCCGGGCAACGGCGAGCACGTGATCTATGTGAAGGACAATGGCGCCGGCTTCGACATGGCGTTTGCCGACAAGCTGTTCGGCGTCTTCCAGCGGCTGCACCGTTCGGACGAGTTCGAAGGCACGGGTATCGGGCTCGCGAACGTGCGCCGGATCATCCACCGGCACGGCGGCCGGACCTGGGCTGAAGGTGCCGTCGACCACGGCGCAACCTTCTACTTCTCCCTGCCGGCCGAGGATCAGCGAGGAGGTGTGATACGTGACCGAGCTTCGTAGGATTCTTCTCGCGGAAGACAGCCCGCAGGATATCGAGCTGACGCTCGCGGCGCTCGCCGAGTACCGGCTGGCGAACCAGATCGACGTCGTCAGGGATGGCGCCGAGGCGCTCGACTATCTCTATATGCGCGGCGCTTATGAGAGCCGGCCCGGCGGCAGACCCGGGGTCCTGTTGCTCGATTTGAAGATGCCGAAGATGAGCGGACTCGACGTGCTTCGTCATCTCAAGTCCGATCCGGCCATGAAAACCCTCCCGGTCGTGATGCTCACGTCCTCGCGCGAGGAGGCAGACATCATCACCAGCTACGACCTGGGTGTGAACGCCTACGTCGTCAAACCGGTGGAGTTCACGGATTTCATGGATGCGCTGCGGCAGCTCGGGGCTTTCTGGGCGGTGCTGAACGAAGTTCCGCGCGCGTCTGCCCCGTCCGCACGCGATGTCTAGCACCCCGGTTCGCATCCTTCACCTCGAAGACGATCCGCTCGATGCCGAGTTGATCGCGTCGCTCCTGGAGGCTGACGGCCTGGCCTGCCGTTTCGACAGGGCGACGACGCGTGCGGAATTCCTGTCGGCGCTCGACGGCGACTACGACCTGATCCTCTCCGACTATTCCCTGCCCGCCTTCGATGGCGTGACGGCGCAGCAGCTCGCCAGAGAGCGCCGACCGGACCTCCCGTTCGTGTTCGTCTCGGGCACGATGGGCGAGGAGGTGGCGATCGAGCGGCTGAATGAGGGGGCCACCGACTACGTCCTGAAACAGCGGCTCGAACGGCTGCCGCGCGCGGTGCGGCGTGCGCTGCAGGAGGCGCGGACCCGCCTGGAGCGCGCGCGTGCCGAGGCGGAAGTGCGGCGGCTCAACGCCGAACTCGAGGCGCGTGTCGAGGAACGGACCCACCAGCTCGCCACCGCCAATGCCGAACTCGCGCTCCGGGAAGCGGAGCTGGAGAAATCGGAGGCCTTTCTCGATTCGGTCGTCGAGAACCTGCCGACGATGCTGTTCGTCAAGGACGCTAACACCCGGCAATACGTCCGGTTCAACCGCGCCGGCGAAGCGCTGCTGGGCATTCCCCGTGAGCAGATGCTGGGCCGGACCGATCTCGACGTATTTCCTCCTGAGATCGCCGAGGAGCTGATGCGGACCGATACGGAACTGGTGCTCGGCCAGGTGCCGGTCAGCATCCGCGACCATGTCATCGCCACGCCGCGCGGCACGCGGTTCCTTCACACCGAAAAGCGCCCGATCATGGATGCGAGCGGACGTCCGGCGTTTCTGCTCGGCATCTCTCTGGACATCACCGAACGGCGGCAGGCGGAGGAGGTGGCGGGCCAGGCGCGGCTCGAAGCGGATCGCGCGAACCGCGCGAAGAGCCACTTCCTCTCGCGCATGAGTCACGATTTCCGCACCCCCTTGAACGCGATCATGGGGTTTGCGCAGTTGCTCGAGCTGGACGAGGAGCTGAACGACGAACAGCTGGACAACATCAGCCACATTCGCAAGGGCGGATCGCACCTGCTGCAGCTAGTCAACGAAGTGCTCGACATCTCACGAATCGAGACGGGCCAGCTGTCCCTGTCGATGGAGCCGGTCCGCGTGTGCGACGTCCTGCGCGGCGTAGTCGACCTGCTGCGGCCGCTGGCGGAGTCGCGCCAGATCACGGTGTCGATCGACGATGCCGGTCACGTCGACTGCCATGCCGTCGCCGATGCCCAGCGACTCCACCAGGTCCTCGTCAATCTCGTCGGAAACGCGGTCAAGTACAACTACGATCGTGGCGAGGTCCGCCTCACCCTCAGGTGTCTGGATGGAAAGGTCCGGATCCGCGTCAGCGATACGGGACCGGGAATTCCCGCCGCCAAGAAGGACCTCCTGTTTCGTCCGTTCGAACGGCTGGGTGCAGAGCAGGGATCGGTCGAAGGCACGGGCCTTGGCCTGGCACTCGCCAAGGGTCTCATGGAAGCAATGAACGGGACGATCGGCCTCGAAGAGGTGCCGCGCGGCGCCACCTTCTGGATCGAACTCGTCGAAAGCCCGGGAACGTCCGAGCAATCGCCTGAAACCGCCGCCACGGTTTCAGCACGGCCACACGGACGCGGAACGGTTCTCTATATCGAAGACAATCGGTCCAACGTCAGGCTGCTGGAGCGGCTGCTCGCCCATCGGCCCGGCGTGACGCTTTTGACGGCCGTCACCGGGATGGAAGGCTTCGCGATCGCCGTTCGGGAGTGCCCGGGCGTGATACTCCTCGACCTGCATCTCCCGGATGTCCCGGGCGAAGAGATCCTCGAGCGGCTCGCGCGCGACAGCTGCACCCGCGACATTCCGGTCATCATTCTCAGTGCGGATGCCACCAGCGGCCACGCCGAGCGCGTGCTCAAGGCGGGCGCCCGGGCGTATCTCACCAAGCCTCTCGTTCTGTCGTCGCTCCTTGCGATGCTCGACGAACACCTCGCTCCTGGCGAGGATCCGGACTGAGCTGACGATGCCGGAGAACGACCAGCCTCGGCATAAAGAGACACTCGTGCTCGACAAGTCGGCGGAGCACACCCTCAGGAATCACCTCAGCGTCATCCATGGCTTCTGCGATGTCATGCAGCTCGAGATCGATCCTGCGCACTCGCTGCACGAGGATCTTCTCGAGATCAGGAATGCGGCACGGGCCGCGCTGGCGATCCTGAACGAGGCCAGGCGGGTCTGAGCGGACATCCGGCCGGCAGACGTCAGCCAATCAGCTGATCGTTCGCCGCGTCATCGGTCTCGACCGGAAGACGAACGAAGAAGGTCGTCCCCTTGTTGCACTCGGTGTCGAACCAGATGCGCCCCGCGTGCCGGTTCACGACCACCGAATGCGCCAGCGCAAGCCCCTGGCCCGTACCGCGCCCCACCACCTTGGTGGTGAAGAATGGCTCGAAGACGCGCCTCCGGATCCCTTCGGGTATGCCGGTTCCGGTGTCAGTGACACTGATCTCCACCTCGCCATCGACGTGCCGGGTCGTGACGGTGATGCGCCCGCGCGCGGCCTCGCCCGCTGCAGGCAACGAGTCGCCGATGGCATGAGCCGCGTTGATCAGGAGATTCAGGAGGACCTGGTTGATCTCCCCTGGAAGACACGGAACGAGGGGCAGATCCGGATCGAGCACAGTCGTCGTGTCAGCAACGTACTTCAATTCGTTCTGCGCAACGATCAGCGTGGTTTCTATGGCGCGGTTCAAGTCGATCGGAACCTTCGTGTCGGTGCCCGGATGTGAGAAGTCCTTCATCGCCTTGACGATGCGCGAGACGTGCTGCAGCCCTTCGAGCGTCTGACGGATAGCGCCCGGAATCTCGGCCTGCAGATACGCGAGGTCGACGCGATCGACTTCCTGCCGGATCGCCTCGACCGTCGACGTGTCGCCGGATGGGGGCGCCTCCTGGTGAAGGTGCGTGAGCCGCTCGAACAGCGAGCCCATGCTGTCGCAGGCGTCCTGCAGGAAGCGGACGTTGTCGCTCACGTACTGCATCGGCGTGTTGATCTCGTGCGCGATCCCGGCGGCGAGTTGTCCGACGCTCTCGAGCTTCTGGGCCTGTCTGAGCTGCGCTTCCAGCGTCCGCCGATTCGTCACGTCGGCGCCGAACGCGACGAATCCGTCGTCGTCCGGCGCCGCGCCTTCCCGCTTCAAGGTCGCCATCGTCAACCCGATCAGCCGCGTGTTTCCCGACGAGTCGATGAACGACACGTCGTCGATGCGCGCCGGCAGCTTCGAATGGTCCATGAGGCTCTCGACGAATGCGGGATCCGTCCAATCGACGCCGCACGTCGCCAGGGTCTTGCCGATCGCCACGCTGGCAGGAACGCCGAACGTCCGCTGGGCCGCGGCATTCCACCGGACGATCCTGCCCGAAGAATCCGACTGGATCAGGATCGAGGTCATCGAATCGAGGAGCCGTTCCCGTTCGTCGGTGGCCTGCATGACCCGGGCGCCGACCTTGAGCCGCGCTCCGAGTTCGTGAAGGTCGACAGGCTTCTTCAGATAGTCGTCGGCGCCGGCTTCGAGGCCGCGGACCACGTCCTTGCGCCCGGTACGACCAGTCAGCAGAAGGATGTACATGTTGGCGAACCTGGGCGATTCGCGGATGCGCCGGCACAACTCCAGGCCATCCAGCTTCGGCATCATCCAGTCCACGATCGCGAGCGGCGGCGCGAGCGTCTCCAGCGCGTCCCACGCGGCCTCGCCATCGGTCGCGGTGATCGGCTCGTACCCGAGCTTAATGATCGCCCGGCTCAGAAACACCATCGTGGAATCGTCGTCATCCGCCACCAGAACGCGCATCACTGATCCTTACTCTCCAATCCGCGGGTCATCTCATCGGGGAGTCCCCACAGCGTCAACAGATATGTGCCGGCCTGCGTGTGCGTACACCCAAGCGCCTCGCGTTCGCGCTCCGCGAGCGAGGCCAGATCATCTCCTGCATCGCCTGCGATCGCGCAGTACTCGTCCGGAAAACAACACGCGAGGACGATGCGTCCGATGCCGGAGGACGTCATTTTGCGGGCCGTCGCGGACCGGAGCCACACGCCGCGCTCGTCGAGGCATGCCGCCACGTTCTCGTCCATCTCGACGAGCAGGTCGGACGACAGGACCAGCGCCCGCAACAGATCCACTCCCAGCCGGTGCACCGCCTTCTCGGCGTCGTAGACGCTGCCATGGCTGCCAAAGAAGGCGGAGTTCACGATCTGGAGCAGCTTCGCCGTCGCCGCGAGGTCCCGCTCGACGATCCGGCTGATTCGGACGAGCGACGGACTGTCGCACGTCAACTCGGCCCGAAGATCGTCGAGCGTCGCGCGAAGGATTGGAAGCGCGCGGAGCCGCATGATCGACGACTCGGCGGCTTCGTTGTTCAGGAGGTCGCGAAGTGCGAACAGGCGACGCAGCGTGGACTTCAGCTTCTCGGCGTCGCACGGTTTCGACAGGTACTGATGCGCAGGTCCGACGACCCGGAGGATCGCCTGCGGGTCCGCCTGCCCCGAGAGGACGATCCGCGTCGTCCGCGAATGCCGCCGGCTCGCCTCGTCGAGCAGCGCCGCCCCGTCGATCCCCGGCATCCGCATGTCGGTGACGATGATGTCGAATGGATCCGCGGCCAGCCTGTCGAGCGCCTCGGCGCCGCCTGTGGCGAAGAACACCTGGCACTCCTGGCGCAATGGGCGAAGCATGCG
This sequence comes from Vicinamibacterales bacterium, assembly GCA_036401215.1. Lineage (GTDB taxonomy): Bacteria > Acidobacteriota > Vicinamibacteria > Vicinamibacterales > 2-12-FULL-66-21 > JACDCA01. The sequence continues at coordinate 20,377 of DASWVN010000095.1, read as the reverse complement.
CTGGAGGCCGGACAGCACGTTCGGTTCATCGTCCACGAACAGGACCCGCGGTTCGAGTCCATTCCCGGACTGAGGCTGCATCACGATCCTTCTAGGAATCGACGCGGCGGGCCGAGTCTTCAATGCACGCGGAGGCAACCCGTAAAGAATCGGCGTGTCACGCCGATTTTTGTAAGGAACAGCTCAATCGATCGGGCGCGGCGCAACGCTGCGCCCCGCGCCTCGAAAGAACGGCTACAGGTGTCCACAGAGAACGTGTCCCCGGCCAGAGTGTTGTGTGTCGATGACGAGCCGCGGGTGCTCGAGGCGCTGGGGTTGCACCTGCGCCGCCGCTACACGCTTCTCACGGCAACCAACGGAGCCGAGGGCCTGGAGCGGCTCCGAAACGACGGCCCGATCGAGGTGATCGTGTCCGACATGCGGATGCCCGGCATGGACGGCACCACCTTCCTGGCCAAAGCCCGGGACGTCTCGCCCGACAGCGTTCGAATCCTCCTCACCGGCAACACCGACATCAAGGCCGCGATGGCCGCCGTGAACCAGGGCCAGTTGTTCCGCTTTCTCCTGAAGCCATGTCCGGCGTCGGAAGTCGCCACGGCTGTCGACGCCGCCATCGCCCAGCACCGGCTGCTCACCGCGGAACGCGTGCTCCTGCAGGAGACGTTGCACGGAAGTATCGCGGCGCTGACCGACGTCCTGGCAATCAGCAATCCCATCGCCTTCGGACGGGCGACACGCGTGCGCCAGTATGTCTCGGCGCTTGCGGCGAAGCTCGAGATGCCGGACCGGTGGCAGGTCGAGGTTGCGGCGATGCTCTCGCAGATCGGGATCATCGCGCTCCCGCCCGACACCGCCGAGAAGGTCTACTACGGCCGTCCGCTCTCCGAAGAGGAACAGGCGATGGTCGAGCGGACGCCGGCGGTGGCCGACAAGGTGCTCGGCAGCATCCCTCGTCTTGAAGTCGTCCGCGGCATGATCGCCGCCGTGCACAACGGCCGTCCGCCGCAGGAAAACAACAGCGCTCAGTGCGCCACCATTGTGAATGGTGCGCGGTTGATCCGCCTGGCGGCCGACTTCGATCTACTCGACGCGCAGGGAGTCTCCCCCGCCGTGGCGCTCGGGACGCTGCGCAGCCGTGCCGACCGGTACGGTACCGAGAACCTCCGGCTGTTCGAAGAGATTCGCGACCTGAACAGCGATCGCGACGAGGTTCGCGAGGTCCCGATCTGGGACCTGGAGGTCGGGATGATCCTCGTCGATGAAGTACGCCTGCTGTCGGGCGTCACGCTGGCAGGACGCGGCTACGAGGTCACCGAAAGCTTCGCCGAACGCGGACGGAACTTCAAGAACAGCGTCGCTGACACGTCCGTCCGCGTCATCATGCCGCGCCGCTGACGATCCACCCCGGCGGTTCGCACCGGGCTTCTTCGGTATCGCTCTCGCATCCATCCTGATGTTGAATTGATGGCATGCGCATATTCGTGGCCGGAGCAACGGGTGCGATGGATCGCCGTTAGTGGAGGCGCTGGTTCGCCGTGGACACCAGGTCACCGGCACGACGAGGTCAGCGGCACGCGCCAGAGGACTCGAGGCCGCGGGCGCCGAGCCCGCGATCCTCGACGCCCTCGATCGAGAGGCCGTCAAGGCGGCTGTCGCCAGGGCGCAACCCGATGTGGTCGTGCATGAGCTGACGTCGATCCCGGCGGAGTTCAACCCGCGGCGTTTCGAGCAGGCGTTTGCACAAACCAACCGCCTTCGCACCGAGGGCACGGATCACCTGATCGCCGCGGCGCGCGCCGCCGGCGTGCGCCGGTTCGTCATCCAGAGCTTCGCGGCGTGGGCGTACGCGCGCGAGGGCTCGAACGTCAAGACGGAGGACGATCGGCTCGACGACGCGCCACTCCCCGAGGTCCGGCAGACGCTCGACGCGATCCGCCACCTCGAACGCGCGGCGCTCGACGGGCCGTTCGAAGGCCTCGTGCTCCGTTACGGCTGGTTCTACGGTCCCGGATCGACGCTGTCGCGCACGGGCCCGATCGCCGAGGCCGTCCGCCGGCGACAGTTTCCGATCGTCGGCGAAGGCCAGGGCGTCTGGTCGTTCATCCACCTCGTCGACGCGGCGGAGGCTACCGCCCGTGCGGTGGAGCGCGGCGAACCCGGCATCTACAACGTGACCGACGACGATCCGGCGCCCGTGCGGGAGTGGCTGCCCGTGTTCGCCGACGCGATCGGCGCGCCGCCGCCGCGTCGCGTTCCCGTGTGGCTCGGTCGGATCTTCGCCGGCCGGCTCGGCGTGACGATGATGACCGGGCTTCGAGGCGCGTTTAACGCGAAGGCGACGCAGGCGTTCGGCTGGGAGCTTCGCTATCCCTCCTGGCGTCAGGGATTCCGCGACGGCCTCTGAACCGGGGTCATCGCCCGGCGGTCGTTGCGGTGGACGCGCTCCGGGTCAGCCAGTCCTGAAAGCGGATTTCGCCAAGTCTCGCCTCGCCGGCTGGTACGAGCGCGCGCTCGGTGAGTTCCGCGCCGAAGTACCGCGCGTGTGGATCGACGACGACGTCGCGAGGATCGTTGCGCGCCCGCAGACCCTGGCGGATCAACTCCTCGAACTGGAACTGCTGCGGGCCCGCGACCTCGACCGTGCCGTTCACCGGCGTACCCACCGCAATCCTGCCGACCGCCTGCGCCACATCGTCGGCCGCCATCGGCTGGATGAGCACCGGCGGGACCCGAACCGTCGAGCCGGCGGTCGCTTCATCGGCGATACGGTTGACGAACTCGAAGAACTGCGTCGCGTGGACGATCGTGTATGGAATCCCGCCGTTCTTGATCAGGGTCTCCTGCGCGTTCTTCGCCCGAAGGTACGGACTGTCGGGCACACGCTCCGTCCCGACGACCGACAGCGCAACGTAGTGCTTCACGCCGGCAGCCGCCGCCCGGGTGAGAAGGTTCTTCGTGGACGTGGTGAAGAAGTGCATCACCGCGGCTTCTTCGAACGAGGGCGAGTTCGAGACGTCGACGACGACGGAGGCGCCTTCGAGGACTTCTGCGAGGCCCTCACCGGTCAGCGTGTTGACGCCTGTATTGGGCGCGGCGGGTACCGCCTCGTGTCCGTGTTCTTTCAACCTGTTCACCAGCTTCGAGCCGATGAGTCCGGTACCGCCGATGATGACGAGTTTCATGATCGATGTTCCTTTCCGTGTGGATCCAGATTCAGGTAGCCAGCGTGCCCGTGCAAACGTTGACCGGATATGAAGGTGGATTGTGACGATGAGTGGTCCGCAGACGCCCGCGCGCCCTGGTGACCAGTTGTCGCGCATTGGCTTCTTCGACGTGGAGGACACCCGCAATCTCCCGGTATGGGCAGTTGAACGCCTCGCGCAGCACGTAGGCCGCGCGCTCCGTCGGCTTGAGCGTCTGGACCAGAAACCGAACCGCGCGATTGAGCGCTTCCACTCGATCGGCTTCCCGTGTTGGATCGGCGCGCGCATCGACCGGTTCGTGGAGCCATTCGCCGACAGAGGTTTCTCGCCGGGAGCGAGCAGACTGCAGCACGTTGAGGGCGAGCCGCGTGGTCGCGGTGATCAGGAACGCCGCCGGATTCTGCACCGGACCGCGATCGGTGGTCTGCCACCGGACCCAGACGTCCTGCACGAGGTCCTCGGCCTCGGCCGCGCTCCCGAGGATGCGATAGGCGACGCCGAAAAGGCGGGGACGCACGGCCAGAAACGGCCGAAGGCCATCATCGATCGTTGTGGCGGGAACGGTTGTCTTGCGCATGATGCCTGTACTGAGGCAACAGCGGTGCCGCAGGACGTCCCTCGAATTACTGGCGTTTCCGCGAGTACCGACCACGACATTTCATGAGCATGAAGTCTCGTGATCGGGCGCGCGCACCTGAGCCGGTGCGCGCCTGCCTGTGATACGTTTCGAGGGTTCGCCATGCACCTCGACACCTTGCAGGACCTCGCGTTGCGTCTGTCGGGCGAACGCTCGGTCGATGCGGTCCTGCAATCGATCGTCGACGGTCTTGCGCAGCAGACCAGCGTCGCGCTTGCCCGCGTCTGGGTGACGCGCCCAGGCGATGTGTGCGGCTCGTGCCAGATGCAGACGGTCTGTCCTGACCACACGACCTGCCTCCACCTGTCCGCAAGTGCCGGAGTCTCGCTGACAGGCGACATCTGGTCGGGGATCGACGGCACGTTTCGGCGCGTGCCACTCGGCAATGCCCGCATGGACTTCTGCCCGTCTCCCATACGGGCCATCGCCACGGATCGCGGCGGCCAGTTGCTGCACGTGTCGGCCTGCAGCCAGTGGGCGGATCCCGAATGGATCCAGCAGGAATCCATCGAGAGCTTTGCCGGCCATCCGCTCGTCTTCCGCGGCGAGACCTTCGGCGTTCTTGCGGTGTTCCGGCGTGCGCTCATCAGCGAACAGGAGTTCGCGTGGCTTCGCATGTTTGCGAACCAGGCCGCCGCGGCCGTCGCCAACGCCCGCGCGTTCTCGGAACTGGACCGGCTGAGGCAGCAGCTGGAATCGCACAACGCCTACCTGAAAGAAGAGGTGAACACGGCGCTGAACTTCGGCCGGATCGTGGGTCGCAGCGCCTCGCTCCGCCACATCCTCCGGCAGGTCGACGACGTCGCGGCGACCGATGCGACGGTCCTGATCACCGGCGAGTCCGGCACCGGCAAGGAACTGCTCGCCAAGGAGATTCACGAACGCGGCCGGCGCTCGCAACGGCCGTTCGTCCGCGTCAACTGCAGCGCGATCCCGCGCGAGATGTTCGAGAGCGAGTTCTTCGGTCACGTGCGCGGAGCCTTCACCGGTGCGGTGCGCGACCGGCCGGGCCGCTTTCAGATCGCCGACGCCGGCACGATCTTTCTCGACGAAGTCGGCGAACTGCCGGGCGATCTCCAGCCCAAACTGTTGCGCGTGCTGCAGGAAGGTGAATACGAGCGCGTCGGCGAGGACGTCACGCGCAAGGTCGACGTTCGGGTCATCGCCGCGACCAATCTGAACCTGGCCGACGAGGTCCGCGAGCACCGGTTCCGGCAGGACCTGTTCTACCGGCTCAACGTGTTCCCGCTGGAGCTGCCGCCGCTCCGCGCGCGAGCCGACGACATCCCGCTCCTGGCGATGCACGCGATCACGGAAGTGTCGAAGCGGCTTCGGATCCAGCCCCCGACGCTGACGCAGGCGGACGCAGAGTTGCTTCAGCGCTACGACTGGCCGGGCAACATCCGCGAACTGCAGAACGTCATGGAACGGGCCGTCATTCTCTCCAGGGGCGGACGGCTTCGCCTCGACATCGCGCTTGCCGGCCTGCCGGCGCCGGCGCCATCGATGACCATCCCGGGATCCGGTGGAGACGACGGCATTCTCACCGATCGGGAGTTCCGGGAGCGGGAACGCGAGAACCTGATGAAAGCGCTCCAGCGAACCGAAGGCCGCGTCTATGGCGCAACCGGCGCCGCGGCACTGCTGGGGATCAATCCGACGACGCTCGCGTCACGGTTGCGGGCGCTCAAGATCACTCCGCCGCGTCCGCGCTAGTGGAACGTTTTCGCGAGTGTCAAGCGAAAGCGCTTTACACTCGCGGTAATACTTCGGCGTTCGCGCAGCGGTCCGCCGGCCTACTCGACGAGCTTGCCGTCCGCCGAGACGCCGTGCATCAGCCGCGAGATGTCGTCAGGGATCGGAGCAATAGCCTCCCGTTCGAGGCGGCCCGGGCCGGACCAGACGAAGTTGACGCGCAGCGCCTCGTCGATGGCCGGGTAATCGGAGCGGTTGTGGCACCCGCGCGTCTCGCGGCGCGCGAGCGCGGCCTCGAGGGTCGCTCGGGCGGCGAGCGCCGACGCCTTCAGGTCGAACGCATGCGCGACGTCGTGGAAACCGGCAAGGTCGGGATGCACGCCGATGTCGCCGATCCGCTCCTCGATCTCGGCGAGTTCGGCGAGGCCGGCCAGGAGCCCTTCCTCATTCCGCACAACACCGGCATGTTCCGTCATGACGTCCCGCAGCGCACGCTGGACGACGCGAACGTTCTCGGATCCGCGCGACGCGAGCATGGAGGATAGCTCGTCGTGCGCATCCCGCACCGCGGCCGCGGACCGCTGGTGAGCTTCGAGGCTCGCCGAGTACGCGGCGGATGCTTCGCCAGCGATACGTCCGGCGACGAGCAGCTCGATGAGCGAGTTGCCGCCAAGCCGGTTCGCACCGTGCAAACCGCTCGATGCCTCGCCGATCGCGTACAGACCTTCGACTCCGGTGCCGTAATCGAGCGCCCGGACCCGGACGCCGCCCATCGAGTAATGCGCGGTCGGCGCGATCTCGATCGGCGCGGTCGTGATGTCGAGCAACTGCAAATCCAGGAGCGTTCGATAGACGCGCGGGAGCCGTTCCATGATCGTCGTGCGCGGCAGGTGCGAGACGTCGAGCCACACACCGCCGTGTTCCGTCCCGCGCCCTTCCTTGATCTCGGTGTACGCCGCCAGCGCGACCCGATCGCGCGTCGACAGCTCCATCCGCTGCGGGTCGTAGCGCGACATGAACCGCTCTCCCAACCCGTTGCGGAGGATGCCCCCTTCGCCGCGAGCCGCTTCCGACACCAGCGTGCCAGCGGCACTTTCCGGCTCGAGGAGCCCGGAAGGATGGAACTGCACGAGTTCAGGATCGCGAAGCCGCGCACCGGCATCCACCGCGAGCCGGAACGCGTCTCCGGTGTTCTCGTCGCGGCGCGAGGACGTGTGACGCCAGATGCGCGTGTGGCCGCCGGCCGCGAGAATGACCGCGTCCGCGCGGATCACACAGGGGACGCCGGTATCGAGATCGAAGCCGTACGCGCCGAAGACCACGTTGTCGCGAACCAGGAGCCTCGTGACGTAGACGGTATCCAGAATGGGCACCCGTAACTGTGCGGCCCGGTTGATCAGCGTGCGTTGAAGCTCGAGGCCGGTGTAGTCACCCGCGAACGCGGTCCGCCGATAGGTGTGAGCGCCGAAAAATCGTTGCGAGATCCGGCCGTCGGCCTCGCGAGCGAAACGCATCCCGTAGCGTTCCAGGTCCTCGATGCCTCGCGCGGCCCCTTGCGTGACCGTCTCGACCATGGCGGGATCCGCGAGCAGATACCCTTCCTCGAGCGTATCGGCGGCGTGCTGCTGCCACGTATCGTCCAGATCCATCGTCGCCAACGGCGCGTTGATGCCACCCGCAGCCAGCGTCGTGTGGGCATCGCCGCTCGGGCGTTTTCCTACCACGAGCACAGCGGTCCGGCGCTCGGCGAGTTCGATCGCCGCGCGCAGGCCGGACCCTCCCGTGCCGATCACGAGGACGGCAGTCGACATCCGTTGCTCATCGCTCAGCATCGTCTCGCTCCCCAAGAAAAGACCGGAGCCACGACGCGCGTGTGACAGACGGTCCCCCGGCTGGTGTCACATCCGCTCGTCATGTCCGGTCTTCCCCACTATCGAGAGGAGACACACGACATGAGCACGATCACCACGAAGGATGGAACGACGATCTATTACAAGGACTGGGGCGAAGGCCCGGTCGTCACCTTCTCGCACGGCTGGCCCCTGAACGCCGACATGTGGGACAGCCAGATGCTGTTCCTCGCCCAGAACGGGTTCCGGGTCGTGGCGCACGATCGCCGCGGCCATGGCCGGTCCAGCCAGGCGTGGTCCGGCAACGACATGGACGGCTATGCCGACGACCTCGCCGCCCTCATCGAGGTGCTCGACCTCAGGGACATCATCATGGTCGGCCACTCGACCGGCGGGGGCGAAGTCGCCCGGTACATCGGCCGGCATGGCACGAAGCGCGTGGCCAAAGCGGTCCTCATCGCCGCCGTGCCGCCGCTCCTGGTGAAGACCGAATCCAACCCGGAGGGGCTCCCCATCGAGGTGTTCGACGGTCTGCGGAAGGCCCTCGTCAACGATCGTTCCCAGGCCTACAAGGACTTCGCCCCGCAGTTCTACGGCGCCAACAGACCGGACGCACAGGTGTCACAGGGCACGCTGGATCAGTTCTGGCTGTGGAGCATGCAGGCGGGGCTCAAGAACGCCTACGACAGCATCAAGGCGTTCTCGGAAACCGACTTCACCGAAGACCTGAAGAAGTTCGACGTCCCGACACTCGTGATGCACGGCGAGGATGATCAGATCGTTCCCGTCAAGGACTCGGCGAAAAAGTCGGCGAAGCTGATCAAGGGTGCCGAGGAGATCTACTATCCGGGCCTTCCGCACGGCCTCACCGCGACGCACGCGGACCTGGTCAACCGAGACCTGCTCGCCTTCTGCCGGAAGGGGCAGCGGAAGGTCGCGTAACCATCGAAGACATGGCACGTCTACCACTCCTCACCAACGGCCCGCACGCCGCACGTCTGTTCCCGTCGCTCACGCCCGAACAGATCGCGCGGATTGCGTCCCACGGCGTGACCCGGCGGATCACGCGCGGGGAGGTCCTGATCGAAGAGGGGGAGACCGACGTGCCGTTCTTCGTCATCCAGTCCGGCGAGATCGAGATCGTCCGTCCGTCGAGCCTGGGAGATCTCGTGATCGCCGCCAACGGACCGGGCAAGTTCACGGGCGAGGTCAGCATGATCCTCGACCGGCCCGCGATGATGCGCCTGCGTGTCAGCGAGCCCGGCGAGGTCGTCGAGCTGACGCGCGAGCAGATGCACACGCTGATTCAGACCGATGCGGAGATCAGCGAGATCCTGATGAAGGCGCTCATCTATCGCCGGGTCGAGCTTGTCGCGCATGGCATCGGCGACGTGCTGCTCGTCGGTTCCGCGCGGTCCGCGGCGACCCTCCGCGTCAAGGAGTTCCTGACGCGCAACGGTCACCCGTTCAACTATCTGGACCTCGACCGGGACGCCGAGGTGCGCGGGCTGCTGGATCACTTTCACGTCGCGGCAACCGACACCCCGGTCCTGATCTGCCGCGGCGACGCCGTCCTGAGGAACCCGAGCAACCAGGAGGTCGCCGACCATCTCGGGTTCAATGTGCGAATCGATCGCGATCACCGCCGCGACATCGTCATCGTCGGCGCGGGCCCGGCGGGCCTTGCGGCCGCGGTGTATGCGGCATCGGAGGGGCTCGATGCCCTGGTGATCGAAGCCAGTTCGCCGGGAGGCCAGGCTGGCTCGAGTTCCAGAATCGAGAACTATCTTGGATTTCCCACCGGCATCTCCGGCCAGGAACTGGCCGGACGCGCCTACGCGCAGGCGCAGAAGTTCGGCGCCGACGTGATGATTGCGAGATCGGCGGTCGCTCTGGCCCGCGACCGGGGGACCTGCGTCGTGACGCTGGACGACGGCGCATCGATCGTGGCTCGAGCGGTCGTGATTGCCACGGGTGCACGCTATCGAAAGCCCCCGCTCGCGAATCTGGAACAGTTCGAAGGTGCCGGTGTGTACTACAGCGCGACCTTCATGGAGGCACAGCTCTGCGACGCCGCCGACGTCATCGTCGTTGGCGGGGCGAACTCCGCCGGGCAGGCAGCGGTCTTCCTGGCCCGCACGGCACGGCAGGTTCATCTGCTCGTGCGGGCCGACACCCTGTCGGCGAGCATGTCGCAGTACCTCGTGCGTCGTCTCGAAGAGAGCCGCAACATCCGGATCCGCACACGCACCGAGGTCGTCGGTCTCGACGGGACCGGACACCTGGAGCGCGTGCAATGGCGCGACGAGACCGGCGCGATCACGACGCACGACATCAGGCACGTCTTCCTGATGACCGGCGCCGAAGCCAACACCGCCTGGCTCGAAGGGCGTGTCGCGCTGGACCCGCAAGGCTTCATCAAGACCGGTCCGGACCTCACCCCGGAGGATCTGGACGCTGGCCGATGGCCGCTCACGCGCGCACCCTACGCGCTCGAGACGTCGCTTCCAGGCGTGTTCGCGGTGGGTGACGTGCGATGCGGCAACGTCAAGCGGGTCGCCTCGGCGGTGGGCGAGGGATCGATCGCGATCTCGTTCGTCCACCGCGCGCTCGGCGAGCGTCCGGCGGTCACACAGGGTGAGCCTGATCGGCGCGGGCTTCCGCTGCAAACAATCCGTTGATCCGTGCGTACGGCACCAGGTTCGCCAGGGCCGCGAAGCTGCCGCTCGACTTCAGCGTTTCCGCGGCGTTGATGAATCCCGTCCACGCCGCAAGGGCCAGCGCGCCACCGACGCTGATGCGGCGGACGCCGAGCGCCGCGATGTCGTCGACACTCAAGCCGATATCGCGAACCACGAGAAGGTTCAGCGGCTTCGGGGCCACCGCTTCGACCAGGGCCTTGATCACGGCAGGGTCCTGCGGGCCGGGCGCGAAGAGCACGTCCGCGCCGGCCTCGGCGTAGGCCTGCAGGCGGCGGATCGTCTCTGGGAACGGATCGGGGTGTCCCACGTGGTAGCACTCTGCCCGCGCGGTCAGAAGGACATCCGCACCGGATCGATCGATCGCCTGACGTGCCGCGCGGACGCGCTCGACGGCCACCGGCAGGTCGTAGAGCGGCGACGCGGGATCGTCGGTGGCGTCCTCGATCGAGAGGCCGGCCACACCGGTTGCGACGCATCGCGTCACGCTGTCAGCCACGTCCTCCGGCTCGAGTCCGTATCCCGCCATGAAGTCAGCGCTGACCGGAAGGTCGACCGCGGCCGTGATGCTGGCGATGTGCGCGAGCGTCCGGTCGCGATCGCCGGCGCCACCGTCAGATGTGTCGGCAAGACCCTGTGAGAAAGCGAAGCCGGCGCTGGTCGTCGCCAGGGCCGGGAATCCAAGGTGCTGAAGGTATCGCGCGGACCCCACGTCCCACGGATTCGGAATGACGAAACAACCCTGTTGATGCAGCGCGCGAAAGGCGGCGCGCCGGCCGGCCCACGGCTCGCCCGTGGGCGTGGGGACGGATGTAGCTGATGTAGACATCTCGTTTCTCTCCTGACGAATTTGCGAACCATCTCGCCTTGATGCTTTCGCCAGAGAGACCGCGATACCTGCCGTCGTGTGACATGCGGACGTCACACCGCGGCGAGGTACCACTCCGCGAGGTAGCGATCGAGCGCGTGGAACGTACGTCCGGCGGATCGGAACGCAATGTAACCATCGGGGCGCACGAGGTATTGCGCCGCGTCCCGCACGCCGAGTCGGAGGTACGCATCGCCGTTCACGTCGCGCCATGAACCGTCTGCACCGTCCGTGCTGAGATTGCACGTGGCCACGAGCGCACCGTAACGCCGTCGGAGTTCGTGCAGCGACGTCGAATCCCACGCGCGTGGGTCCCCGCACAGCAGCAACGTCAGGCCGTTGCGGATCACCGCCTCCTGCATATACGCGGGATGCCCGTCCACCTCGATGGCCGCATCGGGAAGCCGGTCTCCGGCGCGCGGTCCCGCGGTAAGCGCCGGCTCCCCTTCCAGCACCGCCGGACTCTTGCGATACCGGATCCCGAGTTCGGACGCGAAGGCAAAGGCTGCCCGGCGGAACGCGCGCGATCCAGCTCCAGCGTGCGAGCCTGGACGGCGAGCGCGCGCGATTCGCGGGTACGGTCCAGCAGGCGGTCGACGATCCGGAACCGCACGCCGAACGTTCGGAGCTGCGCCGCCAGCGCCAGTCCGGTCGGTCCGGCGCCGACGATCAACACGTCGGTCTCGGAGCGGCTCGACGGCATGGGTGGTCAGGTTCGCCTCATCTCCGATCGTCCAGCAGAGGACGCCTCGATCGCCGCCTCGACCGCCTGTCACGACACACCGCGGCGTCCGGTCACGAGCATATACTGTGAACGAACGAATCGAACCGCTCCTCGAGGCAACCACGCATGTCGTCCCAACAAGCCCCGTGCACCCACATCGACGCGATTGACGACGTGAAAGGCCCAGTCGAGCGTGTGTGCGAAGAGTGCGTCGCGATCGGTTCGCGCTGGGTGCACCTGCGGACCTGTCAGACGTGCGGCGGGACGCGCTGTTGCGATTCGTCGCCCAATCGTCACGCCACGAAACACGCCCGCAGCAGCGGGCATCCTGTCATCGCGTCCGCCGAAGAAGGCGAACGCTGGCTGTACTGCTATCCAGACGATGCCTTCGCCGAGTACTGATGTGATCCGAGACCCCTGGCCAGCGCTGCCGTACGAGGCGTGGAAGGATACCTACGCCACGCTGCACATGTGGATGCAGATGGCGGGCAAGATCACGCTCGCTCACGCCGCGCCGCTGAACCACAGCTGGGGCGTGGCGTTCCTGTTCGAGGCGCGGGGATTGCGGACGCGGCTCCTCTCCGACGGGCGGCGCACCTTCACCCTGACCTTCGACTTCGTCGATCACCAGCTCGTCATCGAGACGTCCGACGGGGACCGTCGCGCGATCCCCCTGGCGCCGCGATCGGTGGCGGACTTCTACAAGGAATTCGTGGCCACGCTCGATGGGATGGGTCTGCCGTCGCGCATCTGGTCGATGCCGGTCGAGATCCCCGAGCCCATCCGGTTCGAACTCGACACCGGGCACAAGAGTTACGACCGGGAATACGTCGAACGCTGGTGGAGGATCGTCACGCAGGTGCACCAGGTGTTCAGCGCGCGTCGAGCCGCGTTCATCGGCAAGTGCAGTCCCGTGCACTTCTTCTGGGGCGCCTTCGATCTCGCGGTCACCCGATTCTCCGGCCGGCCCGCGCCTCCGCGTGAAGGTCCCGCCTTCATGAGCGAGGCGTACTCTCACGAGGTGATCAGCCACGGCTTCTGGCCGGGAGGCCCGCCGTTGCTCGAGCCGGCGTTCTACGCCTACGCGGTGCCGGAACCGGCCGGACTCAAAACGGCATCGGTCCAGCCTGACGGCGCCTTCTACCACGCCGAACTCGGCGAGTTCATCCTCCCCTACGAGGCGGTGCGTACGTCGGCGTCGCCTGAAGCGGCAATCGCGGCGTTCGTCGACAGCACGTATGCGCAGGCCGCTACGCTCGCGGGATGGGACCGGCGAGCGCTCGAACGCGGTCCGGCCGCAACGCCGTCCTAAGGACGCATTGCTTCAGCCCGCGCGCGCATCGCCTCACCGTGTGATGCATGACGCGAGCCCTGAAGACCCCGACGCATTCCTCACCGTCGTGGCCACTGTGGTCGAGCGACGTATCCTAGTGGACTACCAGGCGGACTCGAACGGGGCATGTGCCTTGCTTTGGCTGCGGTTGCGCTGGTCTTCCTGATCTCCAGGGACCGAGGCGCCGGCGAGGAGCTGCTATGACCCACTCGAATACTTCCGGCATCGGTGAGGACGTCGTCGATATCCTCACGGCCGACCATCAGGAGATGCTCCAACTGATCGGCGAGATCCACCAGACGCCGGACACTGCGCGCCGCAGGGATCTGGCCGACGCGCTCATCGCGGAAGTCATGCGCCATGCCGTGGCGGAGGAGATGTTCGTTTACCCAGCCGTAGAAGAGCACGTGCCGAACGGCACGGAGCACGTCGAGCACGACAAGCAGGAGCACCAGGAGATCGTCGAGACGATGAAGCAGATTGAAGATCTCGACGCGTCAGATCTCACGTTCATGGACCGGGTCCGGCAGTTGGAAGGGCTGCTGCAGCACCATGCCGACCACGAGGAGTCGGAACAGTTCCCGCAGTTGCGGGCTCACGTCTCCCGTGAACAACTGGTCAGCATGGGAGGGAAGGTGCAAACGGCCAAGAAACTGGCGCCGACCCGCCCTCACCCGAGTGCGCCACACTCGGCGCTGTTCCACAAGACCGTCGGACCGGGTGTCGGCATGATCGACCGGCTCCGGGACAAGCTGACCGGCCGGTACACCGGCTGACGATCAGGCCGCTCGGCTGGCCTGAACGGATCGCGGAAGCTTACCGCTTCATCAACATGACCGGGACACCGCGCGCCGCCGTGTCGCCGTTGTCGGCCACGCCCGCCGGCGCGCCTTTTGCTGACGGGAAGCTCCCCGCGATCGCGTCGACACCGGCCTGAGGTCTCGCGAGCGGCGCCCACTCCGCGCGACGCTGCCGCGCGTCAGCCGTGTTGAGGTTCATGCGGTTGTCGCGTGCCTCGATCATCCCGGGCTTCGCCTCGCCGTCGCGGTTGAAGCTCCACGCCAGGTGTGCCGGTCCGAGCGGCAACGCATCCGGCTGTTCGCCGAAAACGCCCGCCTTCCAGAAATGCCACGTCTTGCCGTAGCTGTTGATCTTGCCCTTCAGGGCTTCCTCTTCCGCCGCATCGGGCAAACCGGGCATGCGCAACGTTCCCGAGAGGATCTCGTAATTGTGGGGATGCCAGAACGGTTTCTCCTCGGCGGGCAGCGTCGCGTAGAGCTTCTCGGAAATGATGTACTCCACGCCGTGAAGGCGGGCGCTCTCAGTGTTGCCGTCGTAGAGCACGCACTGCGCGAAGTCCTCGTTCACCTGGTCGCAGTAGTGATGCGACTCCATCTGCATCTGCGGGTCCGCCTTCGCCGGATGGAAGCCGACGAGATACATCGCGATCTGCTCGACCGGTGCCTTGGCCTGCATCATGTTCGCGCCGGTCTCGAGCGCAGCAGTTTTCGGCGTCCGCTCGGCGCCAGGAACGGTCTGATCTTCCGCAGGACCGGTATTTCCGCCGCCGCAGGCCGTTGCCGCAACGGCGACCGCTGTCGTCAGGAGCCGCCAACGCATGCTCGTGATCATCGGGACTCTCCAATTCGAGGGATGTTGGCCGGGTGGACGTCAGGCCCGATCCGACGATTGCGCCCGACGTCTGCACGCGATGCTGGCTACGCCGCCGGAGGCACCGGCACCGGCGGCGTGCCGTGGAGACGGGGGTCTGCCGTCGAGAGGAGTCCTTCATCCTCCGACAACGGCGCAGGTTTCTCGACGTAGGTGATCTCCCCGCGGCCGTCGAAGGATGCGCCGCCGGCCCAGCGGCCATTCCTGCTCTCGCTGCCTTCGGACATGTTGAGATACAAATACGAGACCTTCTCGAGCTCCAGCTCCTGCGGGAAGTTGCTCGGCACGGGCGTTCGTTCGAGCCCGTCGTGCTCGAGCTCCTCGATCGCCGCGAGCCACTGGTTCTGGTGCATCGTGTCGCGGGCGAGCAGGAACGACAGCATGTCGCGCACACCGCGGTCCGACGTCAGGTCGTAGAGTCGCGAGACCTGCAGGCGCCCCTGCGACTCGGCCGTGAGGTTGAAGCGGAAATCGGCCAGGAGGTTGCCGCTCGCGATCGTGTAGCGCGACGTCCACGGATACCCGACGCTATCCGTCGGGGTCGCGCCCGAACCCGACACGATCGCATGCTGCGGGTTCATTCCGGCGAGGATGACGTCCTGGATCTTGCTCCCGCCCATCACCGCGCCGACGACGGAGTCCTTCGCCGCTTCCTCCTGCGCCTCGACCGGTGATTGTTCCAGCAGTCGCGCGATCATCGTCGCGAGCATCTCGACGTGCGCGATCTCTTCCGTGCCGATGTCGAGCAACATGTCGCGGTACTTGGCCGGTCCGCGACAGTTCCACCCCTGGAAGAGATACGTCATCATGACGCTGATCTCTCCCCACTGGCCGCCGAGCACCTCCTGAAGTTTCCTGGCGTAAACCGGGTCCGGCCGCTCGGGCCTGGCGTTGTACTGCATCTGACGAACGCGATAGAACATCAACGACCTCCTTGCTGTAAGCCGTCGACGCTGATGCAAGCGCGCGTCCGCCGAACGCCGCCACCTGACCGACGGACTTCGGTCTGCGGATTCGCTCCCAGGTGGCCGTCGTGGCCATCGTAGAGGTCTGCCGTATCATCGGAACGTCACGGGTGAAGAGCTGCAGCCCCGTCGTAGAGCACGGACTGCGCGAAGTTCTCGTTCACCTGGTCGTGGTAGTGATGCGACTCCCCCCTG
The DNA here is from genome assembly GCA_036401215.1 of Vicinamibacterales bacterium. GTDB lineage: Bacteria > Acidobacteriota > Vicinamibacteria > Vicinamibacterales > 2-12-FULL-66-21 > JACDCA01. The sequence continues at coordinate 4,537 of DASWVN010000095.1, read as the reverse complement.
GATCTGCGGGCCGGCCTTCGCCGGACGAAGGCCGACGAGGTACATCGCCACCTGCTCGACGGAGGTCTTTCGCGTGCCTCACGTTGTCCGATCAGGCTAGGGCGCGATACGCACCTCGACCGAGCTGATGAACCACTGGAAGTTGCTCCGGCTGTGCAACTCCATGTCGTTGGCGCGGGCCATGTCGAACGTGCGCGTCCCCGCCGTGACGATCACCGTCTGCCCCGCGGGCACCGGTCCGGAACTCACCAGCTGCGCGAAGAAGTGCTGGCCCCGTGCGAGATGCGCCTCCGCGGCGGTGAGGTCGTCCCCATCGGTCTCCTTGAACATGCTGGACATGGCCGCAAACGACGGTTCGGGCACGTTGGGGTGAAGCACGTTCATCATGAGCTGGTTGTGCTGACTGCACCACGCATTCGAGAATCCCCACTCATCCTCGATCGCGACCGCGTGCGTCCCGATCGTGCTCTGCGCATCGATCAGCACTTCGACGAGACCGGCGGCCGGTGGCGTGAACGCAAACGCAATCTGTGCCTGAGCGTCCACGCTGGCCACGTCGAAACTCCCGGCATCGTCGCAGTCCATGGTCGCCTCGTTGCCGACGAGTCCTGAAGGCGGGTGCAGGAACAAGAGCCGGTCAGCGCGGAAGTTGTCGCTGGTGATGAACGCCTGGCTGAACAGGAATCCAAAGAACGGCGGCCGGAACAGGAACCAGCGGTGCGGGTCGTTCGGATCGTCCTCGGGCACGAGCGGCCCCCAGGGAAGCGGAAACTTGTGGAACGGTGACAGCGTCGCCCACTTCTCGAAATGGTTGCGCAGGTTGAAGCCCTCGGTCACGTGGCGATCGTCTGGAAACAGCGCGTCTTCGATCCTGGTGTCCGCGGCACGGATGATCTTCTCGAGCTTCGTACGATCGACGCCAAGCCTCCGCTGCAGCGAGTCGATCCGCCGTCTGGCAGCTTTCTTCACTTCGGTCTGCTCGCGCGCCAACCCTTCGGGAGGCTGAAGGAGGTCGCGCAAGGTGAGACGCTCCGCCTGAATGGCTTCTCGAAGTTGTCCGAACTTGCGCGTTCCCAACAGCGTGTGCAACTGGCGGTGGACCCGTTCGACGAGCTGATCGGCCTGTTGCGCGCGGAGGTCGCTCGCCTTTCGGCGGCGCGCTTCCTGCTCGGCGAACGCACGCTCCGCGAGGTCACGCGCTTTCGATGAAAACGCCGTCAGAAATGGAAGACTCCGCCTCGTGACGTAATGACCTGGCATCGGCAGCCTCCTCGAAATGCACGAACGTGGACGCGTGGAAACGCGGAGAATCGGGCCGGAGAGATTGTAAGCGCCCGAAGCGGAACCGTTTTCACGTATCCAGGACGATATAATCCCGCCCATGTCGCCCGTCTCCCGCCGTGAATTCATCGTTGCAGGCGGCGCGCTGCTCGCCACCACGAGCCTGCCCGCGTGGGCGGAAATCTTTCCGCAGGGGCAGCACGCCGACGACCTCCGCGCCGAAGCCGCCGGCGCCGCGCTGAAGCAGGCGGTCGCGGCCGGCGCGTCGTACGCCGACATCCGCGTCAACCGGTATCGCCGCGAGTCGATCTCCACGCGGGAACGGCAGATCCAGAACGTCTCGCGCTCGACGAGCTACGGCCTCGGCATCCGCGTGCTGGTCAACGGCGCCTGGGGTTTTGCCGCGACCAACAGCGTCGAGCCTGCCGCCGCGCGGGCGGCGGCGGACCAGGCGGTCGCGATCGCGCGGGCGAACGCGCGGCTCGCCACACGCAAGGTGGTGCTGGCGGAAGCCGAGCCGGCCGTCGCCACCTGGACGAGCGCGTTCAAGAAGGATCCCTTCGAGGTGCCGCTCGAGGACAAGACCGCGTTCCTGATGAAACTGAACGAAGCGGCGCTGGCCGTGAAGGGAGTCAGCTTCGTCAACTCGCAGATCCTGTTCGCCGACGAGCAGAAGTACTTCGCCTCGACCGAGGGATCCCGGATCACGCAGCGCCTCGTCCGCACGTATCCGCAGTTCAGCACCACGGCCGCCGACCGCGCCGCCGGCGACTTTCAGACGCGTCCGGTCGTCGATCGCGCGCAGCTCGTCGGCTACGAGTACGTCGAGGACTATCCGTGGATCGCTGACGCGGAGCAGGCCGGCCACGAAGTCGTCGAGAAGCTCAAGGCAAAGACCGTCGCCGCCGGACGCTACGACATCGTCGTCGATCCGTCGCAGCTGTTCCTGTGCATTCACGAGACGGTCGGGCACTCGACGGAACTGGATCGCGCGCTCGGCTGGGAAGCCAACATGGCCGGCACGAGCTTCATCAAGCCCACCGACGCCGGGAAGCTGAAGTTCGGGTCGAAGATCGTCAACCTGGTGGGGGATCGCCAGCAGCCAGGCGGTCTGGCGACGACCGGGTATGACGATGAGGGGGTGAAGGCGGACCGGTGGCACATCGTGCGTGACGGCACCTTCGTCGACTGGCAGACGACCCGCGAGCTGGCGCCGCTCGTCGGGCAGCCGCGTTCGCACGGATGCCTGCACGCCGACGACTGGTCGAGCGTGCCGTTCCCGCGGATGCCGAACGTGTCGCTCGAACCCGCGGCGACCGACGTCACGCTCGAAGACCTCTTCAGCGACATCAAACGCGGTCTCTACGTCGTCGGACGCGGCGTGTCGTCGATCGATCAGCAGCGCTACAACTTCCAGTTCGGCGGCGCGGTGATCCGTGAGATCAACAACGGGAAACTTGGTCCCATGGTGAAGGATGCCGCCTACCAGTCCCGAACACCGGATTTCTGGGCTTCGTGCGACGGGATCGGTGGCAGATCCAGCTATCGACTGTGGGGCACCTCGGCGGACGGCAAGGGGGAACCGGGCCAGACCAACGCGGTCAGCCACGGGTGTCCGCCGGCCCGGTTCCGCCAGGTCACGGTTCTCAACACGGCGGCCCTGTGATGCTCACTCGAGACGAAGCCTTCAAGATCTGCGAGACACTGCTCGCCCACACGAAATCGGCGGGCGCCGAAGACGCGTCCGTTTCCGTGAGCGGGTCGGTCCAGTCCCACGCGCGCTTTGCCGACAACCGGATCACGACGAGCGGACACGCCGAGGATCTTCAGATCAACGTGACCGTATGGGTGGACAAGCGCCGGGGTTCCGTCAGCGGCAACGACGCCGGCGCCGACGCACTGAAGCGGATGGCCGAGGATGCCGTGCAGATCGCACGGGTGTCGCCGGTGCACCGCGAATACGTCCCGACACTCGGGCCCGTGGAGTATCCGGAGTCTCGGAGCTTCAACGAATCGACCGCACAAGTCGACGTCGACGCCCGCGCGTCCGCGTTGCTGGCTGCGCTCGACGCCTGCCGCCGCGAGAACGTGACCGGCGCCGGCTTTCACATCGCGAACGCATCCGCCCGTGCGGCCGCAACGGCCAACGGCAATCGCCGGTACTTCCGCACGGGCGAGGGTAGCTTCAGCATGACGGCACGCACCGCCGACGGAACGGGTTCGGGCTACTACTCGGGCGATCACTTCGATCTCGCCCGCCTGGATGTGCCCCGGATCGCGACCGAGGCGGTGAACAAGGCGGTGGGATCGCAGGGGCCGAAGGCGATCGAGCCCGGCACCTACGCGGTCATTCTCGAGCCCGAAGCGGTTGCGAACCTGCTCGGCTTTCTCGGCAACAGCCTCGACGCACGAAACGCCGAGGAAGGGCGCAGCGCGTTCGCCGCGAAGGATGGCAAGACGCGCGTCGGCGAAAAGATGTTCAGCGAGCGGATCACGCTCTACAGCGATCCGCACCATCCCGAGCTGCCCGTCATCCCAGCGACCGGCGAAGGGATCGCCGCCACGCGCCTGCCCCTGATCTCGAACGGCGCGCTTCAGAATCTCGAATACTCGCGGTTCTGGGCGCAGGAACGCCAAGTGTCGCCGACGCCGGGGCCGGTCAACTACATCCTCGAAAGCTCCGGTCAGGCCGTGTCGCGGGACGAGATGATCAAGACGACGAAGCGCGGACTGCTGATCACGCGCTTCTGGTACGTGCGGCTCGTCGATCCGCGCACGATCATGCTCACGGGCCTGACCCGTGACGGATTGTGGCTGGTCGAGAACGGCGAGATCCGCCACCCGGTGCGCAACCTGCGCTTCAACCAGAGCGTCCTGGCGATGCTCGCGCCGTGGAACGTCGAAGCCGTCGGGGCCTCCGAGCGCCGGTCGCCGTTCATGGTTCCATCACTGAAGCTCGCCTCGTTCACGTTCACCTCGATGTCCGACGCGATATAAGTTCGAGGTGACTGACCGGCTCGCGTGCGCGTGGACGAGTGGAATGGACGCGCCGAATCACTACCGGGAGCGGGGGGCGCGAACTGGGGCCGCCCCGCCCGCCCGGAGGCCCCTCTCCCGTGGCGCGTGCTTTTGGGGCCGAGACTTCCCACCCGTTGTCAAGCCGGCGTGACGACAGCCTTTGTGAACCGCGATGGATCATAGAGTTGTCCAGCTTTGAGCATCGCGACAAGAATTCGGAGCCATCGATCGGCGACGC
>DASWVN010000094.1:0-11106 GCA_036401215.1 Vicinamibacterales bacterium | reverse complement strand
CGAGTCAGGCGTGTCGATCCGGATGATCTGGTCACGGACGATCTCGAACACGTGCCATCGCAGGGTCCATGGGCCCGGCTTTCCCGCCGGCTCCCAGACAGCCATCTCGATGAAGTGCCGTGCCAGCGTTCGCGCGGGCCCGGTGGCGAGTTCGGTGTATCGGAGCGGCAGAAACCGCGCACCCGGCCGAGCGAAGGCGCCGATCAGCGTGGAATCGCGCTGCGTGCGACCGTTGTAGGTGATCGTTGCGCCGGTCAGCCTCCACTCGACGACATGCCCGGGACCGAGATTGAACACTGCCGGTTCGAAGCCGTGATCGAACCCGAGGTTGGAGAGTAACTGACAGTGCTCGTTGAACTCGGCACCGCGGGCGGCGGAGGCCGCGAACAACGTCATCGCTGACGGGCCGAACGGATGCTCGAAGTTGCTCGAGGCGCGCAGATAGAGTGCGCAGGCCCGCAACGGGTCGACAGGCACTCCACGGCCGGTCTCGTAGAGGCCGGCCATGAAGAACTGAGCCGCCGGATCATCCCTCCAGCGGTCCTTGGCAATGGGTTCGAGGATCTCGACGGCCGCCGGATAGTCTCCCCGCGCCAGGGCGATGACACCGGCCGTCGTGTCCTTCGGCCCCCCGTCGGCGACCTGAGGGTTCTGCATCGTTGCATCGGGCACGGCAGGCTGGAAGGGGCCGTCCTTCGCGCAGAGCGGACCGAGATCGCGCTGCTTGAACGCGGCGATCGCCGTCGCTTCCATCGCCAGGGGGTGGTCTCGCCTGGAGGCGCGGAGGAAGAGTCCGCACGCCCGGCCCAAGTCCGCGCGAACGCCGCGACCCGCATCGTAGAGGACCGCCAGGAAGAACTGCGCCATCGGGTCCGGCTCCGGCGATCTCGTCGCCGCTGGCGTCAGGATCCGGACGGCAGCCTGGTAATCGCCGCGCAGCATGGCGCGAATCCCGTCCTCGGTCGTCGGCTGCGCCGCGACGGGCGCCGTAACGAGGACCAAACCGCAGATCAGAAACACCCACCGCGCGAGAGCCATACCGCAGCGGGGGCAAAGGGCACGCCAACGAGCACGCCCCCTATCGCAGCGCGTCATCTCGCACCCCGGACCCCGCACCCCGGACCCCGGACCCCGGACCCCGGACCACCATTCGGTCATCTCGATTGCAGTTCTCGTCGCAGGTAATTTCTGATACAATCCCGCACACTCCCCGAAAGCCGGTAATGCTCACGCGCTTCTTCAAGGGCGCGACAGCTGCGTCTGACTCCTGGCAGCTCGTCGTCGACGTCGACGAGGCCAAACGGCGGAAGCGTGAACGTGTCGTACGCCTCAACACCGTAACGGTCCCGAAGCTTCGGGTCTTCGGGTACATCCTCGTCTCGATCAGCGTCCTTCTCCACAACCACTTCGTCTTCGGCGGGGTCGACTGGAACGCGTACCTGCGGTTCACCGGCACCCTGGCGCTGTACTGCGCGGTCTCCTGGTACCTGCTGCACCTCTTCTACGCCGATCTGAAGAAGTACTTCGATCTCGGCGTGGCGTTCCTCGCGCTCGATCTCTGGTTCTATGGACTGGCGACCTACGTGAGCGGCGCGGAGAAGAGCTGGCTGTTCTTTCTGGCGGTCTTCCGTGTGGTGGACCAGACGCCGATCTCGACGCGGAGAGCGATGTTCTTCGCCCACCTGGCGCCTCTCAGCTACCTGGGCGTGATCTGCCACACGATCTGGATCGATGGCCGCCCCATCCCGTTCGGACCGGAACTCCCGAAGCTCGCGGTCATCTACGCGGGCAGTCTGTACACCGCGATGGTCGCCGGCGCGGCGGACCGGCGGACCCGGCGGATGGCGCAGGTGATCCGGCTCGCCCGTCAACTGGTAACCGAACTGGAGCAGAAGTCCGAAGCCGTGGAGGCCACCTCGCGCGAACTGCGCGAATCGCTCGAGCAGCAGTCGCGGATGGCGCAGGAAAACGCGATGCTCTATGCGTCGGCGACGCGCGATCGCACGAGGCAGCAGCAGATCTTCGATTCGACATCCGACGGGATCATCTTCGTCCGCCGCGACGGCTGCATCGAAGCGGCGAACCTGCGCGCCGGCGAGCTGCTCTCCTTCGATCCACCCGCGATGAAGGGGCACGAGCTGGCGCGCCTGGTGTCGCGTCTGTATTCGGTCGGCCACGGCGACAGCTTTCTCCCCACGCTGCACAAGCTGATCGAGGATCCCTGGGCCGGCGGCCAGGGGGACCTGCAGCAGCCGGCGACCGGACGCATCCTGCACTGGAGCGCCCAGCCGGCGCGCGACCCGATGGGCGAGATCGCAGGGCTCACGTTCACCTTCCAGGACGTCACGCGCGCGCGCGATCTCGTGCGTCAGCTCGAGGAGAAGTCGCGCCTGCTGGAGGACGCGCGGCTCAAGTCGGAGGACGCCAACCGCGCCAAGGGAGAGTTCCTCGCCAACGTGAGCCACGAGATCCGGACGCCGCTGAGCGCCGTCATTGGAATGGCGCAGCACATGGAGGAGAACGGCCTGCGCGAGGACATGGTGCACCGGATCCGCACGTCGGCGGAGTCGCTGATGGCCATCATCAACGACATCCTCGACTTCTCCAAGATCGAGTCGCGCAAGCTCACGCTCGAGCACGTGCCGTTCTCGCTGCGCGCCACGCTGCACGAGTCGGTCGACATGTTGCGCGTGCGTGCGTGGGAGAAGCAGCTCGAGCTGCACGTCCACGTTGCACCCGACGCGCCCGACGCGCTCCTCGGCGACTCGATGCGGCTCCGGCAGGTGCTCGTCAATCTTCTCGGCAACGCGCTGAAGTTCACCGAGCGCGGCGAGATTCGCCTCCGCGTCGGCGTCGCCACGCTGTTACCCGATGAGGTGTGCCTCCACTTCGGCGTCATCGACACGGGGATCGGAATTGCGCCCGACAAGCAGGACGTTGTCTTCGAGGCATTCTCGCAGGCCGACGGATCCGCCGCGCGCCGGTTCGGCGGCACGGGACTCGGCCTGTCGATCTGCACCCGCCTGGTGGAGATGATGAACGGCGACCTGTGGGTCGAAAGCGAGGCGGGCAAAGGGTCGGCGTTCAGATTTACTGCGACGTTTGCGATCGATCGGGATGCGGATCCGGCGGTGCCGCCAACCGTCCAGCCCGTGCGCCGCGATCATCGCTCGCTCACCGTGCTCGTCGTCGAGGACGACTCCGTCCACCGCGAGCTGCTCGCCGCCGTGCTCGCCAATCGCGGGCACACGATCGTGACCGCGAAGAACGGCCGACAGGCGCTGCAGGAACTCGCGCGCACCACGGTGGACGTCGTGTTGATGGACCTTCAGATGCCCGGCATCGACGGGTTCAAGGCGGCCGCCACCATCCGCGCCTGGGAACGCGCGTCCGGCGGCCACCTCCCCATCATCGCCATGAGCGCTTCGACGATGACCGACGAGAAGGCACGGAGCCGTGAAGCGGGCATGGACGGGTTCCTGTCGAAGCCGATCGCCCGCGAGGCACTCTTCCAGGCCGTCGAGGAACTCTCCGTCACCTCGAGCTTCCATGCGATCCCCCCCGAACTGGCGGGCCGCCACGCGTTTCTCGCGGGGCTCGGCGACGACGTGGAGCTGGCGAGGAAGCTGGTGGAGATCTTCATCGAGCAGAGTCCGGCCCTGCTGACTCAGATCCGCGGCGCGATCGAGGCGCAGGATACCGCCGCCCTCCGCCGTGCGGCGCACGCGCTGAAGGGCACGATCAGCAACTTCCCCACCGGTCCCGCGCGCGAAGCCGCCGCCAGGATGGAAGGCATCGGCGTCGACGGCGATCTCGAGGCAGCCCTCGAAATGCTGCCGCAGCTCGAAGGCGAAGTCCTTCGCCTCAGAACCGTGTTGCCAGCGTTGATCTAGGTCTTCAGCATTCGCCATTCAGCATTGGGCATTGACCTGTTCACCGTGTTACCCGGAACGCGGTGAACCGCTTGTTCTCCCCCTCACCCGATCCTGCGGATATCTCCAGGATGTAGTCCGCGGGCGCCAGCGGCGCGAGGACGGCTTCCGCAACTCCCCATCGCTGTCCGGCCGGATCGGACCGTTCCGACAGCGTGACCGGCAGGTCGATCGCGGCGCCGTTGCGATCGAGCAGGCGGGCGGCGGTGAGCTTCGCGTCTCCCGCGAGGGGAACCTCGAACCGCGCGCGTTCAGTACGGCTGAAGACCGGTTCGCCGAGCGGCTCCACGCGATTGCCGGTCGCGGGGCCGCGCCTGAACATCACGGGTTGCGCCGGCCCGTCGGCTGGTTCGACGCGGACCGCATCGGTGAGCGGGGGCTGACCTGGTTCGGCGCTGATCCGCACGCGGATGTCGATGGGTCCTGTCACCTTCCCGCCGAGAGAAAACGGGACGACGAAGGCGCGCTGGCCGGGTGCGAGTTCGGCGGCGGCGGTCGCGGTGATCTCGCCGGCGCTGGCCTGGATCTCGGCCCTCGTTGCCGCCGACGGAGCGTTTGCGAGTTGACCCGACAGCCACACCGTCGGTGTCTCGCCCGGCAGCACGACCGCGCGGGTTCGCAACGGCGCTGACGGGCGAAGCTGGGCCAGGCTCGCGATCGCGTTCTGCGCGAGCGTCACGCTTTCAGGAACCGCGGCAGGTGTGGCGGCCTTGCGTGCGGCCAGAACTTCTTCCTCGGTCGGCGCGCGATATCCCCGCCTCGCGCGAACGTCGACCCCCGGCCTGTTCACCTCGACTCGAATCTCCCGGAACCTGCCATCGAGCTTCGCGTTGGTCGAGTAGTAGCCGAGCAGGTAGTACGAGGTCAGGTCGTCGGCCATGCGACGGAGGCCCTTCTCGAGGTCGTTGCTGTTGACGACGGCGAGTCCGTCGGTGTTGTCGGCCAGGATGCGGAGCGTGTCGATCCGGCGCCGGAGGATCTGCTGATCGATTTGCAGTGGCGGAGGCTTATCGGGGCCGATTGGCGAGTCGAAGACCGGCAGACCGCGCGGATCCACGGTATAGAAGCTCGCGTTCGCCCGGTTCGCGTCGTCGATGAGGCGGCGCATGAAGTAGTCGTTGTCGATCAGCGCCAGCGAGAGCCGGTCACGATCACACTCGCTCTTGGAGATCGTCTCCTCCGAACCAAACGTCCGTCCGATGCGGATCCGGCCGTCGGGGCCCGTGCCGATCGGTTCGGGTCCAGGGGATGGCTCCTGTCCTCCAGTCTCCAGATCGCGTGGACGCGTCAGGTCCCCGTTCTCTCGAAACAGCAACCACCCTTCGGAGACGGTCAGGATCGCCTTGCGTTCGTCCCGTTCGTCGCCGAGCCACAGCACCAGTTCGGAGAGTGCCTTCAGGGTCTGAACCTCTCGGCGCCGGGCCACCATCTCCTTGACGACGTCCTTTGTCGCTTCCCACGGGTAGCAGGCGCGGTACATGAACTCGCGTTCGTCCTCGTGGAGCGTGAAACGGTCTCCCCACGGCCACCGGTCGCGCAGGCCGCCGGCGATCACGTCGGTCTTTCGCGCGAACACGATGTCGCTCGCCGCCATGAACGGCGTCATGATGCCGATGAGATCGTCGGGAGCCAGCACGCGGTCGATGAGCCGCACCAGCGGTTCGCGGATGTTCCAGGATCCGTGAATCGTGACGTGCGGCACGTCGAGAAACAGGACGAATACACGGGCCCGGGGATCTTTCAGCGCGTCACGCGATTCCCGGATCGTGTTCGGCTCGTGCCCTCGCGTGACCCCGGCACTGACCTGGACGAACTCGAACGAATCGATCGTCTGGATGACGCCATCCTCCAGCACGCGGAAATCTGCGCGAGTGAGGTCTTTCACCGGCATGCCGTCCACCGTCGGGAAGACGTCGACGCGCACGAAGTTGGCTTCGGTCCGAAAGATCTGGCGGGGCGGCTCTTTGGGATCCTGGGGTTTCTGCGACGCGGGCGACTGGGCGCCAAGAGCGGCGACCGCGGCAATAAGCACCGCCGAGACGAGGGGAACGCGGCTGAGCATGTGGCCTCCATGGGCCCGGGATCGGCGACAGGCTGGCTGGCAGGAGCAGTTTACGCCACAACGCGGCTGGGCGGTGAATGCTTTCCCGACGGTGGGCGTCTCGAATCATGGCGTTCGCCTGCACACGCTTGCAGCGCGGCCGACGTTTTGTTGGGCTTTTTGCGTCAGCCGTTTGGCAGGCCGCTTGCCCTTGATGCCTGAGTCCCTTTCCCCAGGAGGCGGCGTTGCGGAGCAGGCATTACGACGACTGGACGATCGAAAGCTGGAAGATCGAACCGCGACTGCGGGCGCTCGATACCGATATGGACGAGCCCGATCAGAATCCGCCGTTGTGGAAAGACCTGACGCTCGCGTCGATCCTCGCGGCCATCCTCTGGGGCGCCGCCGCGCTGCTGTTTTCATGACCGACCAAGGGACCAACGACCAAGGGCCAAGGCGCCAAAGGACCAAGGACCAAGGTGCCAATGACCAAGGTGCCAAGGTGCCAATGACCAAGGGGTCAAGGTGCCAATGACCAAGGCGCAAGGACCAACGTGCCCAGGCCTGCGAGCGAACTCCCACTCGTGTCTAGCCCCGCCGCCTCGCCACTCGGCTACTCGTCAGGCGTGTTGCGAATGATCGTTGCCACGATTCTCACGAGTTCGTCGTTCTCCTGAAGAACCGGGTCGTGACACAACCCGAGGATGCCGACAATCCTCAGGACCTTCAACCGAAAATGCGTCTCCTTCAGCTCTCGCAGGGTGATTAGTCGCTTCGCCTTCTTGTCGCGCGGACTCGACCCGTCATCGGCCTCTTCGTAGTTGGCACCGGCAGACGTGCCACACTTCAGGATCTGATAAGAAAGTGCCTTAGCGATCGGCCCCTGCGTGTGCAGAAACTGCACCAGCCGAACGATGACCACCGCAAAGTTGAGCAATCTTTGGCGGAGATCATAAGGTTTATGGTTGAAGGACCAGTCGTGCTGTTTCATACATAAGCAAGAAGCGATTCCTTCGTCCATCTGTGTGACCTCGACGGCGGCTGTGGCCCTTGGTCCTTTGACCCTCTTGGCTTCGGCTTTTGGGGCTTTCGTCTTTGGTTTTTGGTTTTTGGTTCTTGGTCCTTTGACCCTTGGCCTTTTGGGCCCTTGGTCTTTGGTTGTTGGTTCTTGGCCCTTGGCCTTTGGTCCTTGGCAGTTGGCTCCTTGGCCTTTGGCAGTTGGCACTTGGCAGTTGGTTCTTCGATGCGCGCGCTGATCGTTGAGGATGACAAGACCATCGCGGACTTCGTGGCTCGCGGGCTGCGTGAATCGGGGTTCGTCGTCGATCATGCGGCCGACGGACAGCTCGGGCTCGAGATGGCCCGCGACGGCGGCTACGACGTGGCGATCGTCGATCTGATGCTGCCGCGCCTCGACGGCATTTCCCTCATTCAGTCCCTCCGCGGCGCCGGCGTCCGCACCCCGGTACTCATCCTCAGCGCCCGCCAGTCGGTGAACGATCGCGTCACGGGGCTCGAGATCGGGGGGGACGACTACCTGGTCAAACCCTTCGCGTTCCCGGAGCTGCTGGCGCGCGTGCAGGCGCTGATCCGCCGCGCGAGCGGCGCCCCGGCGGCGAACCAGCTCACCGTCGGCGATCTCACGCTGGACCTCCACTCGCGCAAGGCGACGCGTGACGGACGCGAACTCGAGCCGCTGCGGCCGCGGGAGTTCGCGCTTCTCGAGTACCTCATGCGCAACGCCGGCCGCGTCGTTTCGAAGACGATGATCCTGTCGCACGTGTGGGACTACAGCTTCGATCCGCGCACGAACGTCGTCGACGTGCTGGTGTTCCGTCTGCGCGAGAAGGTCGACAAGGGGTTCGACACGAAATTGATCCACACCGTACGCGGCATCGGGTATGTCCTCGACGTGGAATGAGCCGCCCCGGCGGATGTTCGGGTTCCGCCTCGGGTGGTGGTACGCGCTCGTGTTCACCGCGAGCGCGATCGCGCTCGTCGGAGTCACGTACCTCCTCCTCGCGCTGACGCTGCGTCAATACGATCGCGAGGTCATTCAGAACACGCTCGTGCAGTTCGCATCGGCGTACGCCCGGGGCGGCGTCGATGCGCTCACGCGCGAGATCCGCCGAACCCAGCAGACGGGCAGCGCCGGTCCGCTGCTCGTCCGCACACTCGGGCGCGGTCAGAACGTCGTGTACCTCAGCGTGCCGGAGGACTGGCAGCGCTTCGACCTCTCCCGGCTCGCCGAGCCGCCGCTCGATGGCGGACACCGATGGGCAACGCTCGAGACGGGGATCCCTGGAGAGGCGGCGCTCGAAGTGGCATCGGTCCGGCTGAGCGACGGAACGTTGTTTCAGGTCGGCAAGAGCACGGAACGCCGCGAGGAGCTGCTCCGCAGGTTCCGGCGCGTGCTGCTGATCACGCTCGCGTCCATCATGCTCGTCGGCCTTGCCGGTGGCGCCGCGCTCACTTCCCTGGCCTTACGCCCCGTCCGCGCGCTGGCCGACACCGTCCGCGGCATCCTCCGCACGGGCAAGACCGACGCCCGCGTACCCGTGCATCAGCCGGACGATGCCCTTGGCGATCTCACCGTGCTGGTGAACGCGATGCTGGATCGCATCGACGCGGTCGTCGGCGGCATGCGCGGCGCGCTCGACAATGTTGCGCACGACCTGAAGACGCCGATGACGCGCCTGCGCAACATCGCCGAGGGGGCGCTCGCCTCGAACGATCCGGCGGTCCTGCGCGAAGCGCTCGCGGACTGTCTCGAGGAGTCCGAGCAGATTGTCGCCATGCTCAACACGCTGATGGACATCTCGGAAGCCGAGACCGGCACGATGGCGTTGCGCCGCGTGCCGGTTTCGCTCGGGGATCTCGTGACGCAGACCATCGAGCTGTACGAGGACGTCGCCGAGGAACGCGGCCTGGAGCTTCGCGCCGACGTTCCGGACGGTATCGTCGTGGACGTCGATCGCGTCCGCATGCGGCAGGTCCTGGCCAACCTCGTCGACAACGCGATCAAGTACACGAACGCGCCCGGCCGTGTGGAGATCAGCGCGCGCCGCGACGGACTCGACACGGTGATCGCGGTGAGCGACACCGGTGCCGGCATCCCGCGCGACGAGCTGCCGCACGTGTGGAGTCGCCTCTATCGCGGCGACAAGAGCCGCACCACGCGCGGGCTCGGTCTCGGCCTCAGTCTCGTGAAGGCGATCGTCGAAGCCCACGGCGGCCGGGTCTCGGTCGCGTCCGAGCCCGGCAAGGGCAGCCGTTTCGAGATCCGCCTGCCGCCCGGCAACATTACACGCGTGTAATGTTCGGGTCATCCTGCCGTAATCCGGCCTCCGTAATCTCGTGTAAGGCAAGGAGGCGTAGCAAGCATGAGTTCCAATTTCACGAGGATCGGCCCGGCCGGGGCGCAGGGTGGGAGCCGCAGGAAGGTTTGGGCACTGGGGACTGCCCTGCTGGTTGCCGCATCGCTGTTCGGCTGGACCGCCAAGGGCTTCGGCAACGAAGACGCGGCAACCGTCACGCTCGCGCCGGTCGTCGAACGCATGGTCGACGGGACCCCGGCGTCATACGCGGATGTCGTCGACCGCGTGGCGCCGGCCGTCGTCACGATCCGTTCACAGAGGATGGTCAGACTGACGAGCCAGTCGCTCCCGGACCACCCGCTCTTCCGCGAGTTCTTCGGGGACCGCTTCCAACAGGGACAGATCCCGGAGCGCCGCGAGGCCGGCATGGGGTCCGGCGTGATCGTCCGGCAGGACGGCTACATTCTCACCAACCATCACGTCGTCGACCGTGCCGACGAAGTGACCGTCGAGCTGACCGACGGGCGCAGCTTCAAGGCCAAGGTGGTCGGCTCCGATGAACCGAGCGACCTGGCGGTGCTCAAGATCGATGCGCCGAACCTGAAGACGCTCGCGCTCGGCGATTCAGATGAAGTCCGTGTCGGCGACGTTGTGCTCGCCGTTGGCAATCCGCTTGGCGTCGGTCAGACCGTCACCATGGGGATCGTCAGCGCGAAGGGACGTTCGACCCGCACCGGCGACGGCAGCTACGAGGATTTCATCCAGACCGACGCGCCGATCAATCGCGGCAACTCCGGCGGCGCGCTCGTGAACACCGAAGGGGAACTGATCGGGATCAACTCCCAGATCCTCTCCCCATCCGGCGGCAATATCGGCATCGGCTTCTCGATCCCCGCGAACATGGCGCGCAACGTCATGACGCAGTTGATCGAGCACGGTGAAGTCCGCCGCGGGCGGCTGGGCGTCACGATCCAGGCGATCACGCCGGACCTGGCGAACACGCTCGGCCTGAGCGACACGACCGGTGCCCTCGTGAGCGATGTCGACGCGAAGAGCCCGGCGGCTGCGGCAGGCATCGAACGCGGCGACGTCATCACCGCCATCAACGGCGAGACGGTGAAGGACAGCAATACGCTCCGGAACAAAGTCGCCGAACTTGGACCCGGCGCCAACGCCACGCTCACTGTCGTTCGCGACGGCAAGGAGCAGCAGCTGTCGGCAACGCTCGCGGAACTGTCGGGCACCTCGCCCCGCTCGCTCGATCGCTCGCCCGACGGTGAAGACTCCAGCCGCTTCGGCATGAGCGTGGAGCCGCTGACGCCAGAACGCGCGCGGGAACTGGGTGTGGACGCGAAGAGCGGCGTCGTCGTCGCCGGCGTCGAACCCGGCAGCCGCGCCGCCGACGCCGGCCTTCGCGCGGGGGACATCATCGAGGAAGTCGATCGCAAGCCCGTGAAGTCGATCGAAGAGCTGCGCTCGGCGCTCGACCAGGGTGACCGTCCGGCGCTGCTCCTCGTCCATCGGGGTGCGACCACCGTCTTCGTCACTGTGGAGCGATAACGTGGGGCGCCCCTTTGCGGGGCGATGACGTAGGGCGCCCCTTTACGGGGCGCCGCAAGGTTCCAGAGGGTTCCAACGGGTTCTCGAGGGTTCCAGAGGGTTCCAACGGGTTCCAGGTGGTTCCGTTCGTAGCTGGCTTCCTCGCGAGGCAGAACCTGGAATCCCTGGATCCTTACCGTCTCTCGAGTCTGAGCGTCTGCGTTCCGCCGTCCATCAGGTTGAACAACGTCGCCGCGTCTCTGAGTTCCGTCAGAAA
>DASWVN010000093.1:0-27324 GCA_036401215.1 Vicinamibacterales bacterium | reverse complement strand
GAGACTGAGTGTCGTTATCCGTACTGCCCTGCTTGCGCTGCGGCGCAGCCTGTTGCGCACCTGCCTGACCGTGCTGGGCCTCGTCATCGGCGTGGCGGCCGTCATCATCATCGTCTCGCTCGGCCAGGGGGCCCGAGCCGTCATCGAAGAAGAGGTCGAAGGCGCGGGGACGAACCTCATCATCGTCAGCGCCGGCAACTGGACCCAGGGAGGCGTGCGTCTCGGGATGGGATCGTCGAGCACGCTGACGGCTGACGACGCGGAGGCGCTCCGAAGCATTCCGGGCGTCGCGTACGTCAGCCCGGGCGTTCGCAGCCGGCAACAGCTCGTCACGTCCGGTCAGAACTGGTCCGCGAACGTCGAAGGCGTGGGCGCCGATCTGCCCCGCATCCGCGAGTGGCCGCTGCTCAACGGGTCGTTCTTCGCTCCGGGCGATGTGGCCAACGACGAGAAGGTCGTCGTGATCGGCACCATCGTGCGCGACGCGCTGTTTGGCCCCGATGTGAACCCGGTCGGCCAGACCGTCCGCATCGGTCTTCATCCGTTCACCGTCATCGGCGTGCTCGCGCCGAAGGGGCAGTCCTCCGGCGGAGATGATCAGGACGATGCGGTGTATGCGCCGTACACGACGGTGCAGAAGCGCCTGATGGGGGTGGACTATCTGCGCACCATCTCGATTTCCGCGGCTTCAGCCGAGGACGTCGGGCCGGTGTCGGAGGCGGTGGCGGAAGAACTGCGGATCCGTCATCAGATCTTCCCGGGGGATCCGGATGATTTCCGCGTCCGCACGCTCGAGGAGATGATTGCCGTCCGCACGCGCACCACCCGCACGATGACGTCGCTGTTGAGCGGGATTGCCGCGGTGTCGCTGCTCGTCGGCGGGATCGGCGTGATGAACATCATGCTCGTCTCGGTGACCGAGCGCACGCGCGAGATCGGGATCCGTGTCGCGGTCGGCGCGCGGCAGCGCGATGTGATGCTCCAGTTCCTCACGGAGGCCGTCATCCTCAGCGTGGCGGGCGGTGCGCTTGGCGTCGCGCTGGGGTATTTTCTCGCCCAGGGGGTGACGCAGATGTTCGGCTGGCCGACGATGACGTCGACGAATGCGTCGCTGCTCGCGTTTGTGTTCTCCGCCGCGATCGGGATCTTCTTCGGCTGGTATCCGGCGACGAAAGCGGCGGCGACGGAACCGATCGACGCGCTCAGGTTCGAGTAGTTCGGGGTGCGTCGGGGTGCGTCAAGGTGCATCAAGGTGCGTCGGGGTGCACTGCCGAAGCACGTCGTAGCAGCCTGACGCACCGCGGCGTTTACTTCGCCCGCGCCCGCCGATACGAGAATCTTTCCTCGCTTACCGCGCCCGTCGTCCGATTGCGCAGCGCGAGGTATCCGTCCATCGCATCCGGTCCGTTGCGGCGGAACGTCAGGCCGTCGAACCAGACGCCCGTGGCGTCCTGCTTCACCAGGCGGAACGTGACGAAGTCGTTTTTCTCTTCCCATCCCGTCATGTCGGGGTTCACGTGCTTCACGCGCATCTGGAGGCTGCCGTCCACCTCGAGGATGGTCATGATCTCGTAAAAGACGGGCTTATCGTCCTTCACGAGACGGAAGTAGCCGACCATGCTGCCGGCGTCCGGCGCGCTCCAGGTTTCTTCGATGCGGCCGCCGAGGCCTTCGCCGGTCCAGCGTCCGGCGAGCCAGGCGAGGTCGGCCACACTGGCCTTGGGACGGGGCGCATCGGCGGGCAGTCTCAGTGTGTTCGGCGTGTTCCCGTGGGGCTCCTGCGCCCGCGTGCTGAGGGCGGCCGCCATCGCAAGCAGGATGATCGTCAACGTCCGTCGCATCGGTTCACTCCTTCGGCCGGCACGTTGCGTCCACTGTCGCGCCTGCCGCCGGCTGCGGCATGGCCCGTCATTCTGCACCAACTCACCTCCGATCCGACAGGACCGAGGCTCCTGCGGTACCATGGATGAACTTCCACATGCGCCCGTAGCTCAGTTGGATAGAGCATCGGCCTTCTAAGCCGAGGGTCGCAGGTTCGAGTCCTGCCGGGCGCGCCACTGTTCGACGGGTCCATCGGCCGCACACGTTCGGTACAATGGCCGTATGGACTGGCGCGAACACATCACCGTCAATCCGGCTGTCCTCCACGGCAAGGCATGCATTCGCGGCACGCGAATTCCCGTTGCCGTGGTGCTGGCGAACCTGGCAGACGGATTGTCCGCCGAGGAAATCGTCAAGAGCTATCCCTCACTCACGCGAACGGGCATTCTGGCGGCGTTGGCGTATGCCGCCGATCTGGCCCAAGAGCGGGTCCTGCCTCTCCCCGCCTAGCAGCCGCAATCGGGCTACAATGGACCTATGAGCACGCTCGACCGCATTACGGTGAGCCCAGACGTCTGCGGGGGCCGTCCTTGCATTCGTGGCCTGCGCATCCGCGTGAAGGACGTGCTCGACCTCCTTGCTGCCGGCGCGACGCGCGAAGAGATTCTCGCAGACTACCCATACCTCGAACCCGAAGACATCACCGCAGTGCTGGAGTTTGCCGCCAGGCAGAACGACCACCCCATCCTGCGGACCGCCTGATTGCGCTTCCTCGTCGACGCCCAGCTCCCTCCGGCGCTCGCGCGCCAACTGGAATCGCGAGGCCACAACGCTGAAGACGTAGCTGACCTCGGTTTGGAGCGCGCCGCGGATGGTCGAGTTCGTGCGAGGGCTGTGGAATCGGGCGCAGTGATCGTGACGAAGGACGAGGTTTTCGCCGTGCACCAACTGCTGCACGGCGGCCCTTCGATCGTCTGGGTCCGGATCGGGAATACCCGTCGCGCGGAGTTGTTGCGCCGCTTCGACGCGGGGCTGCCCGAGATCATCGCCGCGCTCGAACGAGGAGAGGGGCTCGTCGAGGTCACGTAAGCCTTTCGCGAGCACATCACGACCAATCCGGCCGTTCTCTACGCCAAGGCATGCATTCGCTTCACGCGACTTCCCGTCGCACGCGGTGGTTACAATGGGCCATATGCGAATTGCTCCCGGAAAGGTCGTGAACGGTCGCGTCGAGCTCGATGCAGAACTCCCGGAGGGCACGTCGGTCACTGTCCTGGCACTGGAGGGTGACGAAACGTTCGAGGCCGACGCGGAGACCGAAGGGATGCTCCTGCAGATAATCGCGCAGTGTGAGAAAGGCCAGACGACGCCCATGACCGATCTGGTCTCGGAACTCCGTAGCCGCGAGTGAGGCGACCGCCTCACATCGAAGTTACTGACCTCGCTCGGACACAGATTCGCGCCGCCCAGGACTGGTGGAGCATCAACCGGCCGAAAACGCCCAACGCCATTCGCGATGAGCTCGAATGCGCCTCGCCGCTGATCTCCGTTCAACCCGAGATTGGCGCCCGCGCCAGAAACATCTCTCTCGCGCGCGGTCCGTCGCTCTGAGCTGCGCTTCAGCGGGAGCGGTTGCGGTGTGACACAGGTGTGACACGCCGTCATGGTCCGGGGTGGGAAGCAGTTGCCTCCCACCCTCGAAACAGGCCGTAAAATCAGGCCGGATCGTCTTGGGCCGTCCCGGGCTGACTCGTACCTTCGGCCTTCTAAGCCGAGGGTCGCAGGTTCGAGTCCTGCCGGGCGCGCCACTGTTCGGGGTCTCTGGGGAAGGGTGTTCACTGAAAGCTGACACGGGACCGACGACTGGCGGGCACAAACAACACGAAGAACACGAAGGACACTAAGAGAGACCACGACCAAAAGTTTTTTGTGCTTGTGTTCGTGCCAAAAAGCCGTCATCGAGTCACCCCGCACCCCGCACCCCGCACCGCGCACCCCGCACCGCGGACCGCGCACCGCGCACCGCGCACCGCGCACCGCGGACCGCGGACCGCGCACCCCGCATCGCGCACTCGATGCGATCGAGCACATCGAGAAACTTCGCGGGCCGGGTGGGGCGGTCGGGGCCGAAGAAGGTGCCGATGTGCAGCTGGTAGACGATCAGCTCGTTGAACGGAGGCGTGCGCCACGTCCAGTCCTGCCATGGGTAGGAGTTCGCGCCTCGCAGGATGCAGTCGGGATTCGGCCAGTCGTTCGTCAGTTCCCGAGCGTAACGATCGCTGCTATGAAGCTCGAGTGAACCGCTCGCGTGTTCGGGGAGGGGCTACCAGCCGTTGCAGTCGAATTTGAAGCCGCACGTGAGGCAGCGGATACACCCTTTCACTTTCGTGAGCTGCTGCGACTCGCCGCAGTTCGGGCATACGGTCAGGTCCGCGGACTTTGGCTGTTGCGTCTTCTCCATGGGGCCTCTGCGGTCGGGAGTCTATCAAAGAACGGTCCTGCGCGGCCGCGACGCCGTCACTCGACACGCTTTCGCGGTACAGTTCGATTATCCGCAATGACGTCAATAGACTGCCGCACGCGCGTGGACGTGCTGGGTGTGCCGGTGGACTCGCTCACCGTGTCCGAACTCCACGAGCACCTGCTGCGATTCGTGCGCACGGGGGCGCGCGCGACCGTGCTGCACGCCAACGTGCACGCGGTCAATCTGGCCGGGCGGTATCCCTGGTTCCGCGACATCCTGCGCGGCGCGGACCTCGTGTTCTGTGATGGGCACGGCGTCATGCTCGGCGCGCGACTGCTGCGGCAGCGGCTGCCCGAGAAGATCACGTACGCCGACTGGACGTGGACGCTGGCGGCGCTCTGCGCGCGTGAAGGGTGGTCGCTGTATCTCCTCGGCGGAACGCCCGGCGTCGCCGATGCCGCGGCCCGCCGGCTGATCCGGCACGCGCCCCGTCTGCGGATCGCCGGCACTCATCACGGGTATTTCGACAAGCACGACGCATCAGGCGAGAACCTGGCGGTCATCGACGCGATCAACGCGGCGCGGCCCGATCTCCTCATCGTGGGGTTCGGGATGCCGATCCAGGAGCAGTGGGTGTCGTCGAACCGTGACCGGATCGACGCGTCCGTCGTCCTGACCGGGGGCGCGGTGTTCGACTACGTCTCGGGACGATTGCGGCGTCCGCCCCGGTGGATGCGGGTGAGAGGGCTCGAGTGGCTCGGACGGCTCCTGATCGAGCCGCGCCGGCTGGCGCGCCGCTACGTGCTGGGCAATCCCGCGTTCTTCGCGCGCGTGGTGCGGGAACGTCTGCGAAACCGGTGATCAGCGCGCGCCGCGGCGCGTGAGCACCGCGGACACCGTCTTGGCCAGCACGAACAGGTCCACCCAGATCGACCAGTTGTAGATGTAGTACCGGTCGAGCGCCTCCTGCCCCGCGATCGCACCGCGCCCGCGCGACATCACCTGCCACATCCCCGTCATGCCGGGCTGCACGCGTGCGCGCAGGGCGCGGAAGTGCGGCGTGAAGGCCTCGAGGTGGTACGGGGGGAGCGCGCGCGGCCCGACGAGGCTCATGTCCCCGCGAATCACGTTCACGAACTGCGGGTACTCGTCGACGCTCCAGCGCCGCAGCAGGTCGCCGACGCGCGGAATGATCCGCGGATCGCGGGAGAGCTTGAACTCCCTCTGCCACTCCGTCCGCGCCGCGCCATCGGCCGCCAGGTGCGCCGCGAGCCGGGCATCCGCGTCGGTGTACATCGTGCGGAGCTTCCACATGCGGAACGGTTTGCCCCCGCGCCCTTCGCGCACCTGCACGTGCCACCACGGCCTCCCGTTGGAGACCACGATGGCGAGCGCGGCGAGCGCGGCGAGCGGAAAGAGCGCGACGAGACCGATCGTGCCGAGCACGACGTCCATGATCCGCTTGATCACCTGGTTGCGGCGGACGAGCAGGCCGTTCCGGTACTCGATGCCGATCGCGCTTCCCAGATAGCGGACCGCAGCCGGTTCCACCAGCGGCGAGTCGAGCGCGTTGACGAGGATGACGTGCCGGAAATGGTGCTGCAGTTCGATCGCCTTCTGCTCTCCGCCCGACATCGCGACGAGCACCGTACGCACGCGCAGTTCCCGCGCCGCGCCGATCGCGTCGTCCTCGTCCATGACGGGCAGTGTGAGTGTTGACGAGAACGCCGGGTCATCCGCCGGCCCGCGCAGCAGCACGATGCCCACGGGCCGATACCCGAGATGCTTCGCCTTGGCGAGTGAAGCGACGATGCCCGGAACACGATTCGCACTTCCAAAGAGCAGGACCGGCTCGCGCCACCACGTGAAGCCGGCCGCAAGCGACGACACCTGCACGCGCATCAAGGGCACGCACGCCAGGCTCGCGCCCCACCACAGCACCAGCAGCGTGATCGGCGGCTCACCGACGATCGGCAGCGCGTAGGCACATCCCGCGATCGCAAGAAAGACGAGCGAGGTCTGTCGCGACAGCGTGCGAACCAATTGGATCGCACTGACACCAAACCCGGGATACAGGCCGCCCAGACTGTATCCAGCGAGAAACAACGGCACGAGTGTGATGACGCTGGAGCAGCCCGGGTCCGAAAATGACGCCACACCGGCCGTCAGCGCGCAGGCGGCGAGTCCGGACACGATCAACGCGAACGCATCGCCCGCGGCCAGCGCGCAGACACGCCAGCGCCCGGACCACGCCGCGGCCTGCCTGCCCTCGACGTGCATGGCGTTTCGTTCGGCGCGCGAAGCCGCAGTCGTACGCAGCCCCGGGGCCGAAGCTTCCGGCGAGAGATCGCGCAACATGTGGATGAGAACGTTAGAATACGTCATCATCACCGCAATTCCGTCAACCGAGATGGGCCCGGACTCCGGCCCGTCGGCGGCCGCTCTGCCCGGGGGAGTATCCGGTCGACGACTGGACGCTGCACTCGCGGTGTGCGCCGCGATCGTGCCGCTCCTGCCGACCGGTCCTCGCTACGCAGGATTGCCCGCGTTTGCCTACGTTGACCTCGTCGTCGTCGCCTTGCTCGCGTTCTGGGTGTGGGAGCGCCTGAGAAGGAGACGCCCGCCCGCCGCGTCGCCGCCATCGATCCGTGCGTGGCATCTGACGCTCGCGGCGGTACTCGGCAGCGCGCTCTTCAGCCTCGCGGCCGAGCATCGTCTGGGGTCGCCGGTCTTTCTGGCGATGCTGCGGGATGCGGGGGAGCTGTTCTGGCCACTGAACCACAGCACGCACCCACTCTATGCGTTGCGTGTGGCGTTGACGTTTGTCGAAGGATGGCTGATTTTCGTGCTGGTGGTCGACGTGTGCCGGCGCGCGCCGGATCCGCGGCGCCGGGGGCGGGCGTTGCTTGGAGGCTGGCTTGCCGGCTTTGCGCTCGTCTCGGCATTCGCGCTCGTGCAGTACGCCACGCGGTTCCAGCTGCACCCGTACTGGGTGCGAGCGAACCCGAACATCGTCCGCTCGCACTCGACGCTGGATGATCCCAACGCGCTTGGCGCGTATCTCGTGCTCGGTATCGGACTGCTGGCCGGCTTGCTCTGGCTCGATGGACGCCGGCGCCGGCTCTGGCTCCCGCTGCTGGTGCTCGGGACGACGGCGCTGTGGACGACCATGTCGCGCGCGGCGATCGGGGCGGCGGTCCTGGCCCCGCTGATCGTGCTCGCGTTCGTGCCTGAGCCCCGCACGCGTGCGCAGCGGCTCGCGCGCGTCTCCGGACGGTTGGTGATCGCGTCGGTGTTGATCGTCCTGGCCGGATCGGCAACTGCGCGGTTGTTCATCAGCGAGCACACGCGGACACAGCCGGCAAACGCGTGGGAGCTGATCGTCAAGACCGTCGATCCTCGTGAGTCGCTCGACTGGGTGCTCCGCGGACGGCTGGCATGGTGGGACGCGTCCTTCAGCATGTTTCGCGAAAGCCCGTTGACGGGAGTCGGCCTCGGCCGGGTTCCGCGCCTCATGGGCGCCTACGGCGGCGGACGGATTCGCGAGAACACGCACAATCTCTACCTGCAGATGTTCGCCGAAGCTGGCGCTCTCGGCGGGCTGGCGTTCATCGGCCTCGCGGCAGGCCTCTGCGCCGCGCTGGCGCGCACGCTGCGCGAAGCGACGCTCGCGCACAGCCGCGGCATTGCGCTCGGCGGTCTGATCGGCACCGTTGGATTTCTCTTGACGCTGTTGACAGGGCACACGCTTCTGCTTGCGTCCGGGCAGATCTTGTTTGCGGCATTCGTGGGGGCGGTGCTCTGCGCGGCGAGGTGGGATGATTCTGGAACGGCAGTGAGTGCGTCACGACGGACACGAGGGTTCGCAACCGCCCGCCTCGCGGCTGCGTGCCTCGTCGTCGCGGCCTGCTACCCGGCTGCAGCGTGGGGCGAGCGTCCGTCACGCTCGACGGGACCGTGGGGGTATGCCTGGGGACTTCACGGACAGGAGCAGGCCGGCGGTGGCGTCACGTATCGCTGGACGAAGGCTCACGCCCTGATGGACGTGGACGTGCCGACCGGCACCTCGCAGTTCGAACTTGCCGTTGCGGCGCCCACGCCGATCCGGGATGGCAGGCCCGTGCGTCTGCGCGTCACCGCGGCCGGACTGACCCGGGAACTGACACTCCGGACCCCGGACGTTCACACGATCATGATTCCATTCGAGCAAGCGCTCCCATCGAGCGGCCGATTGACGGTCGACGTCCGCGTCGAGCCGACGTTCGTTCCCGCGCACGTCGATCCGCAGAGCAGCGACAGGCGGGAGCTGGGCGTGCAGCTCCTCCGGCCCCATTTCGTGACCAGTGGCAGTCATACGGATCAGTAAACCAACCGTCGTCCGTCAGGGCGATGAGGTCATCGTTTCCGCGCGCGTCGACGCGCGTAGCCTGGGATCGGCGGGGGAGGACCTCTGGTTCCGGATGCCGGCAGGTCTTGCGCCGGAAGAGCCGCGTTTCGACCCTTTCGCCATCGCGCTACTGCTCCCGGCGATGGTTGCGGGCGACGACCTGGTCGTGGATGGTCCGCTGTCCCCCTCGCTGGCGCGCAACCTGGCGCACCTGCAGCGACACCTGGTGGCGGAGAACCCCATGAATCGCTGGACCCGATTCCAGCCGATCGAGATTCACGCCACGTATTTCGAAGAAGCCGTTGCAACCGGGAAGACGGCTGCCGGTCTCTTCTTCTCGGGCGGCGTCGATTCGATGTACTCCCTCGTGTATGGCGAGGCCGAGACGGGTCGATCCCTGGACACGGTGGTGTTCGTCCACGGTTTCGACGTTCCACTCGAGCGTGTGTCGCGCCTGCAGACGGTCCTCCATCACGTGACCGCGGCGGCGGAACTCACCGGCCGTCGGGTCGTGCTGGTGGCGACCAACCTGCGCCGGTTCACGGACGCCGCCCTGCACTGGGAGATGGCGCACGGCGCCGGTCTCGCCGCTGTCGGACATTTGCTCGGAGCGCACTTCGATTGCTGGTTCATCAGCGCCTCTGACTCGCACGTCCGGAACGGAGAGCTGAGTGGCACGACGACACCGGTCGATCGGCTCTGGTCGCGCGAGGGTCTGCGCTTCGTCTCGGTGGGAGGACACATCGATCGACAGGCGAAGGTGGACCTGATGACGGAGGAGCCCTGCATGCATCGCCACCTGGTCGTCTGCTGGAAGGCGGCGGACGGCATCGCCAACTGCGGACGCTGCGCCAAGTGCCTGCGGACGATGCTCAACCTCCTCGTCGCCGACAGCCTTCATCGCTCCGAGACGCTGCCGCATGACGTGCGTCCCGAACTGCTGTCGGCGGACGCGATGCCGCCCGAGCCCGCCCGGATCATCCACTGGGAGGCCATGCGCGATCGGCTCGAGTCGAGAGCGGAGTGGGCGCCTCTGGTCCCGCCGATCGAAGCCCTGATCGAGCGCAGCCGCCGATTCAAGAGAGGGCCGAGACCCGAGGACCTGCGAACGTCCGAGGGACGCAAGATGACCGTCGAGTGGCTGCGCCGGAAGGTGCGCCGGCGAATGCCGATCTCGATGAGGCGCCGCATCCTTCCCGCCTATCGCAGTTGGCAGAACCGGGGAGCGAAATTCTAGAAAACAGCCTGACGACCGCCCCATCCCGTCTCCAGCATCGGGCAGGTATCACATCGTCCGAGCGGCGTGTTGCAGACCGGGAGGTCGCATCGAACCTGTTTCCCCGTCAATGCGAGCGACACGCGCTCCAGGCGCTGGTCGTGGCGGCCCTTGAGCAGGATGACGTCCCCGGGCTCGAGGGAAGCGGCGAGCGTGTCATACGCGCCGCGCCAGCCATGTCCGCCTTCGATGATGGCATCTCGCGAAAGTCCAGCCTGCCTGAGTCCCGTTCGAAAACCCTTGCCCGTATGGCCCACGAGGATCGCGCGGGTCACCAGCGGCGCGACACGGCGGCCGACGTTCACGTGGTGCTGCCGCTGCGGCGCGGGCGGCTCGGTCATCTCGCCCAGAACAATGACACGGCGCTTCGCCGGGACCTGTTCGAAGAGATCGAGCGCGGCGTGAATGGTCTCGAGTCCCGACTTGTGCTCGTCGCGCAGCAGGTACGCGCCGTTGGCCAGCGGCACGATTTCCATCCGCGCTGGACTCGCGGCAAGCGCGCTCAGCCGCGTGATCGCCGCATCCAGGTCGATGCCGGCCGCCCTGGCGACGGCGAGGCCGGCCAGGATCGCGGACACCGAGTGCGTGCCCACGAGCCTCACGGTCGCTGTCGCTCGCCACGTTCCCGAGGAGACGGTCAGCCGCGTGCCGCGCGGCCAGTCGAGTTCGATCGCTTCGGCGCGCACGTCGTTGCCGTCCTGATAGCCGAACGTGATCACACGTCCCGGCGCGCGATCGGCCATCCAGCGGACGTTCGGGTCGTCACCATTCAACACCGCGATACCGGACGCGGAGAGCGCCCGTACGAGCCGTGACTTTTCGTCTCGGGTGGTTTCGATGGTCCGCATCGACGCGCCATGCTCGGTGCCGATGGAAGTCACGACAGCGATGTCCGGTCTGAAAGCGCGCGCCATGGGGGCCATCTGACCCGGCGAGCCGATGCCCAGTTCGAACACGGAGAACGGGACCCCTGCTGATTGCCGCAGCAGTGCGAACGCGAGTGCGTACCGCGCGTTCGGGCCCGCCGTCGCGCCGACCGGCAGACCGAGCGCACACCGGATCGCCCGGGCAGTCGTCGTTTTGCCATACGAGCCAGTGACCGCGATCAGGCGATGCGCACGCGGCATCGTGCGCCGGCGAACGCCGGCAGCCCTCCAGAGAGCGGGCTCCAACGGCTCGAGAAGCATCTTGCGGATCCGGCAGCGGCCCGGCGCCGACGTCAGCAGCGCAGGGATGTGCCGCCATGGGAGGCGTTGTCGCTGGGACGGCCGCCGCTGCAACCCACTGGCTCGTGCAGGCGTGCTCACGGCAAGCGGCGCGTCCGTTCAGACGATGTGTGTGAGCGTGTGAATGAGGTCGGGAGGAGTTTCACGGCGGGATCGTCGCGCCACCAGGCGTCGTAATACGCCGTCAGCTTACCGTACGCGTTGTCGTGGAGCGTGACCGGCCGCCGCGCCAGCCTGGCGAGGATCGCGGCGTGGAGCCGATCGGTCACCAGGTGTTCGACGCCGGCCATCCAGGATAGCCCCCGCGAGAGGAGGTCGTCCGCGTACCTGCTCCACTGATCGTGCAGTCGCCTGGACGCCGGCTGCGGCGCGACCGGCATCAGCGCCGCGGCGGCCATGAGGCGGGGGAGAAAGCCGGGAAAGACGGTAGGCCAGTCGACGCTGCCCGCACGGCGGTCGGAGGATCGGCTCTTCTCGGCATCCTGGCGCATGAAGAACACCGTGCCGCGCGTGGCTGTGGCGTGAGTTCCGATGTGATCCGGTTCGGCAAGGGCGTGCACGACGTCCGGCAGCAGGACCGCATGCCGCGTGATCGCACGCGCGATCTCGAAGCTGGCACGATCGCGGGCCGCGATCCTGAGGTCGGGGTGAGAAGAGAAGCGGTCCACGATTCGCGTCCGTTCGCCAGCGCGATCGAAGTGAATCGTCTGCGGAAGGATGACGATCCGGTTGCGCGAGAAATCCTGGAGGATGCGCTCCCGCAAGGTCAGATAGCGAGGGTAGACATCCCCGAAATTGCCGCCCCCGAGGCCTATGACGATCGTGTTCGAGTGGATGTGCGCCCTGGCGGAACGGCGGCGGTAATCGCGAACGCCGGCGCGGTACACGATCCGGCACTGCAGCCTCTTCAGCAGCCGCAGCGTCGCGGCCAGAATGAAGAGGTCGCCAATGTTCCGATGGACGGGAACGTCGACGATGGCCACCTCCGACCCGCGTGGAATCCAGGCCTCGAGTGTTCTGAGCAATGTGTCTCGGGCACCTGGGGCCAGCATCGCCGTCGAGTGTAACCCGCGTGCCTCAGCCGTTCATCATGGGCATGGGGAATCAACGGATGAGCGGGTAAAATGGGTGTTCGCTGATGAGCGCATTCCCGAACCTCTTGAATACCGGTCTCGTCGTGTTCACGCTCACGTTCGTGGGTGGTTCCCTGCCAACTGCCAGCCATGCGTCTGTACGTGCGAGCGCGGCCGTTTCGCTGAAGTCGGCTGCCGCGGCAACGGTGCGCACGATCGAATCGTCCGTGTTCGACGCGGACGGCTGGGAGGGGGTGGCGCTCGGCGCCATCGACCGTTCGGTTTTCGCACTCGCGCTCGAGAGCGCGCAGCGCGCGGTCGAGCGTGGCGAGGCCGAGGCTTCGACGCTGACCGTGATCGATTTCTCGCGTCCGTCCACCGAGCGGCGGTTGTGGGTGATCGATCTGCGCACCCGGGAACTTCTGTTCGAAGAGCACGTGTCGCACGGCCGGAACAGCGGCCACAACGTGCCGACCTCGTTCTCGAACGAGGAGGGGAGTTATAAATCGAGCCTCGGCTTGTTTCGAGCTGCCGAAGGCTACTACGGCAAGCACGGATATTCGCTCAGGCTCGATGGTCTCGAGAAGGGCTTCAACGATCGCGCGCGCGAACGCGCCATCGTCGTTCACGGCGCCGCGTATGTGAATCCGACGCTCGCGAAGAAGCAGGGACGACTGGGCCGCAGCCTGGGATGCCCGGCCTTGCGCCCGGCGATCACGCGTCAACTCATCGACGCCGTGAAAGAAGGCGGGCTCATCTTCGCCTACTACCCCGATCCCGCCTGGCTGAAGGCTTCTACTTACCTGAACTGAGAAAACTCCCAAGGGGCCAAACTCCAAACTCCAAACTCCAAACTCCAAACTCCAAACTCCAAACTCCAAAACTGATCTCTTTGGAAGTTGGGAGTTGGAAGTTGGAAGTTTGGAGTTGCTCTGATTATCTTGACGTTGTAAGTTTAATGGCCATGGGAACGGACCGGAGGGCGCGCGTGAGCCGCGAGGCGCTGGGAGAGTTCGAGCAGCTCGTGCTGCTCGCCATCGTGCATCTTGGCAACGACGTGTACGGGGTGCCGATCGTCGACGAGATCGAGCGCCGCACGGGACGCACCGTTTCGCCGGCCGCCGTCTATGTGACGCTGCGGCGTCTCGAAGAGAAGGGCCTCCTCTCCTCGTCGATGAGCGCGCCGACGGGTGAGCGCGGCGGCAAGGCGCGTCGCTTCGTGAAGGTCACGCCCGCCGGGCTCAATAGCCTTCGGGCCGCCCGCCAGGTGCTCGACCGCATGTGGAAGGGGCTGGACCCGGAGCTGCGAGGCAACCGGTGACGACACGTCCGCCGCGTCTGGCGCGCTGGATCCTCGAGCGCGCCGTTCCGTCCGACATTCGCGAGGACGTCTCCGACGATCTCGAAGAGTTCTT
Source organism: Vicinamibacterales bacterium (assembly GCA_036401215.1). Taxonomy (GTDB): domain Bacteria; phylum Acidobacteriota; class Vicinamibacteria; order Vicinamibacterales; family 2-12-FULL-66-21; genus JACDCA01. Next base: position 13,662 of record DASWVN010000093.1, on the reverse strand, counting down.
CCGCCGCAGACGGCTGGCGGATGGCCGGCTGCGGGCGCATCTCTGGTACTGGCGCCAGAGTGCCTCGTTTGCCGTTCGGTTCACGGCGGCGCGGCTGGAGAGCAGGCGCCGCGAGGCGGATATGACGACAGGGTTTTCGTGGATCGACCTCAAGCTCGCGGTCAGAATGCTCCTGCGGTTCCCCGCTCTGACCCTGGTCAGCGTGCTCGGTATGGCGGTCGGGATGGCGATCGCGACCGCCGCGTTTACGATCGCCTTCGGTCTGCTCGACGCATCGCTGCCGCTCGTGGAAGGCGAACGGGTGGTCTCGGTCATCAGCTGGGATGCGTCGACCAACAATCGCGAAAAGCGCACGATGCGCGACTTCGCCGCGTGGCGCGAGCTGACCTCGATCGACGATCTCGGCGCCGTCCGCACCGTGACCCGCAACCTGATCGCGCCGGGCGCGCAGCCGGAACCGGTGGCGGTCGCGGAGATGACGGCGTCAGGCTTCCGGGTGGCACGCGTCGACGCCGCGCTCGGTCGACACATCCTGCCGGAGGACGAACAGGCCGGCGCACCGCCGGTCGTGGTGATCGGCCATGACGTGTGGACGAGGCGATTCGGATCGGATCCCGGGATCATCGGTCGAACGCTGCAGCTTGGTGACACGACGTACTCGGTCGTCGGCGTCATGCCGGGCGGGTTCGGCTTCCCGGTCAACCACGAGTACTGGATCCCATGGCGCGAGGCCCCGGAAGCATACGAACCTCGCACGGGACCAACGATCGACGTCTTCGGCCGGCTTGCGCCCGGCGTGACGCTGGAGAGCGCGCAGGCGGAGTTGGCGGCGATCGGAGAACGGGCCGCCGCTGCGTTCCCCAGGACGCACGAGTACCTGCGGCCGCGCGTGGTTCCTTATGCCCACGCGTTCACCGACATGGCCGATTCCGGCAACGCGATGGCGCTCCACGCGATCCAGATCGTGATCGTGCTGCTGCTGGCGGTCGTCTGCGTCAACGTGGCCATCCTCGTCTACGCGAGGACCGCCACGCGTCAGGCAGAGATCTCGGTCCGTACGGCGCTCGGCGCCAGCCGGCGCCGGATCGTGGCGCAACTCTTCCTCGAGGCGCTGGTGCTGGCCGGCGTCGCCGCCTTCATCGGCGTCGGACTTGTCGGCACCGGCCTGCGTTATCTCGACGCGGCCCTGCGCCAGTTGGCAGGGCCGCTGCCATTCTGGATGACGTTCGGCCTCTCGACGGAGGGTGTCATCTACGTCGTAGGGCTCACGATCCTTGCCGCCGCGATCGTAGGGATCGTCCCCGCACTCAAGGCCACCGGACGCAGGGTCCAGGCGGGGCTGCAAGGGCTGTCGGCGGGTAGCGGATCGCGAATGCAGATGGGGCGGCTGTGGACGACGCTGATCGTCGTCCAGGTCGCCATCGCGATTGCCGTCCTCCCGACGGCGATGTTCCATGCCTGGAACTCGTTGCGGTTCCGGGCCGGTGACCGCGGCTACGCTGCCCACGAGTTCCTCACGATGGGGCTCGCCCTCGACAGCGGAAACGCCGGCGCGTCATCCTCGTCGTCTGCGGCGGCATTCAACGAGAGCTACGCGCGGAGGCACGCGGAACTCGAACGCACGCTCGAAGCGGATCCCAATGTGGCCGCGGTCACGTTCTCACTTGCGGAACCCGGCGGGGATCTCGCTGCCGTCCTCGAAGTCGAAGGTGTGCCGGCGCCCATCGATCCGGTCGACTACAACATCGTCGAGGGGACGAAGCGTGGACACCTCGTGCGGTTCAACCGCGTCGCGCCGGATTTCTTCAGCGCCTTCGACGTGCCTCTGCTCATGGGGCGAGGGTTTGGCCCGGCCGATGCGACCTCCACCGCGGATGCCGCACTGGTGAATCGCGCGTTCGTGCAGCGCATGTTCGGCGACGAGAATCCTCTCGGCCGCCGGTTCAAGTACGTCGGACGCAGTCGTGAAGCCGGCGCGGGCAACGTCACGCTCGAACGCTGGTACGAGATCGTCGGCGTGGTGAAGGACTTTCCGGCCTACGGGATGCACGGTGATGGGTCGGATGCGCGTGTCTACCATGCGGTCGCGCACGGCGACCTGCATCCGGCGGCCGTCGCCGTTCGAGTTCGAGGCATCACACCGGCCGCGTTCGCCGCGCGCCTGCGTGAGATTGCGGCGGCGGTCGACCCCAATCTCCAGCTGCGCGGTGTGGCTGACGCCGAAGCGTCCGTCCGCAGGGAACAGGGCCTGATGCGCCTGATCGGCGTCACCATTTCTGCCGTGATGCTGAGTGTGCTGGCGCTGTCGGGGGCCGGTATCTACTCGTTGATGTCGTTCACCGTCGCCAGGCGCCGGAAGGAGATCGGCATCCGGACGGCGCTCGGCGCCGACCCGGTGCGGATCCTGGCCGGCATCTTCTCGCGCGCGCTCGTCCAGCTCGGCATCGGTGCGGCGCTCGGGCTCGCCGGGGCGGTTGCGCTGGAGGGGGTCCTCGAAGGGGAGATGTTCCAGGGCAGGGGAGCCGTGATCCTGCCGCTCGTCGCCGTCGTCATCACCGGGGTCGGGCTCATCGCGACCATCGAGCCCGCACGGCGGGGCCTCAGGATTCAACCAACCGAGGCATTACGCGAGGACTGATCGTTTAAGCGGGTTGCTCAGCGCATACCCCGCACCCCGGACCCCGCACCCCGAACCGCGGACCGCGCACCGCGGTATGTCTCATGCATAATCTGGGTACATGAGGCATGGTGACACGGGGATTTCTCAGAATCATCCGCTGCGGACCTTGTTTCAGCACCTGGTTCGCGGCAACTTTCGTCGCGGCGCCCAACTCGACGATCCGGAAGTGGCCGACTACGTGAGCAACATGCTCACGGAGTTCACCCACGTCGAGAATCTCTACAAGATCCGCAACGCCCGAGGGCAGAAGCTCGCAGACGTGGCGGACATGATCGTCGAATCGAACCCGCTGCTCGATGCGCCGTCGTTCGACCGCGAACGCGCGGTGCGGAAGCATGTCGGGGACTTCACGCTCTTCTACACGGGCCTGTTCCCGGAGGCGGTCGGCGCCCTGCCGAAGCTCAAGCCGCTGTCGCTGGACACCTTCGTCGACTACGTCAAGGCGGGGAAGGAGTCTTACAGGATCGTATCCGCGTTCAACATGTTCGAGTACCGTGACGAGGCGCCGCTCTTCGGACGCCTCGCCTATCACTTCGAGCAGTGTGTCCACGGGTTGAACCTGGTCAAGCGGGACCTGGAGCAGATGCAGGGAACCTATTACCGCAAGCTCCAGAAGGACATGGGGTTGAGCTGACGCGGGGAAACTCCGAACTATGAACTCCGAACTATGAACTGTCTGGCGGGGCATAAAGCCCCGCCCTACGTACCGCCAGTTCATCGTTCGGCGTTCATCGTTCGGAGTTCAGCGTCAGGGAGTAATGTCCGGGCGATAGTCGCCGATGAACGACATGATCCTCGACGCCTCCGCCATGTCTGCGGCGCGGAAGCGGATCGAGTGCGAGTCCGTCCGCTCGAAGAGCGGCAGATAGGCGAGGACCTCCGCGGGCATGTAGTTCTTGAAGCTGACGTCCACGACCACCGGCGTCTGGACCTTCAGCGGCGCGAACTCGCCTCTGCGTTCCAGTCCGCGCCGGACACGCTCGCCGATCAGCGCCGCGGCCGCCTGCGGCGTGAGCGTCAGCGCCGAATGGAATCCGAGGCTGCGTTTCGTTTCAGCGGCCTCGATGTTCCCCACGGCCTTCCGCACTTCTGCTATCGCCGCATCGTCGCCCGACATCATCACGACCGGCACGCCGAAGTGACCGGCGATCGCCGCGTTCCATGAGCCTTCGGTGACATTCGTGCCGTTCAGGGCCACTCGCGTGAGGTTCGCGCTCGAGAACGTGTGCGCGCGAACGCCTGTCGGATTGTTGGTGCCGGCGTGGTAGCCGATGAAGATTGCGGCGTCGACACTGTCGTCGATGCCCGCCACCATCCCAAGGCGGCGCGGCCACGAGCGGATCACGCGCACGTCGGTCGGGAACTGCTCGATGAGGAGGTTCTGGCCGTTGCCGTGCGAGTCGGCCACGATGATTTCGGTCGCGCCGGCAGCTTTCGCCGCCTCGACCGCGGCGAGCGCTTCGCGCGTCATGAACTCCCTGAAGCGGCCGTATTCGAAGCCGGACGGCCCGAGCTGCTCGCCGGTGACGACGCCGCCGACGCCTTCCATGTCGACGGAGATGTGGACCTTCAGTTTCTGCGGCTGCGCCTCGACCCCGACCGGGACGTCTGCGTACAGCACGAGACCTGTGAGCGCGATGAACGAAACGAGCACGTGAACATGTCGAAGCATGCGCCATGATATGCGCGTTCCCGGGCGCCGATTCCTTTTCGCATTTACAATCGTTCGATGCAGGTCCAAACCCATCCCGAGGCGCCATCCCGTTTTCCCGCCGGCCTCACCGTGAACGGTGAGCTGTCTTCACAGCACGACATCTACATCGACGGCACGTTCGAAGGCGTGATTTCGATTCCCGAGCAGCATTTGATGGTTGCGGCGTCGGCGCGCGTGAAGGCGCGGGTGATCGCGAGGGCGGTCACGATCGCTGGCCGCTTCGAAGGCAACGTCACGGCCACGCAGCGGGTGCGGATCGAGTCCAGTGCCAGCGTGCAGGGGCACATTCAGACTCCATCGGTTGAGCTCGCCGATGGCGCGCGGTTCAACGGCAGCATCGATCCGAATCGGACCGAGGCGGCGATGCTGGTGGCGAAGTACCGCCAGAGCCAGGCCGAGGGGGGCAGGGAACAGGGATCAGGGATCAGGGATCAGGGATCAGGGAATAGGGAACAGGGGATCAGGGAAATAGGGAATAGGGAATAGGCGGGCAGGGAAAAGGCAGGCATCGGGGATGGGAATCGAATCCCTACCCTAATCCCTGATAACCCGCGGCCGGTCCTGACCGGATGAAGCAACGCTCGCACGCGAAACCCATAGGTGATTGAGAAACGCGAGCGGTCCGAGGACGACCACGAAGCCGGTCCAGGTCAGGCCGGCGATCGTCGCATTCCAACTATCGAAGAACACACTCGAAAGAGATGCCCGCGGCATCTCCCCAGCTGCGAATCCTGCAACGCCGGCCGCGAGCAGAAAAAGGAACGCGGCTCCGTATAACGTTGCCAGGGCGATCACGATCCGTCCGGGCAGACCCGCGGCTTCGAAACGGCGCGAGAACAGGCCGACCGTCAGGCCGATCACCGGGGCCGCCGCAAGACCACCACGGAGTCCCCAGGCTATCCTCTCGACCGAATCAAAACGCCCGCCTGCGGTCATTGTCAGGAGGATAGCGATCCCGGCCCACACCGCGCCGGAGATCGCAGCCCGGATCAGGACGCCCCGCTCGTGCATAGATCTCTCGTCGCGCTAACGCGCCAACGCAGAGAGCGGCTGGCGCCGTAATCCCTGATCCCTATCCCTGATCCCTATCCCTAATCCCTAATTCCTAATCCCTGATCCCTGATCCCTGATCCCTGACCCCTTCAGAGGTACTTCTTCAGCCAGCCAAACACCGCTTGATGCCAGTACCGGCTGTTGGCGGCCTTCAGGACCCAATGCCCCTCGTCGGGAAACACCAGCGTCTCGCTTGGAACGCCGTTCCTCCGCAGCACCGTGAACATCTGCAGCCCCTGGTCCACCGGAACGCGGAAATCCAGTTCGTTCGTGATGATCAACGTCGGCGTCTTGATCTTGTGCGCGTGGAGGTGCGGTGAGAACTTCGCGAATTGCGCGCGCGCCTTCTCGTCCCATGGCGGTCCGCCGAACTCCCACTCGGTGAACCACAGTTCCTCGGTCGACATACTCATCGATTCGAGGTTGAAGACGCCGTCGTGCGTGACGGCCGCCTTGTAGCGGTCCGGCTGCTGTCCGAGGATCCAGTTGACCGCGTAGCCGCCATAGCTGGCGCCGGCAATGCCCATGCGTTGCGCATCGACGAACGGCATCTTCGAGACCGCCGCCACGACCCCGTCGATCTCCCTCATCACCCGGCCGCCCCAGTCGCCGCTGATCCGATCCACCATGTCCTGCCCGAACGTGGTCGAGCCGCTCGGATTGGGTGCGGCGACGACCCAGCCCTGCGCCGCCCAGAGCGCGGGGTTCCACCGCGTGGACCAGCCGTCACCCCAGACCCCCTGCGGACCGCCATGGATCAGGAAGACGACCGGGTACTGCCTCCCGGGATCGAAGTGCGGAGGCTTGAGGAGCCAGTACTGGATCGGACCGCCGGCGACGTTCACCGTCAGACTCTCGGGCTGCGTGAACGTCACCTGCGTCAGCCATTCCGCGTTCGCCCTGGTCAGCGGCTTCAACCCCGAACCATCTGCCGCAGCCCGATGCACTTCCGGCGGTGCAATCAGCGAGGACTTCGAGAAAACGACGAACCCGTCGGCCGGGTTGATGGAACCGATCGATCCGCCTTCGAGTACGCGTTTCGGCTGGCCGCCGGCCGCCGGCACCGTGAAGAGGCTGGTGCGCGCGTTCTCTCCAGCGGTGAACCAGATGGTCGAATCGTCCGCGCCGAGCGCGAATTCGCCGATCGAGAGGTCCGGCGTCGTGAAGAGCGTCCGCCGCGAGCCGGTCTGGACGTCATAGGCGTCCAGATACCAGCGGTCCGACTCGAAGCCGGCGCGGCGCTGCGCGAGCGCGTAGAGCGTCCGTCCGTCCCGCGAGAAGAGCGGATGGGTATCGGCTGCCGGGTTCTTCGTCAACTGTCGCGGCTGGCCGCCGTCGACGGGGACCAGGAAAATATCGTTGTTGGTCGTCCAGGCTTCCTTGTCGTTCCCCTCACGGTTCGAGACGAACGCGAGCGTCTTGCCGTCGGGTGAGAATGCGATCCCGCCATCCTCCTGAAAGAACGGTGGAGCGTCGAAATCGCCGGGCGTCACGTCGCGCGTCGCTCCGCTCGCGACATCGGCGACGAAGACGTGGTGCCGGATGTTCTCGCGCCACTCGTCCCAGTGGCGATAGAGCAGCCGCGTCAACCGATGAACCTTGACCGGGTTCTCCTCGGCCGCCTTGTACATCTTCTCGTTGCAGGCCTCGTCGGCGCACTCGGGGAACACGTCGGACACGAACGCGATCTTCGATCCATCTCCCGACCAGACCACCGGCGGCTGGGCGCCCGCATGCAGGCTGCTGACCTTGCGGACGTTGCCGCCATCGGCATCGGCGACGTAGACCTGCATGGCGCCATCCCGATTCGACAGGAAGGCGATGCGCGTGCCGTCCGGCGACCACCGCGGGTTCGTCTCGGTCTTGTCCCCGTCGAGGATCGCGTCCGGTTCCCCGGAACCGTCGGCCGGCACCGAGTAGATGCCCGCGTTGCGGCGGCCGGTCTGGCCGTCGGTCGTCGTCCGGACGAACAGCACGGTTTTTCCGTCAGGCGATAGTTGCGGATCGGCGATGCGCGGCGCGACGATCAGATCCTCGATCGTCATGGACCGCTGTGATTGCCCGACGAGCGGAACGATCGCCAGCGCAACCAGCGCGGCAGCAGGAACCAGTCGTGAAGTCATAGCTGAAGCCACCTTCCACCCCGATTGTAACCACCCCTCCGGACCCCGGACTCCGCACCCCGGACCGCGGACCCCTACTGCTGGAGCCCGCCATTCAGGATGAGCGGCGCGTACTTGTTGAAGAACGTGTTGGTGAACAGGTGGTCGGGATCGTAGACCTCCTTCGCGCGGAAGAAGGTTTCGATCTCGGGGTAGGCCTGCCGCAACTGGTCGGCCGTGTAGTGCAGCTGGTAGGGAAGGAAGAACCGTCCGCCGACCTGGAGTGACAGATCGATCAGGTCGCGCGTGAACGCCTCCATCCGCCTGTGGCCGTCCGCATCCGTCGTCTGGTTCACGTACAACACGACCGCAAACATGTCGTCCGGCGCGTAGTTGAGCAGGTTGTTTCCCTTCCTGGCGACCCGCACCGACGCATTCAGCACCTTGGCATCGTGTGCGAGGACGATACGGCGCAGCCCGTCGATGAAGGGCACGAGTCGATCGCGGGGGACGAAGTACTCCTGCAGGATGTCGGTTTCGCCCGCGAGCCGGTTCGTCAGGTAGGGCACCGAATCGTGCATCGGGTCGTTCCGCGAGACGAGGCACCCGTCCGAGTCTCCGGCCGGGCACGCTTCCAGCCAGGGCTCGACATGCTTCTCGGCCCACCATTTCAAACGCATCGCCGTGCCGCCAAGCTTCGAGGCATTGAAGACGAAGCGCCGGACCGCGACCCCATCGACCTCCTCGGGAAGGGGCGGAACGTCGGTGCGGGCCCCCGACACCTCACGATACGTGTAGACCAGCATCTCGCGCAGGAACGACTGCGGCGCGGTGGAGAGATGTCCGTACATCAGGCGATAGCTGCTGTCGCGCAGGATCGTGTCGCTGAAGTACGCGGGGAAGGCGCCATAGTCCATCACCTCCCGTCCGGACCGGTAGATCGCGTTGTCGGTGATCTCGATGTCGGCGTCCAGGATGACGCCGAACAGTCCGTAGCCGCCGACGATCAGCCGGAACAGTTCCGGGTCCGATGTGGGGCCGACCGTCCGGATGCTGCCGTCGGCGAGCATGACCCGCATGGACCGGACGGTGCTGCCGACGGAACCCGCCTGGTGGTCCATGCCGTGCGCGTTCACCGAGATCGATCCGCCGACCGTGAAAAGGGCGCTCGACTGCATCGCCTTGACCGCAAAGCGCGGATGCAGCCGCTTCTGGACCTCGGCCCAGGTCGCTCCGGCCTGCACGGTCAGCACGCGCTCCTGTTCGTCGAGCCACATGGCGTTGAAGCCGCGCATGTTGAGGACGATGTTGTTTTCCGCGAACGCCTGTCCGCCCTGGCTGTGCCGCGCCCCGGAGATCGACACCGCGAGCCCCTTCGTCCGCGCGGTCGCGATCGCCTCGCGGACGTCGTCCTCCGACTTGATCGTGATGATGCTGTCGACCGGCGTGGGGTTGAGGCAGCTGACGTCGTTGATGACCGGCCGGCCCGGCGCCGCCAGCGGCGCGAACGGGGAGCAGTCCTTCGCGCCAGCGGGGCCGGCAGAGTAGTACCACACCCGCTGGCCCAGGAAGAGAGTCCCTGCGGTCATGGCCGCGAGCACGACGAGCCGGGCGCGCGGCCTAGTAATCATAAAGATGTTCGACCCTGGTGCCGCCAGCCTCGATCCGTGGTACCACCGTGTGCAGCTCCTTGACGGGGATCCTGAGCGCAACCCGCCTGGTCGTGACGTCTGTCAGTACGCGTTCGTCGACTACGGTTAAGGCGTTCAGATTGTCTCCACTCCACCCCGCCGGGGCAAGCACTGTGATGACAATCTCATCATTAGCGGCGATGTCGACGAACCGCACCCCCTGCCGGAGCATGGACAGGACCCGGCCGGTGAACGCCTCGTACCGGGGGATCCGAACGACGATGCCGGTGGGTGTCTCGGTAATCTTCTTCACGGCACCGTCGGCGAAGACCTCCGGTCCGGCGTTCTGGATCCGTGCGCCAATGGTCGTGTCCACCGTTCCGTAGGTGGTCTCGGAGCCGAAGCCGATCAGCAGAGCGTAGAGGGCTTTGGCGCCGTATTCGGTCGTCAGTACGGCCCGTCGCTCCCACTTGCGGAACATGTGAGGGCCGACCGCAGGCGTGCTCGTCCACAGTTCCTTGATTTTCTGGCCGAACGGGAACTCGTACCAGGGGACCGTGTGCATGAACGTCCCGTATTCGGCCGCCGTCTGCCGGGCGTAGGCGTCCTCGGGGGTGTCGTGGCCCGCAATCCACTCCGCCAGGCGTCCGCCGGTGTTCTCGTAGAACCCTTTGATCGCATACTCGAGGGAGAAGCTCGATCCAATCACCGCGAGCATCAGGTGGTTGCTTCCGCTGAACGGGTAGACCCCCTTCGTGGCCCGGCACGCCCCGCCGTAGTAGCGCCAGTACTGGCGGATGGACCCGACATACGGAAAGGCGCTCGGCGGCCGGGTCGTCAGCGCCCTTGCGTACTCGTCGGTGTTGTAGACGATGTACCACTCGGGGAGCGTGAGGAAGGTTGAGGCCTCTTCGCGACGGTAGGTATCGGTTTCAGCGGGATCGTGCTCGACTCGAGCGTCCGCAGCCGGTTGTGAGCTGGTTCGACTGTAGCAATGCAGTCCGATGAAGCCCGCCGACCAGATCGCCGCGAGGAACACCGCGACGACCGCCGCCCTGGTGAGGCGAAGCAGCAGGCGCGCGACGCGCCCGGCAAGGGATCGGCGTTTCTTACGCGGCTTCGATCGCGCCACGTGTGCGAGGGGTGCTGTGAGGCGGCTTGCGGAACCCGATCACGAGTGCGATGCCGCTGATGACGATATGGGGCAGGTTGAGTGCCCAGTTGGTCAGGCTGAAGTCGGGTCCGCCGGGGCCCTGCATCAGCAGGCTCCCGTCCAGAAGCCCCCGGCTGGTCGTCATGCCGACGATCGCATCGCTCATGTATGCGATCCCCACGAGCTTGAAGAAGAGCGGAATATACGAATGGGCACGCCACGCGACGATGAACCCTGCGATGCCGGAGAGCAGGTGAACGAAGTCATCCACCGGGTCGATCTTGAACAACCCGAACGACAGGCCGTTCTCGTCGGTGAGCGCGGGCGTATGCGTGATGATGCAGATGCCGATGAAGCCGGCGGTGTAGAGCCAGGCGAGTTTCCGCAACGCATTCGGGTGCATATGAGCGTGATCCGCGGTGGGCGGTGCGGGATTGCGCGGTCCGCGTATTTGCACGAAAGTATAGCTGGGTTGGAGAAAAGGGAAGCCGGAAAAGCTCTTCCACGAGCATTGGCGTCTAAAGTGAGGTCATGGCGATCGCCGTTGCGTTGATCCTGTCGCTGTGCCTGGCACACCCGTCCGGCGATCCGCAGGCGAAGACGCCTGACTTCTCGGGGACGTGGACGTTCGATCAGAAACGCTCGATGGAGCCGGGGCCGGACGGTCGCGTCGTGCTCGCGCCGATGCTCGGGGACGAGTTCGTCGCGTTGCAGACGTCGTCCTCGCTGACGTTCCGGATCACCTTCAACGGAGACACCGTCGTCGCCGTCTACGACCTGACCGGCGCCGAGAGCGAGAACGTGTCTCCCGGCGACATCAAAGTCACCTCGCGCGCGGCATGGAAAGGGGAGCGGCTCGTGATCGAATCCTCCAGCGCCGGCGAGGACGCAGGAAAGCCGACGACGATCCGCACGACGCGCGTGATCTGGATCGACAAGGCGGGGGACCTGATCATCGAGCGGACCGGCACTCCTGTCAGCCAGGTCACCCCGTCACGAAGCGTGTACCGGAGAACACAGTAGTCCGCGGTCCGCAGTCCGCGGTCCGCGGTGCGCGGTGGGGAGCACGCCGCACCCGCACGTAGCACCTGCACGTAGCACCCGCACGCCGCACGTCGCACGCCGCACGTCGCACGTCGCACGTCGCACCCCCGGACCGCGCACCGCGCACCGCGGTCCGCGGATTACCGCACCTCCGAGATCGACCGCGCCGACGTGAGATTGATCCAGCGGCGGCTGCGCTCCACTTCGATCCAGCCGTTCGTTGCGATACTCGACACCGTCACCGTCTCGCTCGTGCCGTCGACCCACGTGATCTCATAACGGCTGCCGGTCCGCAGAAAGCCGGGTGAGGGGACTTCCGTCACGCGCACACTGGGTGTGTTGTTGATGGCGACGCGCCAGTCGCCCTGCTGCTGCACGGCCGGGCTGTTCGCGACCGTCACCGCCGGCGTATTCGTGACGCTCACCGATCCCGTGACGTTCATGATGCCGCTGCCCGGACCCGGACGCGGGCTCATCTCCTGCTGTGCCGACACGGCTACCCAGAGCAATCCCGCGCCGGCGAGTGCCACTGCTACCGTCAACTTCTGCACGAATCCTCCTTGTGGGAACGATGATCGTAATTCAGCGATGAAACGCGTCAGCGGTCCTTCTTGCCGGTCATCGGGACGAATCGCACCGGAAGCGTCTTCAGCGTCTCGGTGCCGCGCTCGGTGCGTCTCAGGATCCGCAGTTCCTGGACGAGGCCGCCGACAGGGATCGCCATCAATCCGCCGACCTCGAGCTGCTCGACGAGCGCGGGCGGTACCTCTTCGGGGGCGGCCGTCACCATGATCCGGTCGTACGGCGCGTGTTCGGGCCAGCCCTCGTAGCCGTTGCCGGCCCGCACGTGGACGTTCTCGTAGCCGAGGCGCTCGAGCGTTTCGCGCGCGGACTGCGCCAGCGGCTCGATGATCTCCATGGTGTAGACCTCGTCGGCGAGTTCGCCGAGGATCGCGGCCTGATACCCCGAGCCGGTGCCGATCTCGAGCACGCGGTGTTCCCGCTTCACGTCGAGCGCCTGGGTCATGAACGCAACGATGTAGGGTTGCGAGATGGTTTGCCCGTGACCGATCGGCACGGGGTGATCGCCGTACGCCTGGTGGCGAACGTTCTCCGGCACGAAGAGATGCCGCGGCACCTTTTCCATCGCGGCGAGCACGCGCGGGTCGGTGATGTCGCGTCCGCGAAGCTGCTGTTCGACCATCCGGCGGCGTTCGGCCGCCAGATCGCGCTGCTCACCGGCCTGCGGCGACGTGCACATCGTCACGGCGGAAATGAACAACGCGAGGAGCGGGATGAGGCTGGAGAATTTCATGGAGCCTCCAGACGCGGGAAGCGTGCATCACCGCGACGCGCCGATCACGCGCTCCGGCGGGAGCGACGAGGGATCGATCCCCAGCTGCGCGGCAACCTCGCGGAGCTTCTGCTGCACACGGCGCGTGTTCTCGGGTCCCATCCGCACGAGCTGCTGCTGCGCGCGTGAGAGCGAGGCCAGCGTCGGATCGGCATACGAGTAGCCGACGATATCCTGCACGACGACGACGTCCCCCTCGACGACCGGCGCGCTCAGCAGCTGGACGATGGCCCGCTCCATCGTGCGATCGATGTCGGCATTCGACCCACGGACTTCCCGAAGCGCCTCCTGGATTCGTGGCTTCAGCGTGTTGTAAGCCTTGGCCACGCCTGCCGCGTCCAGCCCGCTGATGGCGGCGGCGTGCGTGTCGTAGCGCGCGTAGCTTTCGGGGCTGATCACGGTCTGGGTTCGCTGCTTCCGCACCGCGAAGGTCCGCTCCGGCTTGATCGTGTTGAGATGCCGCGAGGGGGTGTCGCCGTCCGCGATGTTCATCATCGAGACGGCGAAGGTGCGGATCAGGCCGTCGGTCGCCAGCAGCGACATGACGACGGGGTGCTGCGAGAGCTGCCCGACCATGTCCCGGACGAATGCATCGCTCTCGTCGAGGGGCGGCAGGTCCACGGGCTGCGGTTCGGCGATCCGTCCCTCGCCCGGCGCCGGCACCGCGGGACGCTGTCCGGCGGCGGTGTCAAGGTCCGACTCCTGTTGGAAGTAGTACCAGACGGCCCCGAGCGCGATCACCAGGACGATGATCCCGAGGATCGGGATCCAGCGTGGCTGCGGCGGCGGCGGAGGCGGCGCCGTTTTCTCGAGCTTGACATCGTCGATATCGGCCATACCCGCAGTGTAACGCGTGGGCAGAACCCAGGGGTCAGACCTTGAATTTTGAATTTCGTGATTTTTCATGCCAAGGCTGGACGGAGCCTTGGCA
>DASWVN010000092.1:0-7400 GCA_036401215.1 Vicinamibacterales bacterium | reverse complement strand
ACGAACTCGGGATCGTTGGCTTCGCGGATGTCGGTCTCGGACGGCGCGGCTGGCGATCGCGGATGCGAGTGGTAGGCGCCGATCACGGCGAGACCCGCGGCTCTGGCCTTGCGGATCGCCGCGAAGTGGCCGGCGGGGTCGACCTCGAAGGCGACCGGACTCCGGCGGGTATTCTTCACCGGATAACTCTCGACGATCGTCTCGCCTGAGCCGATCAGCAGGCCGCAGCATTCGAGCGGCGCGTCGGCGCGCGCGTGCGCGACGATCGCGGCGAGCACGGGACGCGGCAGCCGCACTTACACCTCGACGACCATCGCGATCCCCATGCCGCCGCCGATGCAGAGGGACGCGATCCCCTTGCCGCCGCCGCGGGCCTGGAGCGCGTGGACCAGCGTCGTGAGGATCCTTGCGCCGCTTGCGCCGATCGGATGTCCGAGTGCGATGGCGCCACCATGGACATTGACCTTTGCCGGGTCCAGCTTCAGTTCGCGCGCGACCGCGAGTGACTGCGAGGCGAACGCCTCGTTCAATTCGAACAGGTCGATCTGGTCCAGCGACAGCCCTGCCCGTTCGGCGGCGCGCTTCACCGCGTCGACCGGCCCCATCCCCATGATCATCGGATCGACGCCGGTCGTGCAGTAAGCGAGGATGCGCGCCAGCGGCGTGCGGCCAAGCTGCCTCGCCTTCTCCTCGGTCGCGACCACGAGCGCCGCCGCACCGTCGTTGATGCCGGAGGCGTTCCCCGCGGTGACGGTGCCCTGTTTGGCGAACGCGGGACGCAGCGCCGCGAGCTTTTCGGCCGTCGTGCCCGCGCGCGGGTACTCGTCCTTCTCCATCCGGATCGGCTGTCCCTTCTTCTGCGGGATCTCGACCGGGACGATTTCTTTCGCGAACGCACCGGAGTTGATGGCCTGCTCTGCCCGCTTCTGACTCTCCGCGGCGAAGGCGTCCTGGTCCTCGCGCGAGACGTCGAAACGTTTGACGACCTCCTCTGCCGTGATCCCCATGTGGCAGCTGTTGATCGCGCACGTCAGCCCTTCGTGGAGCATCGAGTCGAGCAGTTCACCATTGCCCATCCGATAGCCCCATCGCGCACCCTTCATGATGTAGGGGGCGTTGCTCATCGACTCGGTCCCGCCGGCGACGACGAGATCGACGTAGCCAACGTTCACGGCTTCGACCGCGTGCACGACGGCTTGCAGGCCGGATCCGCACACGCGGTTCACCGTTTCGGCCGGCACTTCCACGGGCACGCCGGCCTTGATCGCCGCTTGTCGCGCGACGTTCATGCCCGCCCCCGCCTGGAGCACGCAGCCCATGATGACGTCGCCGATGTCGGCGGCATTCACGCCGGCGCGGGCGATGGCTTCACGGATGACGACGGCGCCGAGGTCCGGCGCGGAGAGGTCCTTGAGCGTGCCGCCGAACGAGCCGATCGGCGTCCGGCAGGCGGAGAGAATCACCGCTTTGGTCATTGCAGTTCTTTCCGGTTCCTGTACTGGTCGAGTGCTTCGGGGTTCGCAAGCGCCTCGAGGTTCTTGACGTGCCGTCCGTGCACGACGTCGCGGACGGCGAGTTCGACGATCTTGCCGCTCTTCGTGCGGGGAACGTCGGTGATCTGAACGATCTTCGCCGGAACGTGCCGGGGTGTCGTGTGTTCGCGGATCCGCTTCCGGATCTTCTCGCGCAGGCCAGCGTCCAGCGTGAGCCCGTCACGCAGCTTCACGAAGAGCACGATCCGTTCGTCGTTCTCCCACTGCTGTCCGATCACGATGCTCTCGACGATCTCGTCCAGCTGTTCGACCTGGCGATAGATTTCGGCGGTCCCGATGCGGACGCCGCCGGGATTGAGCACGGCGTCGGAGCGGCCGTAGATGATCACGCCGTCATGCGCGGTGATCTCGGCCCAGTCGCCGTGCCGCCACACGTTGGGATACACGTCGAAGTAGGCGGCGCGGTACTTCGATCCGTCCGGATCGTTCCAGAAGCCGACCGGCATCGAAGGGAAGGGCAGCGTGCAGACCAGCTCCCCTTTCTGCCCCACGACGGCGCGCCCATGGTCGTCGAACACCTCGACCTTCATGCCGAGCCCGCGCGCCTGGATCTCGCCGCGCCAGACCGGCCCGATCGGATTGCCGCCGACGAAGCAGCTGACGATGTCGGTGCCGCCCGAGATCGAGGCGAGGTGGATGTCGCGCTTGATGTGCTCGTAGACGAAATCGAAGCTCTCCGCCACGAGCGGCGAGCCGGTCGAGGTCATCGTCCGCACGGTCGTGAGCGTGTGCGTGTCGATCGGTGACAGCCCCGCCTTGCGGACGGCATCGATGAACTTCGCGGACGTCCCGAACAGCGTCATGCCGGTGGCG
Source organism: Vicinamibacterales bacterium (assembly GCA_036401215.1). Lineage (GTDB taxonomy): Bacteria > Acidobacteriota > Vicinamibacteria > Vicinamibacterales > 2-12-FULL-66-21 > JACDCA01. Next base: position 5,034 of record DASWVN010000092.1, on the reverse strand, counting down.
TCCGCCAGATCGAAGAGGACGTGTCCATCGGGATGGAACGGCGACCCGTCGTACAGCAGCAGCGTCGCATTCGAGGCGAGCGCGGTGACGAGCCAGTTCCACATCATCCAGCCACACGTCGTGAAGTAGAAGACGCGATCGCCGGGCTGGACGTCGCAGCACAGCTGGTGCTCCTTGAGGTGCTGGATGAGCGTGCCGCCGGCGCCATGGACGATGCACTTCGGGATGCCGGTGGTGCCCGACGAATAGAGCACGTAGAGCGGATGATCGAACGGCAGCCGTTCGTAGCGGGGCGTGGGATCCTGCCCGGCCGTGAAGGTCCGCCAGCTCACCGCCGTGCGGATGCCGTCCAGCGCCGGGTCGTCTTCGAGGTACGGCACGATCACGACCTGCTCGACAGACGGCAGGTGTTCGAGCACGCCGGCAATCTTCGGACGGATGTCGTGCCGCTTTCCGCCGTAGAAGTAGCCGTCAGAAGCGACCAGCACGCGCGGCTCGATCTGTCCGAACCGGTCGAGCACGCCCTGGACCCCGAAGTCCGGCGAACAGGACGACCACACCGCGCCGATCGACGCGGCACCAAGGGCCGCAATCATGGCCTCCGGAAGGTTCGGGATGTACCCGCCGACGCGATCGCCAGCGGTGATGCCGGCGTCCCTCAGCGCTGATGCGAACCGCGCGACTTCCGCGCGAAGCTCGTCATGGGTGATGGTGCGGTGCCGCTGGTTCTCGCCATTGAAGATGAGCGCGGGGCCGTCGCCCGCCTGGCGAAGGACGTTCTCGGCAAAGTTGAGGCGGGCATCCGGAAAGAACCGGGCGCCCGGCATGCGGTCGATGTCGACAGCCACGCGTCCGCCGCGATCGCCGATGATGCCGCAGAACTCCCACACCGACAGCCAGAAATCCTCGGGCCTGGTGATCGAGAACTCGTACAGCGAGGCGTAGTCGGACGCCTCGATCTCCCAGCGCTCGCCGACGTGCCGCATGAAGTGCGTGAGCCGTGCGCGCGCGACGCGGTCGGCGCCAGGCGTCCACAACGGAGAGTCCATCTCTGCCGATTATATCGGCGGGTCTTCCAGCGCTCGTTTCCAGCGGGCGGCGCTCCCGAAGATCGTCCGGAGCGACTCGGCGCTCGTATCGTCGCGAAGCGTCGTCAGCGTCGCGATCATGTCGTCGAGCGCGGCGTTGAGCTGCGGACGGTTCGTTTCGATCACGTCCCGCCAGATGCCGGGTGGGCTCGACGCAAGGCGTGTCGAATCACGCAGTCCACCGCCCGACAGCGCCAGCGCTTCGGTGCCGGTGTGCGCGCCGACGGTGTGCATGAGTGCGCTGACGACGAGTTGCGGGAGATGACTGAGGTAGGCGAAGAGACGGTCGTGCTCGGTGGGGTCCATCACGCGCGGGTGCGCGCCGAGGGCGCTCACGAACTGCCGTACCCGCTCGACGTCCGCATCGGCCGTCCCGTGCGCAGGTGTGAGGATCCAGTGGCAGCCGGCAAAGAGGTCGGCCCGGGCAGCGGCTGCTCCAGAGGCGGCTGCGCCGGCGATGGGATGGCCACCGACGAAGCGAAGGTTTCCGGCGGCCGCCACGACGGCGGTCTTCGTGCTGCCCGTGTCGGTGATCACGCAGTCGGCCGTGACGTGAGGCCGGATCCTGTCGAGCAGGCTGATGATCTCGAGGATCGGCGCCGCCAGCACGACGAGATCGGCGGCTTCGAGGCCGGTGAGATCGTCGCCCCGATCGAGCGCAGCGACCTCGACGTGCGGCAGGCGTTCGCGAACGGCGCGCTCGATCGATCCGCCGATCAGTCCGCGTCCGACGATGGCGACGTGGCGGAGGCCGCTTACCGGCTCCATCCGCGCCGGGCGACGGCTTCCACGCAGATGCTGCGGCCGATCGCGGGCGCGATGATCCGCAGCTCGGCCATCAGGCGATCGAACTGTGCCGGGAACAGCGACTGCGCCCCGTCGCTCTTCGCGTGATCGGGATCGCAGTGCACCTCGATGATCAAGCCGTCCGCCCCCGCCGCGACCGCCGCACGCGCCATCGGCGCAACCTTGTCGCGCCGGCCGGTGCCATGGCTCGGATCGGCGATCACCGGCAGGTGGCTCAGCTGCTTCACGACCGGGATGGCGGAAATGTCGAGCGTGTTGCGTGTGTAGCTCTCGAACGTGCGAATGCCACGCTCGCACAGCATGACGTTCATGTTGCCGCCTGCCAGAATGTACTCCGCCGACAGCAGCCACTCTTCGATCGTCGCCGAGATGCCGCGCTTCAGCATGACGGGCTTGCGGCTGTGACCGAGTTCGCGCAGCAGCGTGAAGTTCTGCATGTTGCGGGCGCCGACCTGCAGGATGTCGGCGTACTTGTCGATCGTTTCGATCTGGCTGACGTCCATCACCTCGGAGATGAGGTGGAGGTTGTGGCGATCGGCCGCGCCGCGGAGCATGCGCAGACCTTCTTCGCCGAGGCCCTGGAAGCTGTACGGAGAACTGCGCGGCTTGTAGGCGCCGCCCCGCAGGATCTTGGCCCCTGCGCGCTTGACCGCAGCCGCGCTGGCTTCGACCTGCGCGTCGCTCTCGGCCGAGCACGGGCCCGCCATGACGACGACCTCGTCGCCGCCGATCCGCACGTCACCGATGGTGATGACGGTGTTTTCCGGCCGGAACGTGCGGCTGGCCAGCTTGTAAGGTTCCGTGATCCGCAGCACTTCCTGCACCCCGTCGAGCACCTCAAGCAGGCGCGGATCGCCAACCTTGCCGCCGACCGCGCCGATCACCGTCCGTAATGCACCCGTGGAGCGGTGTACGTCGAATCCCATTTCCACTAACTGTGCGACGACGCGCTCCACCTGATCGGGCGTCGCGCGTTCCTGCATGACAACAACCATAAAGCACTCTTTTACCCGGCGGGGCATAAAGCCCCCGCCCTACGACCTGGCGGGGCATGACGCCGCGCCCTACGAAAGGCCAAACAACTTATTGTAGATCCGCGAGACGCTCGAGCCTCCGCGCCTCGTCGATGATGCGTTCGAACAACCGCTTCACCGCGCCATCGTCGAGCGGGCCGGGATTGATCGACTGCACGTGCTCGAGCACCTCTTTCTCCCGGTCCGGTTGGTACACTTCTATCCCTACCGTTCTCTTCTCCTGTCCGATGGCGAGCGCGCAGCGTGCCCGCGCGTTCAGGAGGTCGACCAGCCGCTCGTCGATCTCGTCGATGCGCCGGCGCAGCTCGTCGATCCCTTTTACAGCCCGCTTTTCAGCCATTTCACATACTCGCGAACGGCGTTCCCGGCACCGTTCCTCCTGTTCTCGGCAATGACGTTCACGATCGCACTCCCGACCACCGCCGCATCGGCATGCTGGCAGACCGCGGCGACCTGCTGTGGCGTCGAGATCCCGAAGCCGAGCACGACCGGCAGCGTCGTCTGCGCCTTGACGCGCTGGACGAGCGCCATCGCGTCGGCCGACATCGTGTCGCGAACGCCGGTGACCCCCAGGCGCGAGATCACGTACAGGAATCCGGCGCCGAGCGCGGACGACTGCCGGATCCGCTCGTCGGTCGTCGTCGGGCTGATCAGAAAGATCGGATCGAGATCCGCGGCGACGAGCGGCGCACGCAGCGGTTCCGCCTCCTCGACCGGATAGTCGAGGATCAGCACGCCGTCCACGCCAGCCTTGCGTGCCTCTGAAGCGAAGGCGTTGGGTTCCATCCGCAGGACGGGATTCGCGTAGGTGAAGAGGACGATCGGCGTCTCGACCCTGGCGCGCACCTGCGCCACGAGGTCCAGCGCGCCGCGGAGCGTCATCCCGGCCGCGAGCGCGCGCTCGGTGGCACGCTGGATGACCGGGCCGTCCGCCACCGGATCCGAGAACGGCACACCGACTTCCATGACGTCGGCGCCCCCTTCGGCGAGCCCCAGCAGGATCTCGAGCGACTTCTGCTGATCGGGGTCGCCGACAGTCACGTACGTGATGAGGCCGCCCCGTCCACTTTGTCGCAGGCGATCGAAGGTTTCACTGATCCGGCTCATAGGTTCTCGCCCAGCGCTTTCTGGACGCTCACGACGTCCTTGTCTCCGCGTCCCGACAGGTTCACGATGACGATCGCGTCGCGGCCCATCCCGGGAGCGAGGCGGCACACATGCGCGATCGCGTGAGAGGACTCGAGCGCGGGCAGGATGCCCTCTTCGCGCGCGAGCCGCTGGAACGCCCCGAGCGCCGCGCGATCGTCCACCCACGTGTACTCGGCGCGGCCCGAGTCGTGCAGCGCCGCATGTTCCGGCCCGATGGACGCGTAGTCGAGCCCGGCGGAAATCGAGTGCGTCAACTCGATGTTGCCATCATCGTCCTGGAGCACGTAGCTGCGCGTGCCCTGGAGTACGCCCGCCGCTCCCCCGGCAAAGCGCGCCGCGTGCTCCCCTTTCCGAATGCCACGGCCGCCGGCTTCGACGCCGATGAGCCGTACGTCGCGGTCGGCGACGAACGCATCGAAGATCCCCATGGCGTTGCTGCCGCCGCCGATGCAGGCGACGATCGCGTCCGGCAGCCGGCCGGCCGCGGCCATGATCTGCGCGCGGGCTTCCTGCCCGATCACCGACTGGAACTCCCGGACCATGAGCGGATACGGATGCGGACCGAGGACGGAGCCGAGCAGGTAGTAGCTGTCGGACACGTTGGTGACCCAATCCCGCATGGCTTCGTTGATGGCGTCTTTCAGCGTGCGGCTGCCGGCATCGACGGAGCGCACCTCGGCGCCGAGCAATCGCATCCGGAAGACGTTGAGCGCCTGCCGCTCCATGTCCTCCGCGCCCATGTAGACGACGCATTCGAGGCCGAGCAGGGCGCACACGGTCGCGGTCGCGACACCATGCTGCCCTGCGCCGGTTTCCGCGACGACACGACGTTTTCCCATGCGCTGTGCCAGCAGCGCCTGCCCGAGCGCGTTGTTGATCTTGTGCGCGCCGGTGTGTGCGAGATCCTCGCGCTTGAGGAAGATCCGCGCGCCGCCCAACGATGCCGAGAGACGACG
>DASWVN010000091.1:0-21487 GCA_036401215.1 Vicinamibacterales bacterium | reverse complement strand
ACACCAGCTCTCCTTCACCCGGATTCGCAAAGCCCGCCAGCTGCGTATCGAGGAAGCGGTAGTAGCCACGCAGCGCGTCGAGACGCGCGGTGAGCGCGGACGGCGCCACGGGATTCCCCGAGCCAAGCAGCGCGTGCTGCGCGATGTCGAGCCCCGGCAGGTAGATCGCGAGCAGGTCGAGGGAAGGGGTGTCGAGCCGTGAGGCAATCGCCAGGTGCATCGCGTCGACCCGTCCCGCGCGTCTGAGCGCTTCGGACGCGTCAGCGTCATCGACGACACGCAGCGTGCGCGTCGCGGCGTCCGCCTCTGTTTTGATCGCCGGCCACTCGCTGCGAAGGCGTTCATACAGATCGTCGGGCGCGATCTCGCCGTCGAGATCGCCGCCCCGATCGAGTCGAAGCGTCGCGCGGTCGGAGACGACGATCGGCCGGTTGGATCCGCCGGCCGCCGCCGGCCACGTCGCCCACCAGTTCACGACGGCGGCGCGAAGCCCCGCCTCGGCCGCCACCTCCCAGAGCGTCTTGGCACGCAGTTCCGCGCCGCTGGCGGTCGAGCGCCGCGTGAGACGCAGCAGGTCGGTGACGTCGCGCAGCGCTGCCGCCAGTCCCTGGTTTTCGCCGGTGGTGACCGTCCCCTGCACGCCGGCGACGCGTCGCGTCTCGAGGCCGTGCACACCGTGGACGTCGGGCGGTTGCCCGGTGGCGATCGTCGTCCACTCGCGGGCGGGATCTCTCACAGCATCAGCTGGCAGGCGGACCGTCCCGTTCGACACCAGTCGCGCGAGATTCGGAATCGTTCCCGTCGGAACGAGCGCTTCGAGGACCGCTGGATCGAGTCCATCGATCGCAAGAACGGTGACACGGACGCCCGGAGACACGACGGCCAGTGAAGGCGGCGGCGTCTCCGTTTCGGCAGACGGCGTTGCCATCACGAGCAGTCCCGCCGCGGCGGCGAACGCGAGACCCGCAGCGGCTGCCGTCGCTCTCCAGGTGGACCGCCTCGTTTCAGCGGGAGGTGGGCCCTGACTCGACGCGGCAAGCGCGGCGAACGCGGTGATCGCCGTGGCGTGACCGAGCAGCAGGCTGATCGCGACGGCAATCACCAGCACGAACGCGGTCCACAACGGCGACAGCGCGGCCGCTTCCGCGTTCGCGATCCCCCACCAGAGCGTCAGATACACCAGCGTTGCGCCCCCGACGATCACGCCCGCGCCGCGCGAGACGAGACGCGGCGTTCGGCTGACGAACGGGAGAGGCAGCCACGTGACGATCAGGCTCGCCGCGAAGGAAATCACCGCGGCGGCAAGTCCGAAGAGGACGCCGAGATAGAGCGCGATCACGACCGCATCTCGCGGACCCGTCACCAGGCCGGGCAACCGGGCGCCCATGCCGATCGCCACGGCCGGTCCGAGCAACAGGGCCGCGAGCGCCCCGATCCGGACGGACGCGAGCGCGGCGATCGCCAGCGGTGCGCGCGCCTCGCGCGCCGGGCCGAGCACGAAGCGATCGACACCCGCGTCGAGATACCCCAGCGAACGCAGCCGCTGCCGCAGTTCGTCGACTCTCGCGTCGTCTCGAGGAGGCGTCGTCATTCGATCAACCACAGCGATCAGTGATCAGTGATTCGTGATCCGTCAGAGGCTTCGCGCCGCGACGAACTCTGACAGTTGCCGCAACCGGTCCGCACGGCGTCCGAACGGTGCGAGCGAGCGATCTGCCGTCTCGCACAGTTCGCGTGCGAGCTGCCGCGCGCCGCTCACGCCGCTGAACGACACGAACGTCGTCTTGCGGGCATCTTCGCGGACGGCCTTGCCGGTTTCGACAGGATCCCCTTCCACGTCGAGCAGATCGTCGACGATCTGGAACGCAAGCCCGAGATTCTTGGCGTACGCCGACAACGACGCGATCGCGTCGGCGGCCGCGCCGGCCGTCAGCGCGCCGGACGTGGCGGCCGCGACGAACAGCGCGCCGGTCTTGCCGCGGTGGATCCGTTCGAGCGTCTCGAAATCGATCTGCTGGTCGGTGGCGAGGAGATCCGCCGCCTGCCCGCCAATCAGCCCGTCCAGCCCGATGCTGTCGGCCATCAATGCGGCCAGGCGCGCGGCAAGGCCCGGTTCGTACGCACGCGCGATGGTGCCGAAGGCGCCGTTCAGCAGCCCGAACGCGGCGAGAATCGCCACCGCCTCGCCGAACTCGCGATGATTGGCCGGGCGCCCCCGCCGCAGGGGCGCATTGTCCATCGACGGCAGGTCGTCGAGGATCAGCGACGAGGCGTGCACCATCTCGATCGCCGCCGCGGCCGGCAGCGCCCGCTGTGACGTGCCGCCGCACAATTCCGCGCACAACATCGTGAGCACCGGCCGCACCCGCTTGGAGGGTGCGTGGAGCGTGTACGCCATCGAGCGCTGCACGACGCCGCCCTCGTCCGCGACGATGCGCCGCAGCTCGGCATCCGCGGCGCGCTGGTAATCGGAGAAGAACGCGGGAACGCGCATCACTCCGAACCGGGCGCCACCACGAACTCGAGCAGGTATTGATAGCGAAGGAAATTTCCGCGCGAGCGCAGGCGAAGCCCGGCGGCTTCGGCGTCCTGGATGATCCGTTCGGGATCGACGCGCTCTTCCATCGGCGGGCCGGGGCCGTGGCCTTCCTTCGTGTGTTCGACGATGCCGATGCGGCCGCCCGGTTTCAGCGACTTGCGCAGGTTTCGCAGGAGCGTGCGCGGATCGTCCATCTCGTGGTAGGTGTCGACGATCAGGACGACGTCCACCGGCGCCGGGAGCTGCGGATCGTCGGACGTTCCGAGCACCGTCCGGACGCGGTCTTCCAGCCCTTCGCGTTCGACGCGGCGGTTGATGGCGCCGATCATCTCGGGCTGGATGTCCTGCGCGTAGACGCGTCCGTTGGGGCCGACGCGCCGGGCCAGGCGGACCGTGAACCATCCGCCGCCGGCTCCGATGTCAGCGACGACGCTTCCTTCCCCGATCCCGAGATGATCCATGATCTGCTCGGGTCTTTGCCACAGCTCGCGATCCGGCCCCTCGAGCACTCCGAGATCCTGCGGCGGGAACAGCCGGCCGTGCTGCGGCCCTGCCGGCTTCTGCTGCGCGGCCGCCGGCGCGACGAGCAGCGCCAGCGCGAGCCCGAGACTTGCCGCGTGAATCCTTCGAAGCGCCTGCACGTCTGTTCCTATTTTCCCCCGGCACGCCCGGCGTCGTCATGGCCTCGACCGCCAGGATCGAGTCGAGCTGATCCTCGTCGAGCAGCCCCCGCTCGAGCACGAGTTCGCGGATGGTTCTCCCTGTTTTGACGGCCGTCTTGGCGATATCGGCCGTCTCAGCGTACCCGATATACGGGCTGAGGGCGGTCGCGATGGCGGTGCTTCGATCCAGCAGTTCGCGGCACCGTTCCTCATCGGCCTGGATCCCGGCGACGCAGCCCCGGTCGAACACGCCCATGGCGTTGCCGAGGATCGTGATCGCGTGGAGCGCGTTCCAGGCCATCATCGGCATCATCACGTTCAGCTCGAGCTGCCCGTGGTCGGCGCCGGCCAGGATCGCGGCATCGCACCCGATCACCTGGAAGCAGACCTGGTTGACCATCTCGGGGATCGACGGGTTCACCTTGCCGGGCATGATCGACGATCCCGGCTGGACCGGCGGCAGCAGGATCTCGGCAAGCCCCGCGCGCGGCCCCATGCTGAGGAGCCTGAGGTCCGACGCGACCTTCCCGACTTCCACCGCAAGACGACGCAGCGCGCCGGAGACGGCGAGCACGTCGCCCATGCTCTGCGTCACGCGGAAGCGATCCGCTGCGGGACGCAGCGGCAATCCGGTGTCTTCGGCCAGGTTCGCAATCGCGCGCTGCGTGTAGTCGTCACCGGCGTTCAGGCCCGTGCCGACGGCGGTCGCACCGAGATTCAGTTCGTGGAGCTGAGTGCTCGTCCGCTCGAGATCCGCGAGCGCCGCGCGCACGTTCGCCGCGAATCCGCCGAACTCCTGGCCGAGCGTGATCGGGACGGCATCCTGAAGGTGCGTCCGGCCGGTTTTCAGGATGGAGGCGAACTCATCGCGCTTTGCTTCGAGCGATTGCGCGAGCCCTTCCCCTGATTCGAAGAGTGCCGGCAGCACGTCGAGGATCGCCAGGCGGGTCGCGGTCGGGAACACGTCGTTGGTCGACTGCGCCATGTTGACGTGATCGTTCGGATGAACGCGATCGTACGTGCCGCGCGTACCGCCGAGACGTTCCGCCGCGAGATTCGCGAGCACCTCGTTCGTGTTCATGTTGTGCGAGGTGCCGGCGCCGGCCTGGTAGACGTCGACGACGAACTGTTCGCGATGCGCGCCGCCGAGGATCTCGTCGGCGGCCGCGACAATGGCGTCCGCGATGTCCGTGTCGAGCCGTCCGAGGGATGCGTTCGCGAGTGCGGCGGCGCGCTTGATGCGCACGGTGGCGACCACGAGCGCGGGATGCGCGGTCAGGCCGCTGATGGGGAAGTTTTCCACCGCGCGGCGCGTCTGTGCGCCATAGAGCGCGTCGGCGGGCACTTCGATCTCGCCCATGGGATCACGCTCGGTGCGGTAGGTAGCCTTTGTGCGTCGCTTCATGGCAAACCGCTGTGCCAATTATACTTTTTGAATGCTTCCATCTTTCTTCGACAGCATCGTCGAACTCATTACGAAAACCTCGACCGATCTGCCGCCGGACGTCCGTGCCGCGATGGCGAAGGCGCTCGCCTCTGAAGAGCCGGCTACGCGCGCGGGCCAGGCGCTGACCATCATCGCGCAGAACATCGACCAGGCGGAATCCTGTGAAGCGCCGATCTGCCAGGACACCGGCATGCCAACCTTCGAGGTCCGTGTCCCCGTGGGGACCAACCAGATCTGGCTGCGCGCGAAGATCCGCGAGGCGGTCGCCGAGGCGACGAAGCGAGGGAAGCTCCGCCCGAACTCGGTGGACTCGATCACCGGGGAGAACACCGGCAACAACCTCGGTCCGGGCACGCCGATCATCCACTTCGACCAGTGGGAAGAGGACGACATCGAGGTGAAGCTGATCCTCAAGGGAGGGGGCTGCGAGAACACCAACGCGCAGTATGCGCTGCCGGCGGAACTCGATCACCTCGGCCGTGCCGATCGGACGCTCGAAGGCGTGCGCAAGTGCATCCTGCACGCCGTGTGGAAGGCGCAGGGGAAGGGATGCAGTCCGGGCGCGGTCGGCGTGTGCATCGGCGGCGATCGCACGTCCGGCTACACGCACGCGAAGGAGCAGCTGTTCCGCACGCTCGACGACACGAATCCGGATCCGCGGCTCGCCGAACTCGAAGCGTCGATCATGGACGAAGCGAACAGGCTCACCGTCGGGCCGATGGGCTTCAGCGGACGCACGTCGCTGATCGGCTGCAAGATCGGCGCGCTCAATCGCCTTCCCGCCAGCTTCTTCGTCTCGGTCGCGTATGACTGCTGGGCCTTCCGCAGGCTGGGCGTCCGGCTCGATGCGAACACCGGCGCGATCACGTCGTGGCTCTACCGCGAGGCCGCGCCGTCACAGCCGATGCTCGCCCCTGAAGTCGTCGCGGCCGGCTTCCCGCGTACCGGACGCGAGATCCGGCTCGAAGCACCGATCACGGAAGAGCAGATCCGCTCGCTCAAGGTCGGCGACGTCGTCCTCATCTCGGGCCGCATGTTCACCGGCCGCGACGCCGTCCACGCGCACCTGATGAAGCACGAGCCGCCCGTCGACTTGAATGGATCGGTGCTGTATCACTGCGGTCCGGTCGTCGTGAAGGACGGCGAGACTTGGCGAGTGACCGCGGCCGGTCCGACGACCAGCATCCGCGAGGAGCCGTATCAGGCCGACATCATCAAGCGCTACGGCATCCGCGTCGTGATCGGCAAGGGCGGCATGGGCGCCAGGACGCTCGCCGGGCTGAAGGAATCCGGCGCGGTGTATCTCAACGCTGTCGGCGGCGCCGCGCAGTTCTACGCGCGCTGCATCGAGACGGTGGACGGCGTGTCGCTGCTGGAGTTCGGCACGCCCGAAGCGATGTGGCACCTCCAGGTCCGCGATTTCCCCGCCATCGTGACGATGGACGCGCACGGCAACAGCCTGCACAAGGAGGTCGAGGAGCAGTCTGGGACGGTCCTGGCCGGGTTGAAGTCGGTGTAGGAATGGGGAACGGGGAATGGGGGATGAGGGGCCTCGTTCCCCATCCCCCATCCCGACACCGCTACTGCCTCAGCGCCTCGTCGAAGATGCGCGTCAACTGCGCAGCAGCCGCATTCGCGTCACTGAAGTGCAGCCGGACGACGCGGCGTTCGTGGGCCTGGAGCGCCTGGACGTCGCCGAGCGCCTGGGCGCGTTTGAGGATCGAGAACGAGTAGCCGGCGTCCGGAATCGGGGTGGACGTCGCATCTTCCGCGGTCATCACGACCGCGATGCACGTGTTCGGTCCTCCCTTGTGGTACTGACCCGTCGAGTGCAGGTAGCGCGGACCGAGACCGAACGTGGTTGCGGCTTTCGTGCGTGCGCGGATCGCCATCCGGATCTCGCGGATCGTGGCTTCTACGTCGCTCTCGCCCGGAAGGTACGACAGGAACGCGACGTAATCTCCGGGACGGATGAAGTCGATCACCTGCCGCGCCTGCTGCGTCGTCGCACCGGTCGTCACGTCTGCGACCGCGCCTCCCGACAGGAGCACCTTGGTTTTCTCCTTCGCCTCCGACACGTTCGGCTCGTCGAAGGGGTTGATCCGCAGTGCGGCGCCCGCGATTGCCGTCGCGAACTCCCAGCGGAAGAACTCCGCGCCGAGACCGTCGTGGCGGATCGAGAGGCGCAGGACCGGGAAGCCCGCGGCTTCGAGCGCGGAGAGCTTGGCCTCGTCGGCAGTGTCCGACTCGGACGCGATCGACACGAACACGCGGTCGTCGCCGTACTCGTCGGGACGGCCGAGTGGTTCGTCCACGACGGGAAGCAGCCCCTTGCCGTGTTTGCCGGTGCTCTCGGCGACGAGCTGCTCGATCCAGAGGCCGAGCGCCGTGAACGACGGCGCCAGCGTGACCGTCAGCTTGTCGCGCCCCTCGAGCGCCGCCGCTCCCATGAACGCGCCCAGCTCGAGACCCGCGTTGAGCTGGTTGTGCTGACGGCAGCCTTCGGCCATCGCGGCGCCGCCGTCGTGCAGTGCCTTGACCGGCGCGCCGATGATCGCCGCCGGAACCAGGCCGAACAGCGACAGCGCGGAGAAGCGTCCGCCGATGTCGGACGGGTTGATGAAGGCCTCGCGATATCCTCTCGCCTCCGCAAGTGTCTGCAGGGCCGTGTCCGGATCCGTGATCGCGATGAAGTGGCGGCCCGCGCCGTCCCCGAGCGCCGCGCGCATCTTCTCCCAGAAGAAGCGCTCCATTGACGCCACCTCGATGGTCCCGCCGCTCTTGCTCGCGACGATGAAAAGCGTGCGGGCGGGATCCATGCGGGCGGCGGCGGTCGTGAGCGTCAGTTCGTCGGTCGTGTCGAGGACGGTGAGCTGGGGAAATCCTTCTGCAACGCCGAAGACAGAACGCAGGACCTCCGCGCACAGGCTGCTGCCGCCCATCCCGAGCAGGTACGCGGCCGTGAACCCTTCGCTGCGGATCGTCTCGCCGAACTGGCGAACCCGTTCGACCTCGCCGGCCATCGTCTTGCCGACGTCGAGCCATCCAAGCCGCGTTTCGATCGAGCGTGCGTCGGCGCTCCCCGGAGCCGCGGCCCACGCGCCCGGATCACGAGCCCAGATGTGTTCCACAGTCTTGTCGTGGAGCAATCGGTCTGACAATTCGGCGGCAGCTTTATACGTCGGTTTCATCACAGTTCGCAGTTCGCTATTCGTCGTTCGGCCTTCGGCGTTCGCCGTTCAGCGTTTCGCCGTTCGGTGTTTCGCCGTTCGGTGTTTCGCCGTTCGGCGTTCGCCGTTCAGCGTTTCGCCGTTCAGCGTTTCGCCGTTCGGCGTTCGTAGTTCGGCCTTCGTAGTTCGTAGTTCGGCGTTCGTAGTTCGGAGTTTCAGACCGCCCTCCTCATCCCCGCCGGTTGATCACGAGGAGCCGCGGTTCCGTCATCTCCTCGATCGTGTACTTCGGGCCTTCCCGTCCAAGGCCCGAATCCTTCACGCCACCGTACGGCATATGATCGATACGCCACGACGGAATGTCGTTGACCAGCACGCCGCCGGCCTCGATCGTCTCGAATGCCTTCAACGAACGTTCCAGGTCGGCGGTGAACACGCCGGCCTGGAGACCGTAGCTGGATCGGTTCACTTGCTCCAACGCGGCGTCGAACGACGTGAAGCGTTCGAGGACGACGAGCGGGGCGAAGACTTCCTGCACGCAGACGCGCGCGTCACGCGGCACGTCGGTCAGCACGGTGGGCGCGTAGAGCGCTCCACCAAGGCGTTTACCGCCGGTCAGCAGCCGCGCGCCCTGCGCCAGCGCTTCCTTGACCCATTCATCGATCCGCGCCGCTTCGCTCTCCTCGATCATCGGTCCGAGGTCCGTCGCGGGATCGAAAGGATCGCCGACCTTCAGCCGTCCCACGGCGCTCACCAGCCGTTTCGAGAAGTCGTCGAACAGGCGGTCGTGGACGTAGACGCGCTGAACCGAAATGCAGCTCTGGCCGGCAAAGGCGAACCCGCCCGCGGCGATGCGCGCGACCGCGTGCTCGACGTCGCCGGATTCGTCCACGATGACGCCGGCGTTGCCGCCGAGTTCGAGGATCACGCGCTTCTTGCCGGCGCGTGCCTTCATCCCCCAGCCGACCGCGGACGACCCCGTGAACGTGAGCAGCTTGAACCGTTCGTCGGTCACGAGCCGGTCACCGGTCGTTCGCGCCATCGGGAGCACGCTGATCGCGCCGGGCGGCAGGCCGGCCCCCACCACGATCTCCGCGAGCGTGATGGCCGAGAGCGGTGTTTTCGTCGCCGGCTTCAGCACGATCGGGTTGCCGGCCGCGATCGCCGGTGCGATCTTGTGCGCGGTGAGGTTCAGCGGAAAGTTGAAAGGCGAGATGGCGGCCACCGGACCCACGGGGAAGCGCTTCACGATCGCGAGGCGGTTCGCGCCGTGCGGCGCGAGATCCATCGGGACGTACTCGCCGCCGAGCCGTCGCGCTTCTTCGGCCGCGACGTGAAAGGTCATCACCGCCCGGTCGGTTTCGATCCTGGCGTCCTTGATCGGTTTGCCCGCTTCGCCCGCCAGCGTTCGGGCGATCTCATCTTTTCGCCGCTCGATTTCGCGCGAGGCGGCGAAAAGCACGGCGGCGCGTTCGTAGGCGGGCATCCGGCGCATCACGGAGGCGGCCGCAACCGCGGCGTCCGCGGCCGCGTCGAACTCGACGTCGCCGGCGAGAAACGTGCGGCCGACCGGCGATCCGTCGAAGGGGTTCACGACATCGAGCGGGTCGGCCGTCCGCTGGGGTTTTCCGGCAAGATAGAAAGGGCGTTCCACCAGGCCAGTATGGTTCCGGGCGCGCGGCGTGACAAGCCGCAGCCGGGACCGTGAATCGCACGTAAACGTCTAACTGACTGAGAATACAGGGGTTGCTGCAACGGCCCGCGGGGTCTCGGGTTGAGCCTGACCGCCGGGGGCGGGTATAATCGAAAGAGCTTGAGGAGGGCGTGTTTCCAATGATCAATGTCACAACGGCCGCAGCGAGCAAGATCACCGAACTGCTGGTCGAAGAGAACAAAACGAACGCGGGCCTGCGCGTCTTTGTCCAGGGGGGCGGATGCTCCGGCTTTCAGTACGGTCTGATGATCGACGAAGGTGAGGGGGACGCGACAACGGACTCCATCATCGAGTCGAACGGGGTCAGGCTGCTGGTCGATCCGATCAGCGCGCGGTATCTGACCGGCGCGGAAGTCGATTTCGTCGACAACGTGACCGGCGGTGGTTTCACCATCAAGAACCCGAACGCCAAGTCCACCTGCGGGTGCGGTTCGTCGTTCAACGTCTAAGGCGGCCTCCTCGAGTGGATGCGAAGGTGGAGATACGGTGAAACCGGCCGATCCCTCCACCTTCGTCGAGCGCCTGCGCCCAGCCGGGAGCAAGCGCTCGAGCAAGCGTGACCTGATCGTCAACGTGTTCCTCCGTCAGGAGGGACACCTCACCGCCGACGATCTCGTCGACTTGATCCGCCGTGAAGACGAGCGGATCAGCCGCGCCACCATCTACCGCACCCTGCAGTGGATGGTGGATGCGGGGATCGCGCGAAAGGTCGATTTCGGCGAAGGCCGCTTCCGGTTCGAGCACTCCTACCGGCACCCCCGGCACTTTCACCTCATCTGCAAGTCCTGCACGCGCTCCTTCGAGTTCCTCAGTTCCGACATCGAGGTCCTGATCGAGGAGGTGGCGGCCGCGCATGGCTTCGCGCCGCGTCAGAGCGTGCTGCAGATCCATGGCACCTGCGAGGCGTGCCAGACCGGCCGTCCGCCCCTGGGCGACGGCGGGGTGACGGAGCTGCTGTTCGCGCGTGACGCGCTGCGCATCGCGATTGCGACCGAGCGGAGCGGCCTCGAGTTCTACTCGCGCGCGGCCCGGATGACCAAGGATCCGCGCGGGCGCCGCGTCTTCGAGAAGCTGGCCGAGGAAGAGAAGGAACATCTCGGCACGCTCGAGGCACGGTATCGTGAGCTGCTCCAGCAGGATCCGCAGCTCGAGTCGCGTCCCACGTTCCTGTTCTTCAAGGGCGCGGCCAACGGCCTGTTCGCCGCCGGCGCCGAACAGCTCGCCAAAGGCGTGAACGACCGCGAAGCGTTGATGATCGGCATCAAGTGCGAGCGCGGCTCGCACCGGTTCTTCAAGCGGTACGGCGAGAAGTTCGAGGACTCCGAGGGCAAACGCATCTTTCTCGAGTTCGCCGACGAAGAACGCGCGCACCTCGAGCTGCTCATCCGCGAGTACCGTTCGCTGCTCGAGCGCCAGCGCGTCCGGCGCCGGCGCGCCGCCCCGGCGAGAAGCAAGGTCCGGCGCGGCGAACGCGCCTCGCGGTGATCGATCTCCACCTCCATACCAGCGCGTCCGACGGCCTGCTGCGTCCGGCGGACCTCGTCGCGCGCGCCGCGCGCGCCGGGCTCGCCATCATCAGCGTGACCGATCACGATACGACGGCCGGTCTCGACGACGCGCGCGCCGAGGCGGGTGCGAGAGGGATGCGGCTGATCGATGGCATCGAGATCACCGCGGTCGAAGGCGGGCGCGACGTTCACGTGCTCGGATACTTCTTCGATCCGCGGCACGAGGCGCTGCGAAGCTTTCTCGAGGGGCAGCGGTCCGATCGCCTGCGGCGCGTGCGCGAGATCGTGGATCGGCTTGCCGCGCTCGGCATGTCGATCGATCCGAAGCCGCTGATGGCGCGCGGCCTCGAAGAGGGGAGGAGCGTCGGCCGTCCGCACGTCGCCTCCGCGCTGATCGCGGGCGGTCACGTTCAGAGCTGGGAGGAGGCGTTCGACCGGTACCTCGGCGAGGGCAAGCCCGCGTTCGTCCCGCGTCGCGGCGCGACCCCGGCGGAGGTCGTCGGCGTCATCCGCGCCGCCGGCGGCGTGGCGTCACTCGCGCATCCGGGCTTGACGGGCGTGGACCCGCTCATCCCGCAACTCGTCCAGGCTGGCCTTGGGGCGCTCGAAGCGCGCCACAGCGAGCAGGACGAGGCGACAGAAGCCCGCTATCGCGAGATGGCGCGGACGATGGGACTCGCGACGACCGGCGGGTCCGACTTCCATGGCGACCATGGCGAACGCACCAGCGCGCTTGGCGCACCAATGATGACCGAGGACGAACTGGCCGCACTCGAGCGGCGCCGATGACGTCACCTGCTGTGATCACGATCTCAGGACTGCAGAAGAACTATTCCGGGCTGCGTCCGCTGAGGATCCGCTCGCTCGAGATCGGAGCGGGGGAGCGTGTGGCGCTTGGCGGCCTCGATGCGGTGGCGGCAGAACTGCTCGTCAATCTCGTCACCGGCGCGTCACTGCCCGATGCCGGAACCGTCAGCGTGTTCGCGCAATCGACCGCCGACATTTCCGACAGCGACGCGTGGCTCACCTCGCTCGATCGTTTCGGTATCGTCTCGCCGCGTGCCGTGATGCTCGAAGGCTCGACGCTCGAACAGAACCTGGCGCTGCCGTTCACGCTGCAGATCGACGCGATCGAAGGGGAGATCCAGGAGCGGATCGGGCGGCTGGCTGCCGATTGCGGCATCTCACGCAAAGACCTGTCGCGCCAGGCCGGCGACCTTCCTGCGCACGTGCGCCTGCGGGCACACCTGGCGCGGGCGGTGGCGCTCGATCCCGTGCTGCTGCTGGTGGAGCACCCCACGGTGGAGGTGAGCGATGCCGAGAAGGTGCCGCTCGCGCGCGACGTCGCCGCCGTCGCCGAACGCCGCGGGATCGCGGCGTTGATCATCACGACCGACGTCGACTTCGCGGAGGCGGTGGCGCACCGGTCGCTGGCGCTGCAGCCTGCGACCGGTGACCTGGTACCGTGGAGAAAAAAGCGCGGATGGTTCCGCTGACAGTCCGCTGAAAGATGTGGGCCTGGGTGGACATGGCAAATGGCAAATGGGAAAGAATGTCAATGACTGGGCTTTTGCCATCTTCCATCTACCATCTACCATGCAGGATGCGTTCTTCAGCATCCTGCGGGCTATTTCTTCGTCAATACGCCGCAGGCCACGCGCGGGCCGCCGCTGACGCCCGACTTCGGCGCGCCGGTGATCATCTGGTCCTCGTTGCCGTGAATGATGATGGCGGTCCCGTCCTCGTCGAACACCGACAGCGGTCCGTCCGACAGCGTCACCCTGGTGGTCACCGCCTTCATGCTCGCCTTGCCGTCAGCGCCGGCCTCGATGTTCGGGATGTCGCCCATGTGGAACGGATGGTTGGCGTCAGGATCGGTGTTGCTGGCCGGCCCCGGATCGAAGTGTCCGCCGGCCGCGGAGAAGTCCGGTTCGCACTTGCCGACCGCGTGCAGGTGCACGCCGTGCTTGCCCGGGGTGAGGCCGGTCAGGTTGATCGAAACCTCGACGATTTTCCCGGTGCCCTGCATCCGCTCGGTGAACGTCGCCGTGCCGGAGATGCCTTTTCCCTTGATGTCGGCGGTGGCGGTCACCGTGCCCTGCGCCGTCGCGACGGCACCGGCGAGCGCGACAGCCGCCGCCGCAGCGAACAATCTCGATGTCATGTGTGTCCTCCTCTTACGATCGATCGATCCTCCGATCGGCCGATCTCCGATTGTAGCGGTGTTTTCTGATGCGTAAGCTCGTCCTGTTCGATATCGACGGCACCCTGGTGCTCACCGGGGGCGCCGGCCTTCGCGCGATGAATCGCGCGCTCCACGACGTTTTCGGCCACACCAACGGTCTCGACGGCATCCCGGTCGCCGGGCGCACGGACTGGGCGATCCTCGCCGAAGCCGTCCGCCGCTACGGGCGGGCGCTGGACGGCGGGTTGCTGGCAGACCTCCAGCACCGGTACGTCACCTACCTCGGCGAAGAGATCCACCATCCCGGCCAGGGGCGCAAGGGCGTGCTGCCGGGTGTGCGCGAGGTCCTCGACGCACTCGAACGGCGGGACGATGTGTTCACCGGATTGCTGACCGGAAATTTCGAGGAGGGAGCGAGGGTCAAGCTCGGATACTTCGACCTGTGGCGATACTTCCGCTGCGGCGCGTTCGGCGGCGATGCCGCGGATCGCAACGCGCTCGTTCCCTTCGCGGTCGACCGAGCCCGCGCGTGCGGCCTCCCCGACATCCCGGATCGCGACGTGCTCGTCGTCGGCGACACCCCGCACGATGTGACGTGCGCGCAGGCGGCGGGCGCCGTGGCGGTCGCGATCGCGACGGGCAGTTCGTCGGTCGAAGAGTTGCGTGCCACGGGCGCGGAGCACGTGTTCGAGGACCTTTCGGACGCGAACGCGTTCCTGGAGTTGCTCGAGTAACGCGGTCCGCGCTGCGCGGTGCGCGGAGCCGGCTTGTCCGTCGTAGCGCGAAGCGCAAAGGCGGATGCGCGGTGCGGGCGAAGCCGAAGTGGCGGGTCGAATGGCGGAAGCGCCTGGGAGTCGAACCCAGCCCGCGCGCGAAACGCACGCAGCGACCGATTTTGAAGACCGGGAGGGCCACCGGGCCCCGTTCGCTTCCGTCTGGATCTTAACAGCCGGGCAGGTTCCCGCCACGATCGCGCGGCAACGATCTATTCCGTTTGATCGGATCTATAACCAGCAACGTGCGGGCAGTCGTTGAGTGATCTGGCCGATGAGCCGTGTGGGTCGGTGGAGTGGTGGGAGCCCGGGCGGAGCGCTACCCCGCCCGGGATTGATGAGCGGCCTAGCCTTCGATCAGCCGAACGTCGCCAGCACGCGGGCCCTTGGCAGATTCTTCGATCTGGAACTCGACCCGCTGACCCTCGCGCAGGAGTTCGAAAACGGCGCCGCGAACCGAGCTGCGGTGAAAGAAGTGCTCGATCCCGGTTTCGTCTCGGATGAAACCGAAGCCCTTGTCGATCAGCAGGCGAGCGATGGTACCCGTAGGCATACCCGTGTCCTCCGTGAACACTCCCCCAGGGCAATCCCGGGGGCGCAAGCTGGGAACGCGGATGGGGCCGGAGGAGAGCGGCCCGCATAAGGAGAGGCGCCGACCTGCCGATCTTGCCGCGCGCGCATCTGGAATCCAGACGCGCTGAGCTTGAAAACGGGGCAAGTGTAGGGAGTTCGCCCCACTATGTCAAGGAAAGTCACTTGAAATCCCAAAGAGGCACAATCGCGGGGGTCATTCTGGCTGCTGGCCGGTCGTCGAGAATGGGACGTCCCAAATCCCTGCTGAAGCACCCCGGGAGCGGCCGAACGTTTGTCGGTCATCTGATCCGAACGGCGCTGGATTCAGGGCTGGATCCGGTCTATGTCGTCGCGCGGACCGGCGACGGGGAGCTTGCCGCCGAGACCGAGCGACAGGGCGGGTCGCTCGTCGTGAATCCGGATCCTGACCGCGGACAACTCTCCTCGATCGTGGCGGCGCTACCTGCGGTTCGCGCTTCGGGCGCCGACGCGATGGTGGTCCTGCCCGTGGACGTCCCGCTGGTGTCCCGTGCGGTGGTCACGGCCGTGCTCGACGCCGCGCGTGACAAAGGGGTGCACATCGCCCGGGCGAGTCATCGCGGCGTGCACGGCCATCCGGTCCTCTTCAAACGCGCGGTGTTCGACGAACTGCTCGCCGCCGATCCCACCATCGGCGCCCGGGCCGTCGTCCGCGCCGACCCGGCTCGCGTCCGGGACGTGGAGGTCGACGATCCCGGCGTCACGCTCGACATCGACACGCCCGACGACTACGTCCGCGTCTTCGGCGTGAAGCTTTGACCGGTCCCCGGCTGTCCTTTACAATGGGGTGTTCGTCCCGCCGATGTGTGGGCCAGTGGCGCAGTTGGGAGCGCGCGTGAATGGCATTCACGAGGTCACCGGTTCGATCCCGGTCTGGTCCAGAATTAGTCCGGGGGCTATCGCCCCCGGACCCCCTACACCGTCGCTCGCTCGGCGCTGCGCCGCCTCGCTCCGTTTCCGCCTCCGCCAAGGCTACGGCGGACCGCGCCGAAGCGCCTTCGGCGCGAAGGCGGGCCGGTGACTCGCTTCGCTTCGCTCGCTCGCGTCTTGATTTATCCGGGGGCTCTCGCCCCCGGACCTCCTGCACCGTCACTCGCTCGGCGTTTGGTTGTGCAGACGTCTGCACTGTCGGCTTACGGGAAGCACGCAGACATGGGCGCTGCAGCAGAAATAACCGGGAGGTCCGAGCGGGTCAGGATGACTGAGTGCTCCGTCCGCACATCTTCGCGGTATCCGATCTCGACCAGATAGGTCGCCAGGAGTTCGCCTTCAGGCCGCGGCACCCAGACATATTCAGGGGCGTGCTCCTCGATGAACGGCACCATGGAGAGGTCACCGCTCGTCAGTTGGTGCTGTTCGGCGATGCGTTCCGCGCTGTAGACCGTCTCCCGACGTCCGTCGAAGGAGACGCGCAGGGCCGGGCTGAAGTGCCAGATCGCATACTGACCCCAATCGAACGGGACCATCAGTCGTCCTGTGGTCCCGATCAAGGCTCCGGCCGCCGCGGCGTCTGGGGGCCGCGTTCCCGCGAATGACACGCACTCCGTCTGCGCGTCCATGATGAACGCCGTCGGAACCATTGCGCCGATCCCCAGCATCACCCAGAGCGCTCGAGGAAACGCCGGCGCGGGGCCGCGCAGGCGCGAGCCCAGGAGCATCACGACGACGATGGCGAACAGTCCTGTGAGTCGCCCGACTCGGAGGCTGGCTGCGGCCAACATCAACACCGGCAGTGCGGCGCTCCATGTCCAGACGCCGCGGCGCCACAAAAGAGCACATGCCGAAACGCCGACGAGCCAGAGAAGGCCCTTGCCCCCCTGCGCCCAGGTGGATTGCCACTCGCCGATGTCACCTCGGTCGAAGCCGACGGTGTGCCAGATGAACAGCCACAGGTCGAGACCGTAAGGTGTCGCGAGGGTGGCGATCACGGACAAACCGACGGGAAGCGCGGATCGCCAGTCGTTCGATTCGATGATCCTGCCGGCGCTCCACGCGGCCGCGACGCCGAGGCCGACGATCCACCCGCCGTGCAGGTTTGCCCACAACACGAAGAGGACCGGCCATGTGATCAGGCGAAGGCGGATCGAGGCCGAAGTCGACGCGGCCAGGCAGGTCAGCGCGAGCACGGACCAGACCTGCGGCCGCCAGGTAATCGTCATCGGGCCGCACGCGACGATTGCCAGCACGGCCAGCCACCAGCGCCACGGTGTTGCGGTGTATCGCAGGTGCGAAGCCATGAGCCCGAACGCCGCCCAGGTGACGAAAGCCTTGGAGAGCATCAACCCGGTGATGCCGCCCCATTGGTACACGACACCGAGGATGACCTCGCTGAGCCACTCGTGATTGATCCACGGAACGTCGGCTGTGAACGAGTAGGGATCGCCGGGTGTCAGCACTCGATCGCGGACTGCATCGAGGCCGAAGCGCAGATGTCCCCAGAGGTCAGGATCCGCGAACCAAAGCGACCCGAAGATGCCGGCGGAGACCCACGCGGTTGCGCACGCAAGCACCTCGTGCCTGGTCAGCAATGGGGCGGTGTGTGTGGCTGGTTTTGTGGGGATCGAGGGGTCGTGCGCGATGTCAGTCAGCATCGCGCCGCGCCTGAGGGCGGTTCCGCTGGCATTGGTCTGGGCTCCTTATGGATGAGATACTAACCTCATCCATAAGGCGCTGACCCGTCGGTCCTGCTCAGTCGAAGCGGACGATCATGCGGGATCCTCGAGGTCCCTCACGCGCTCCTCTGGCGGTTCTGCCATCGCCGCCCGGCGCAACGATTCGATGATGCGCTGCGTGGACGCCAGGTGCTGACGATGGGCGCGCATTTCGAAGTGGACGTAGGGGCGCATCAGCCGCAGGACGGCCGTTCGCAGCACCTGTCCGGGCCAGCCGAAACGGGACGGCGTCCCGAACGGGATGCCGCCAGCCAGCATGTTGTCGGCCTCCGCTGCAGCACGCTCGGCCTCCTCGAGCTGCGCACACATCTCCTCGAAGACTTCTCTCGAGATTGCCGGCACGGCAGCGTCATCGCCCGGCGCCGGTACGACATCCTCGGGCTCCGGCCGTGGAGGCGGCGGAGGATCGGGCGTCGCGAGGGCTTGCGCTGCCTCGTCATCACGACGCCGCTGTATGTCCGAGAGACGTTCGCGGATGAAGGCAACCGTCCGCGAAGGCGAACAGCGTTCCATCACGTCGAGGCGCCCGCGTTCGGCGCGGTCTCTCGCGAGGTCCGGATTCTCATAGACCAGCCGCATGAGTGACGCCGCCGCCTCGAGGTCCGGGTTTCCCCACCAGTCGCCTTCGACGTACGGCGCACAGCCCGGCGGAACGGGCGTGCGGCGCGACGGCACGAGGAAGCTGTTCTCGGCGGTCATGAACTCGAGATTGCCCGAGTAGGCGGTCGCGATCGTCGGCTTCCCCAGGGCCATCGCTTCCGCCATCGTGAGTCCCAGCCCTTCGGAGCGGTGCAGCGACACGTAGCAGTCGCAGGCGTTCATGAGCGCATCCCGGGTGCGGCCCGGCAGATAGCCGTCGAGCGCGATCACATCGGTCCGGTCGCCGATCGCGGCGCGCAGCGCCTCCTGCGGCCCGCGCGCGAGCGGACCGTTGATCGACTTCAGCAGCAGCGTGGGCCCTTCGCCCGGACGGAAGGCGCGGCAGAAGGCGTGCACCAGACCGATCGGGTTCTTCCGGTGGACGTTGCTCAGGAAGTCGAACATGAACAGGAACAGAAAACCGGGCGGAAGTCCCAGCTCCTCTCTGGAGAGTGGCGCCGGATCCAGCCGGCGAATCGGCACCGGGCAGATCCACACCGGCTTCGACACGGTGTTGCGGACGGCGGATGCGACGTACTCGCTTGCAACCCAGATCTCGTCCAGCAGATCGGCCGAGGATCGATAGACCTCCGGCAGGCGCTCCGTCTCCCAGAACCAATAGCCGATCCGATAGTGCGCGTCGCGCATGTCCGCCGGCAGCGCGTCCACGGCGCGGGGGAACTCGTCGGCGTTGGCGCACACGAGCGTCACCGGATAGGGTCCGTCACCGGCGCTGGCTTCGAACGTGTTCTCCTGGCGGCTCAACGTCCGATCGTTCAGCGCGGTCGCCACCGGCAGCCCCTCGGCTCGTGCCGCGGCGGTCAACAACCGTGCGACTTCGCCGACGCCAAGTTCCGCCTTGAAGTAACCGGCGATGTTCACGCCTTCGCGAAACGCCGCCGGCTCGCGGCCGCGTGCATCGGCCGGAGACGCGGGTCGGAGCGAGGCGGGAATCGTCTGGTTGGCCCATGGGTCGTACGCGACCCAGTGCAGATAGGCGTCCGCGTCGGCGCCGTACGGCGTCGGAAACGCGCGCTGCAGATCGGCCCGTTCCTGGTACAGCCCGAACAGATACCGCGTGAGCCGAGGGGCTTCCGGCGCCGGCGCGTTCAACCAGTCCACGATGCCGTCCCAGTCGAACGGGAACGGCGGAGCGGGCGCATCGGTACGTTCCGCCTGGAGCAGCGCGCGCCGGAAGAGGCGGCGCATCACGAAATCGATTGGCGTGCCGTCCGGAAGCGTCGAGAACCCGTACTTCCCGGGAAGGCCGCCGTAGCCGTGCAGACGAAGCCTGGCCGCATACCGTCGACAAAGTTCCTGCACCGCCGGCCGCTCACTGAGGAGGATCCGTGGGTTCGGTCCCTGGTGCTTGCTCAGAAGATACGGAACGTCGGGATCGAAGCCGCTGAAGTGGTAGAAACGCAGCGGCTCGCCGTTGACCGTGAATCCAGCTTCCGTCTGGAGGACGGTTCGCTCGTGCAGATTCCAGTAGGCGACGTTGTACCCCGGGTCGCGCACGACGACGTGCGGGAATGCGGCGGACACGTAGTCGACCCATCGCTGATCGACGAACAGGCCGTTGCCGACGTCCGACACGCAATGGCGGCGGAGCCGCCCGCTCCACCACTCGAGAAACGCGCCGGCGCCGGCACCGACGCCGATGAAACCGAGATTGAAGAGCCCGGCGCGAAGCACGGTGACGTCGCTGATCTCGAAGCCGTCCTCGGGGAGCGGCGACAGGACGTGCGGCGTCAGCACGATGCCGCGGTCTTCGGCAAGGCGCCAGAGATGATCGACAGGACCGAAGAACTCGATGTCCGGATCGAAGTAGACGACGGCCGGCGCGCCTTCCGCGAGCAGATACCGCAACAGCAGCGGCTTCACCGCCGTCGACAGCTCCGTCACGTCGTACATGAAGGTCTGCCGCCGGCGCTCCTCCTCGTCGGGCATGATGTCTTCGAGCTGCAGCACGCGAAACCGCTGCCGATCGGAGGGTTCACCCTCGCCATCGACGACGAGGACGGTCACGCGGCACTCGGGATGCAGGGCCGTCAGCGACTCCGCGAGCACTCTGGCGTACGGCAGGTAATTGCGCGCCACGATCGTGCACGCTTCCATCAACACGTTGCTCCTCAGGACTGGTGGGGCGGTTTGCCCGGTGATTCAGGTTCGGTGTCGGGTGGCACCGTCGGCTCGCCGCGGCGCTGCCTGGCGGCCTCTTCGAGCGCGGCCTGGGCGATGACCAGCTCCGCCTCCTTCCGCTCGACTTCTTTCTGGAGGACGCCGGCCCACTGCTCGGCCGTCGACGCCCGTTCTTCGAGCCGCTCGCAGTGACGCATCAGCGAGTCTCGATCGGTTTGCCACGCGGCGTGGGCTTCGTGGGTCGCCTTCGTCAAATCCGCGAGCGCGGCCTGCGCAGCGACCAGTTCAGCATCCTTGCGCTCGACCTCACGTCTGAGCGCGCCGACGTATTCCTCGGCAGAGGCCAGCTGTTGCTCGAACCGGCGGCTCCGGGCATCGATGTGCAGGCCGCCGGTATAGGCGTGCTCCACCCAGGTGCCTCGTGCGACCGGGCCGGCCATGACGGCGATCGGCTCGCCAGCCGACAGGGTCATTGGCGCCGCCAGCGCCGACAACAGCGTGTCGACGTGCCGTCGTCGTGCCGTCTCGATCGCCGGCACCACGCCCCGTAGATGCTCGCGGACTTCCTGCCGTCGCGCCCACAACTCCAGCGTGGCCGGCGTCAGCAGTCCACCGGCGGCGGCGCCCACCGGCAGGGTCCACGATCCCAGCCCCGCGAGGTTCATCGCACCGCACCCCTTCACGTGCGTGTAGTGATCCTGCGGCAGGAACAACGCCGGGGTTGTCGCCGCGATCGCAAAGACGATCGGGTGATACCGCGTGCTCACGACGAGCTGAGCGCGCGCGGCGATCCACACCGCCTGAGCTGGCGTCGGCAGCGGTGTGACCAGCAGCGGCACCGAGCCGCCCGCCGCTGCGGCAACGGCCCGCGCCATCGCCACGTCCTCCGTCGGCTCACCCTGCAGATCCCCGAGGTGCGGAACGAACACGATCGTCGCGCCGGTGTGACGGCTCACGTCGACGAGCTGCCTGGCGATGAACGCGACGCTTCCTTCAGGATCACCTGCGTTCCAGAGCCGATTGAGCGTGACCGCGATGACGTCGCGATCGCCAATGACGTCTCGCCACCACGGCGGCTCGATCGGGCTCACGCCGGTCGCATCGTCGAACTGCATGACCGTCCGGTCACGCGGCGCTCCAAGCGCGAGGGCGAGCGCATGGGAACTTGCTTCGCGCAGACCGACGAACACGGCGTCCCTCAGGAGCGCCGCGGTCAACTCCCGCGTCCGGTCATCGAATGCCGGACCCAGCGTCTGGCCGGTGATGGCGACGGGCCGCCCCGCGCGCCGGGCGGCTCTGACGACAGCCGTGCGTTCGAATACCGCCGCGGGCCATGATTGACTGAGGTTGCCGCCACCGGCGATGACGACGCCGTCGCTCTCGGCGATCGCGCTCAACGACGTACGCCATTCCGCGGGAGCCGA
>DASWVN010000090.1:0-1650 GCA_036401215.1 Vicinamibacterales bacterium | reverse complement strand
GTTCAGCGGCTCGAGCTGTGCCGTCGTTCGTCCGTACGCCTCGAGGATCCCGGTCAGTCCGTCCTCGGTGTACGCGCGCGGACGCACGGGCAATCCGCCGAGCGCCGATCCGATCACCAGGTCGCTGGTGCTGACGTCCGGTCCCGTCAGCGGACGGACGTCGATGCGCCGATCCGCGCTGCCGACCAGCCCGCCGGGTTCGCGCACCACCATCCGCATCATGTAGTTGCCAGGCGGCAGGTTGAACTGCGCGCGCCAGCTTCCGGTGCCGAGCGCAGAGCCGGGGCGCGCGGTGGTCGGAAGCGGCAGCGTGTCGGCCGCGTTCGCCACGATCCGCCCGTCCTGCATGTCGCGCGCGACGAAGACGATGTCGGCGGCATCGCCCGGACTCGAGCGAACCGGCAGGTCCGCGTTCAGGCTGAGGATCACCCGGTGCTGCCCGGATTCCGCTCCCTTCATCACGTAGGTGGTGTAATCGAGCTTCAATCCCTGCTGCGCGAATGGTGCGCCGAGCACGCTGTTGATCGCGCGCTTGCGATCCGCCGGTGTCTGCTCGGGAGACACCGCGTAGCCGGTCCTCGCGCTGACACGCGCGCCGGGCCGCGTCACCTTCACGTCGACGCGCCGATACTTGCCGCGGCTGGCGAGGGCCTGCTCGGAAGGCGTGAAGCCGAGCAGGTAGTAATCCTGCGTCTGCTCGGCGATCCGATCGAGTGCTTCACCGCTCCGGCTGGACGCATCAACGATCATCATGCCGTCGGTTTCGACCGCGAGGGTCGCCAGCGGGGCGATCCGTGCCTGGATCTCGCTCGAGCGAACCGTGTCAGAGACGTACGCCTCCTGGATTCCGCCTGTCCGCTGGTTCAGGTCGAACGTGTAGAACACGCAATAGCTTTGCGCTGCGGCTGCGGCGACGAGTTCCAATTCGCGCGAGAGATTGTCCTGAAAGAAACCCTCGGAGAAGAGCACGACTGTCTTCCGGCCTTCGACATCGCGAAAGAGGCTGATGACGTCGGCGAGCCGCTGCAGGAACTGGCGTGATGCGCCGTCGCTCTGGTTCACGACGACGCGCGCGTTCTCGACGAGCAGGCGCTGAGCAATCGAGGGATCCTCACCACCAGCGCCGACGCCTCGCTCGCGCGCCTCGCGTGCGACGACGTCCGTTTCGGCACGCATCCGGTCGAGCAAGTCGGCGATCAGCTTCGTGTCTCCCTGCACGACCCGATGAGCCTCGAACAGGGCCATCGTGCCGAACGGCGTGGATACCGTCCGCTGATAGCCGCCGCGTACCGACTCGAGGGCGCCGATCGCGCGCATCTTGTCGGCGGTGAATCCCATCTGCGGTCCCGGGCCGGGGATCGCGTAAAGCGCGACGCGGTCGGCCGGACGCACTCGACTGCGGATGAACTGTTCGGCAGCCATGCGCGCCCGCTGCTCGTTGCCGGGAGTGATGTGCTCCTGGTCGAAGATCAGGATGTAGAGGTGCCCGCGCGGGAACGCATCGTTCGACGAAACCTGCGCCGTCACCGCGCGAATGGCTTCTTCCCTGAAGGAGTCGTCGGCCGGTTCGGTGACGCGCTGGAACATCATGATCGGCAAACGTTTGCCGTCTTCTTCGATGATGATCTCTTCGGGTTTGAGGTCGGTGAT